>CALWPV010000117.1 GCA_944383515.1 uncultured Clostridia bacterium
GCGTTCCCGCATGGGTATATTTATTATTTACCGTTTTGCTTTTTGTTTTAGTATGCCTTCTTATGGGACATGCAGAATGGATATTCTCGGTGTTGGCGCAGAATACGTTTTCTGATCTTACGGGTGAAACGCCTCGTATGCTGGCGGTAGAATACTGCGACGTAATTCTAGACACCCCGGGGCTTTCTCAAACGGCTAGGGACGAAATAGTTGTGAATATGGCGCAGGCCATGTTGCCTCAAATTCCGGCAGCGTTTTTGTTTAGTAATATAGATTCCTTTATTACCGATAGAATTAAAAAAGATTCGTGAGTGGAAAAAATAGTGTGTTTTATTGCCGCCTATGTGCTACAGGCCTTGATCGCCGTTTCTTGCGTGGCGCCTGTAACCTGGACGGACGCCGTTTTAAATTGTACAAAGGTGGTTATATCGATTTGGTTGATTGGCGGCGTTATTTATTTTGTCTTCAACATTTTGAGTGGCAATGCCAACGTAGGATCTCTTGTCAATGAAGTAGTCAGTGTCATTATGGCCATGATCTACCCTATTGGAAAAGAAATGGTAAAATTAGCGTTTCTGACAACGTTATTTTCTGGTTCGTTATACATAGTCAATTGCATTCTAGAAGCGGTTAGTCTGGAGTCGCTCTTAACAATAAGCTCCGCGCTATTGATAATATATTATGTGGCGCTAAACCGGTTGTTAGATAAGGCCGCCAGCGCTATTTCAGACAAGCTTATACTATTAGCGTCTGCTCAGACAGATATAGTATATAGAAAATTTTTCATTGGGAAACTGTTTTGTTTTATCGTTTGCGTACTTGTAATCATCAGCGCTATTAGCCTATCTGTATAGGCCCAAAGCTTCCGGTAATGGAAGCGCTGTGTAATAACCTAATTTTGTTTTCAGTTTCTCCTTGCCCTGTAGAGAGGAATATGGTACGATAACTACAGAAAAGTCTTATGTTACTATTGCTTTTGCTACCTGGATGGCTGCGTCTTTGAATGGTATTCCTTCTTTTTACATATTTTATAAAAGGAGTGAGACATAATGAAACGCACAAGAACTAGTGAAATTGCCAAAGACTTAGACGTAGCGGGTCAGAGAGCGCGTTACGACGCCGCGGCCCGAAGGCTGGTAGCACAAAAATCTATTCTCGCCTATATTTTAAAGAGTACAATGGAGGAATTTCAAAATACGTCTGTGAAACACATTGCAGAACGGTATATTGAAGGAATGCCTCAGGTGGCACAGATGGCGGTGCAGCAGGACTTGCCTGCGGAGAAAGACTCTCTGAGCGGAAGTAATCGCTTGTCCACTTTTACGACAGAAGACGTATCGATTGTAGAAGGGGCGGTGCGTTATGATATCCATTTTATGGTGTGTTTACCTGGGCAGGGAGAGAGGGTAGAAGCAATCATTAATATTGAAGTGCAAAATAATGATACGCCAGGGTATCCGATTGTTAAACGAGGTATATACTATGGTTCAAGGATGATATCGGCGCAGCGCGGAACAGGGTTTAAAAATCAGGAGTACAACAAGATAAAAAAGGTGGTGTCGATCTGGATCTGTGAAGATACAGCTAAGCAGCGAGCTGATAGTATGAATGAATACAGCTTCACAGAGCAGTGCAGAAGAGGGACATACCAGGAACAGCAGAAGAATTACGACCTGATTCGAGTTGTTATTTTGCGTCTTGGCAAGGAGGGAGAGCGAAGTCAGGACGATGCGATTAGGTTATTAAGTTATATTTTTTCAGAGAAAAAAACGCCAGAGGAAAAGAAAACGATATTATCGAAAGAATTTCAAATAGCCATGACAGAAACAATCAAAGAGGAGGTAGAGGAAATGTGTAATCTAAGTGCTGGAATTATGGAGAGAAGTATTCGGCGAGGATTAGAACAGGGCCTTAAGCAAGGATTAGAACAAGGTCTTAAGCAAGGATTAGAACAAGGTCTTAAGCAAGGGTTAGAGCAAGGGCTAGAGAAGGGTCTCGAGCAAGGCCGAGAGCAAGGCCGAGAAGAGGGCGCTATGCTTATTCTTAACCAGCTGGTGAAAAATAAGAAATGTAGCATAGAAGAGGCGGCTAAGCTTATGGGCAAAGAGGTGTCAGAATTTGAAAAGCAATACAAAGCTTATTATGAGGAAAAACAAGAGTAAGTCCATTTAGGTGTAATTGCAATACTACTGAGTATTTTGTGGTGGCGGAGCCCTGCCTTCTGAGATAGAACTTTAGACTCTGGCAGTGCGCAATCCAATTGTCTGATGACAGGAGCCAAGACTAGCATCTTGGCTCCTTGTGGGAGAAAGGGGTCCCTAAACGAGCTTTTTTGCTGTATTTGAAACAAAAATTGAGCTGTATAACGAGAAAAGAGAGAAGCTTAAAAGATTCGAAGAGCAAGAAAACGCCATGTAGTTATGGACGATTTATGATTGAATGTATCGGGTAAAGTCTTCTGGTCAGATATAACATTTCTTTTGATATGGAATTTCTGTGGATTGCTTGTAAATGGTGCGGCTATTTTGACAAATCAGTGTATAGATTTACAGAATATAGTCCGCTGGAAGATTCACAAACTTCAAAATTGAAAATTAATAACGGTGGCAAAGTATTTTATGATACCGGCAAAATATGCTTGTAGAGCCTTAGAAGGTTGCCGTCTGGTCTATACAATATATTGCAAACTAAATGAAATGTGACTTTGGAGAAAAGAAGAGTGGCTTAAAATAGGGTTTTTTTAGTTTTTTCCCCGCGCGAGCGGGGGTAATCCTCAATCGTTACAATGCAACGCGCACGCCATCAACTTTTCCCCGCGTGAGCGGGGGTGATCCCAGGCGAGAAAGTTTATTCAGCAGACTTTTGACCTTTTCCCCGCGCGAGCGGGGGTAATTTCGGAATGCGAAAAATAGTATGCTAAAAGGTTTTATAGGTATTATGACCGTCGTGGAAGGAAATATGACGGTGAGATACGGCGAGAGCACACTCATTTAATCGTCAGTGTCGAAGGTACGGATATAGTTAAAATATCCAATAAAATCAGTCATACTGGATATAAAATTATTCATAATAAACATATAAAATAAAAACGGACGAAAAAATCTTGTGAAAATTGGAACGAATAATTGGCTTGCGAAGGCCCCTGGTTTATGGTAAAGTTATGCCAGAAGCTTGTTGACAACTTCATACCGGCAGTAAGCTGCAGTACGCTGCCTCGTCATGGGAGGAGAGAATGGCAGAGCACGAAAGTACCATGAAATCATACTGGCAATCCAGGGAGCGGTTTGCCGATCTATTCAATTTCCTGTTGAAAGAGAAGGTGGTTGAGGCCGAGAAGCTGAGCGACTGGGGGACGGAGTTTAAAGCTATGCTGCAAAGTACGAAGCGGTGCGCGGCAAGCGACGGAGAGGTGCTCGTCATGGAAGACGATCATGCGTTTTATATACTTCTTGTTGTCCAAGAAGGAGCCAGCGCTTGTCTGGTTATGCCGGCGCAGGCGAAGTTTTATGCGGCGCTTATATATCGCGAGCAAATTAAGAAAATTCGCGGCCGCCACCGGAAGGAAAAAGAGCGGGAGCAAGGCGCCGCGGCGAAAGCGGAAACGTACCTGGGGGGATACTATGCCGAAGACAAAATTAAGCCGGTTGTTTTAGCGGTGCTGTATGCGTCGCCGCGGGCCTGGAGCGGTCCGCGCAGCCTGGCCGATATGTTTCAGGCGCCGCAAAGCATAGCCGTGCGTTATAGTTTGGATCTTAGCCTTAACGTACTGGAACCCTGTGCCATGAGCGATGAGGATTTGGCGCAGATAGCCCCCGGGCCTAGGGCTGTACTGCAAGCTTTGAAGTGGAACGAAAATGCAGAGCAGCTTGCCAAGGGGTTGCAAACTGAGGCGTGGCAGGCTATGGACCGACCGGCCGCTCAGGTGGTTAGCCAAATTCTGGCATTAAAACTCGACATAGAAACCATGCCGGCAGGAGAAGGGGGGACCATTTCTATGGGAAAAGCAGTGGAAGAGTTGTTACAACAGGCCTACCAAAAAGGCGTCAAAGAAGGCTACGAACAAGGAGAAGACGAAGGGGCCATTACGGTTCTTAAGGCAGTGCTGCAAAATTTGAATTGGAGCCCGGAGCAGGGACTCAATTTGCTCAATCTTACGTCAGAGAAGCGGGAAGCGTATGCCGCGCTTCTTAAAGCGTAATTGCCGCTAAGAAAAAGGGCTGCCAATCTAGGGCAGCCCTTTTCTGGAGAGAAATGAATTAATCTTCGATTCCGGTTACTTCGTAGCCGGCGTCGACGATTGCCTGGGTGAGTGTCTCTTTCGAGACGTCGTGACTCAGTGTTACATAGGCAGCCTTATCTTCTAGGCTAACCTGTGCGTTAACACCGTCAATCGCGTTCAGCGCTTTGGTTACAGCCGCGCTGCAATGCGCGCACATCATGCCTTCAATATTGATTTTCATAGTGATTTCCTCCTTTGGGGTAGTAGTGATATGGGGAACCGTTTCCGAAGCCTCCAGCTGGGTAATATGCACCGAATGCGGCGCTGTTTCCCGCGCGGCGGGGGTATCAGAAACAGATACCTTACGGGGTTTAAAGAATTTGAGCCGCAGGGCGTTGGAAACAACGCACACGCTGCTTAGGCTCATGGCAGCCGCGCCAAACATAGGACTCAGCTTTAAACCAAAAGGAATAAAGAGCAGGCCGGCGGCCAGCGGAATGCCAATGGTATTGTAAAAGAAAGCCCAGAATAGATTTTCTTTAATGTTGCGCAGCACTGCTTTGCTGAGCTGAACGGCGGTTACGGCGTCCATAAGGTCGCTTTTCATGAGAACAATATCGGCGCTTTCCATGGCGACGTCGGTTCCGGCGCCAATGGCAATGCCTACGTCGGCGCGGGCCAAAGCCGGCGCGTCGTTAATGCCGTCGCCAATCATGGCGGTGCGGTGGCCTTCGCTTTGCAGGCGGGCAATTTCACGTTCTTTGTCCTGGGGTAGCACCTCGGCAATGACCGAAGGAATATCCAGCTGCTTTTGAATAGCCTGGGCCGTGCGCTGGTTGTCGCCGGTAAGCATAACTACCTGAATACCCATGGACTTAAACTGCTGAATCGCCGCGCGGCTGGTCGGTTTAACAACGTCGCTCACAGCGATAATGCCTAAATATTCGGCATCGGTAGCGAAAAGCAGCGGCGTTTTCCCCTCGTCCGCCAGGCGGGCCAGGTCGCCCTTGGCGCGGCTGATATCGATATGGTGCTCTGTCATAAGCGCTTCGTTGCCGGCATAATAGCGTCTGCCTTCAATGAGACCGGTAACGCCGCGGCCGCTGAGAGCCTCAAAACTTTCTACGGAAGGCGCCGGCAGCCCTTCGGCTTGTTTTAAAATGGCTTCCGCCAGCGGATGTTCGCTAGGCTTTTCAAGAGCGGCGGCAATCTGCAGCAGCTGATCGGCCGGAAGCACAGAAATAATATCGGTAACCTGGGGCCTTCCTTCGGTAATGGTGCCGGTTTTGTCTAGCACCACGGTATCAATGCTGTGAGCGGTTTCCAGCGCTTCGCCGGATTTAATGAGAATTCCGTTTTCAGCGCCTTTGCCGGTACCCACCATAATGGCAACCGGTGTGGCCAGGCCCAGCGCGCAGGGGCAAGAGACAACAAGCACGGCAATGCCGGTAGACATGGCAAACTCAAAGGAATAGCCCATAAGCAGCCAAACAATCACGGCCAGTAAGGCAATGACCATAACAATAGGAACAAAAATACCGGCAATTTTATCGGCAATTTTAGCAATGGGCGCTTTACTGGAACTGGCGTCTTCTACCAAATGAATGATCTGCGCCAGCGTGGTATCGTCGCCCACCTTGGTAGCGCGGAATTTGAAAAAGCCGGTTTTATTCATGGTAGCCGAGACAACGGTGTCGCCGGGGCCCTTTTCCACGGGAATGCTTTCGCCGGTAATGGCGGATTCGTCTAAACTGGAGCTGCCCTCTATAATCACGCCGTCTACGGGAATGCGGCTGCCGGGTTTAACAACCACGGTGTCGCCCGATTGAACCTGGGCAGACGGGATCTCCACTTGCTGGCCGCCGCGTTCCACTAACGCGGTTTCGGGCGCCAGATCCATAAGCTTAGAAAGCGCTTCCCCGGTTTTGCCTTTGGAACGAGCCTCCAGGGTTTTGCCTAGGGTAATCAGGGTAACAATCATGGCGGCCGACTCGAAATACAGATCCATATGGTATTGGTGCACCAGCTCCATGTCTTGTACGCCTAGCCCGTAACCGATACGGTAAATGGCGAATAGACCGTAAATCAGCGCCGCGCTGCTGCCGATGGCAATAAGCGTATCCATATTAGGAGCGCGGTGCCACAGCGTTTTAAAGCCAACCTGATAGTATTTGCGGTTAACATAAATAATGGGAAGGCACAGAAGAAACTGCGTTAATCCAAAGGCCACCGCGTCTTCCATGCCGTCTAAAAAGCCGGGCAGCGGCAGCCCCACCATGGAGCCCATAGAGATATACATGAGTGGAATTAAAAAAGCAAACGATACGATAAGGCGGTGCTTCATGCTCTTCATTTGCTCGGCCAGCACATCGGGCTTTTTGGCGCGCGCCGTACCCGAGGCAGGCGCGGCCGCGGCCGGCTGATCGAGATAGGCGCCATAGCCGGCATCGGTGACAGCGCCTACAATGGTATCCGGATTTAAAACCGATTCGTCATAAACCACGCTCATACTGTTGGTGAGCAGATTCACATTGACGTCTTTCACCCCGTCTAATTTCCGTACGCATTTATCGACGCGGGCGGAGCAGGCCGAGCAGGTCATACCGGTAATCATATATTTTTCTTTCATAGGGAAACCCTCCTCTATAAAATAACGAAATACTAGGGGGACGCTGTTTAGGAAAAGAGAACAGGATCCTTTTTGGACACCCCCCCAGGGGGTGGTTATGGGCTTATTATAATCCACAAGGTAGTATTTGTCAAGAGCAGGGAAAAAATAACGGAATACCCCGTAAAAACCGGGTTTTTACGGGGTATGTTATATGCGGTATGCAAATTATCGATTAAACTGACGGCTTAGCGTTTCGGCGAATTCCTGGGGAATGGTGCGGGGAAACGGCATAGCCGTAATATTGGCGATGCGATCGGCAATATAGCCCAGAATCTGCGCGCTGCGCTGCAGTGACCATGGCGAAATCAGGTCAAGGGTATCGTGGCGGGTATGCATGCCAAAGCCGTCGCGGTTGAGCGTCATGGCCGGTACGCCTTTCCAGGCGAAGCAGTTGGAATCACTGCTCCATACCATATGTTTGGTGCTGAGCCCCAAACCGATTTCACGGGCCATGTATTCAATGACGTGGCAAATGGCAATGTCGCCGGTTACGCCCACAACGGTGCCGCCGACAAGCTGTCCGGCCAGGTCTACATTCATATTAAACTGGTGGCGGCTCAGCTCTTCTTCATGTTTTGTGACAAAATGGCGGCTGCCCAGCAGTCCCTTTTCTTCAGCGCCAAACCAGATAAACTGCAGGGTACGGCGCGGCGGATGCGCGGCGAAATAACGGCAAAGCTCCATAATAATGGCAGCGCCGGCCATGTTGTCGTAGGCGCCTTTGCCGGCGGGTACAGAGTCGTAGTGCGCCGTGAGCGTAAGCACCTGGTCGGCCAGATCAGAACCGGCAATGGTGGCAATTACATTATGCGAGGTTGCCTGCGTTTCATGCTGGCGCACGACTAGGCGGGCACGGCTAGCGCCGCGTTCTACAATTTCAATGGCGTCTAGGTGGTGAAGCACAGCTCCCTGAATGGGCGTTTCCTTCAGGCGCGGCAGCGCGCGTCCTTCGGGCGTGCGGTCGGCGCCGGTGTCAATAGGGGTGCCGCCAATGGTGAGAAAGCCTACGGCGCCTGCGGTTACCACTTTCTGATACAGGTCCGGGCGCATCGGGCCGTTGACCATAACAATTTTGCCGGCGGCATAGGCAAGGCTAATATCGTCTCCGTTTTCCGCGTACAGAAAAGGCGCTTCCACACCTTCCGGCGGCGTGCTGCCGCAGCGCCCGTAGGCAGCTACGGTATACGTTTTCTCATACGGCTCCGTTACGGTGAACGTGACCTTATCGACGGCGTATGTGTCAATGGTAAATGGCTCCAGTACGCCGGTTACGCCAAACGAAGCCAGCTCTTTGGTAATGGCCTCGGCGGCCTTGTGCTCGGCCGGTGTTCCGGCTTCGCGAATGTAATCAAACTGCTGCATAAATGCCAGCTGCCGCTGGCCGCTGATATCTTGTAAATTCATATCCTCTATCCTTTCAAAAAAAGTAATCAGTGGCTGAACTTGTCTAAAATATCCATGAGCTCGTCGATCTTCTCATCACCGTTTCCACTGTTTAGCGCATCGGAGATGCATCCTTTCATATGTGCGCGAATGATTTCTTTATTAGCGCGGCGTAAAATGGCTTCGGTAGCCATAACCTGGTGCGAAATGTCCATGCAGTACCGATCTTCGTCGATCATTTTTAAAATGCCGTCAATCTGACCGCGTGCCGTTTTCAGCAGCCGGCCGACCGTTTGCTTATCTGCCATCATGGGCGCCACCTCCTTTGCTAGGGTATTTTCTATTCATTATACCTGCTTTTTGAAAAAATGCAAGCCATGGCCTGAAGGCGGCGGGCAAATAAAGAAGTGCCATTTGCACTTTTTTCTTGACAACGGCGAAAAAAGCCGGTATGATAAGAGCAATCTGAGAAAAAGCAGTGATGAAGAGGAGTATGCCCCGGCAGGCAGCAGAGAAGGAGACTCACCGGCTGAAAGGTTTCCCGGTCGTTCGCAGGGCAGAAGGTAGCTTCAGAGCCGCTAAGGTGAAAAAACGGGTAGGCGCGCGTCCGTTTCGTAGTTTTAGCCGGGTTGCTCCGTTACAGGCAGCATGAGTAAAAATTAAGGTGGTACCGCGGTTTTCGCCCTTAGCAGGCGAAAACCGCTTTTTTATTTTCTGTAAGGAGGAGTAAGTGTGAAAAATCAGCTTGAATAGCTGATTTTTCACACGGCTATTTGTGCCGAAGCGCCACAAATAGCTTTCTTCGCAGGCGCAAATCTCAAATTTGCGCCGCGACCTTCGCGCTAAAGCGCTTCAGAATGGAGGATAATATGCGTAATTTACCAACAACCTACGATCCGCACCAGATTGAGGCTAGGTTGTACCAAAAATGGGAAGAGAAAAAGTATTTCCATGCCGAAGTAGACGAAAGTAAAAAACCGTTCTGTATTGTTATGCCGCCCCCGAATGTTACGGGGCAGCTGCACATGGGCCACGCGCTGGATAATACCATGCAGGATATTTTGGTGCGCTGGAAGAGAATGCAGGGCTATAACGTATTGTGGCAGCCCGGCACCGACCATGCCAGCATTGCCACGGAAATAAAAATTATTGAGAAGCTGGCTAAAGAAGGGGTCGATAAGCATGATATCGGCCGGGAGGCGTTTTTAAAGGAAGGCTGGGCTTGGAAAGAAATTTACCATAACCGCATTATTTCTCAGCTGAAAAAAATGGGCGCTTCCTGCGACTGGGACCGCACCCGCTTTACTATGGACGAAGGCCTGTCGGAGGCCGTGCAAGACGTTTTTATTCGCCTGTACAAGAAGGGCATGATTTATCGCGGGAACCGTATTATTAACTGGTGCCCGAAATGCCATACCTCTATTTCCGACGCCGAGGTAGTGTATAAAGAGCAGGCGGGCCATTTCTGGCATTTGCGGTATCCGTATGCCGACGGCAGCGGCTACATT
The DNA here is from genome assembly GCA_944383515.1 of uncultured Clostridia bacterium. Taxonomy (GTDB): domain Bacteria; phylum Bacillota; class Clostridia; order Lachnospirales; family Bianqueaceae; genus CALWPV01. The sequence continues at coordinate 9,782 of CALWPV010000117.1, forward strand.
GAAGTGGCAACCACCCGTCCGGAAACCATGCTGGGCGATACGGCGGTAGCAGTGCATCCGGGCGACCCCAGGTATCAGGACAAAGTGGGCAAAATGCTGATTTTGCCGTTAGTGGGGCGCGAAATTCCTGTTATTGAAGACGCTTATGTAGAGCAGGAGTTTGGTACGGGCGCGGTTAAAATTACGCCGGCGCATGATCCGAACGACTTTGAGGTAGGGCTGCGTCATAATTTGGAGCAGATCTGCGTGCTCACGGATGACGGTCACATGAATGAGCTGGCCGGCAAGTATGCGGGTATGGACCGCTACGAGGCGCGCGAAGCTATTGTGGCCGATCTGAAGGAGCAGGGCTTTTTGACCCGTATTGAAGATTACACGCATGACGTCGGTACGCACGATCGCTGCGGCAGCGTACTGGAGCCCATGATTAAGCCGCAGTGGTTTGTGGCCATGGATCAGCTGCGCAAACCGGCCATTGAAGCGCTGAAAAAGGGCGACTTCCGGTTTGTTCCGCAGCGGTTTGACAAAATGTATTTGAACTGGATGGAAAATCTGCACGACTGGTGCATTAGCCGTCAGCTTTGGTGGGGCCACCAGATTCCGGCCTACTACTGCGACGCATGCGGCCATATTGAGGTGGGTAAAACCATGCCCACAGGCCCCTGTGAAAAATGCGGCGCCGCTAGCTGGCACCAAGACGAAGATACGCTGGACACCTGGTTCAGCTCGGCGCTATGGCCCTTCAGCACACTGGGCTGGCCTGAGGATACGCCGGAGTACCGCTATTTCTACCCCACCAGCGTGCTGGTAACGGCCTACGACATTATTACCTACTGGGTTTCCCGCATGGTCTTTTCCGCGCTGGAATACACCGGTACGGTGCCGTTTAAAGACGTGCTGATTCACGGTATCGTGCGCGACGAGAATGGAATTAAAATGAGCAAAAGCCTGGGCAACGGTATTGATCCCCTCGAAGTGATCGATCAGTACGGCGCCGACGCGCTGCGCCTTATGCTGGTAACCGGCAATGCGGCAGGCAATGACATGCGCTTCATCTGGTCGCGGGTAGAAGCGTCCCGAAACTTTGCCAACAAGGTATGGAATGCTTCGCGCTTCATTCTTATGAACCTGGACGAGGAGCTGCCGGAGACCATGCGCAGCGAAGATCTGCTGGCGGCCGACCGCTGGATTTTGTCTAAGGTCAACCAGCTGGCGAAAGAAGTGACGGACAATCTGGACAAATATGAGCTGGGCGTGGCCAGCGAAAAAATCACCAGCTTCCTGTGGGAAGAATTTTGCGACTGGTATATTGAAATGGTGAAACCGCGTCTATACGGCGAGAAAGGGCAGAGCCGCACGGCGGCACTATGGACGTTAAAAACCGTTCTGGTCAAGGGGCTGCAAATGCTGCATCCTTTTATGCCGTTTATTACCGAGGAGATTGATTCGTATTTGGAACCGGAGAAAGACACCATCATGTTTGCGGCCTGGCCGCAGTATGAAGAGAGCCTGCATTTTGCGGCCGAGGAAGAGGAAGTGGAACGCATGAAGGAGGCCATTCGCGGCATTCGGAATGTGCGTTCGCAGATGAATGTGCCGCCGAAGCAGAAGGCGCAGGTGATTGTGGTTTCGGCAAACGAGAAGGTGCAGGATATTTTCCGGCGTGGCGGCAGCTTTTTGGCACCGCTGGCGTTTGCGACGCAGGTGTCGGTGCAGGCGGACCGCGGCGGCATTCCGGATAGCGCGGTGTCGATTCCGATTCAGGACGGTACGGTGTTTATTCCGCTGGAACAGCTGGTGGATCTGGCGAAGGAGCGGGAGCGCCTGGAGAAAGAGAAGGCCAGACTGGAAGGCGAGATTGCGCGCGTGGAGAAGAAGCTGGCGAACGCCGGTTTTGTGGCGAAGGCGCCGGCGCAGGTGGTTGAGGCCGAGAAGGCGAAGGGCGAGAAGTATAGGTCTTTGCTGGAGCAGGTGAATGAGAATTTGAATAATCTTGGTTAATGAGAGGCCTCGCCTAGGGATTGGGCGGGGCCTATGCTTTAGAAAAGAAGGTTTGAGTATGAAACGCGTTAATCAGAAAGCGCCTAACACGGTTCGCTTGAGCCGGCCGCTGCTGATCACGGCTGTAATGATTGTACTGATTGTGCTGGTTTCCTTTTGGGTGATTCATTATATTAACCATATTGAAGAGGAAAAATGTTTTAATCGGCTTTATGAAGAGGCCGGCGATTTAGCGGATCGAATAGAGACCTATGTGCGCAGTGACAGGGAGGAACTGGAGTTATTAGCGAATGTGATTGCCGGGTATGAAGACTTGGAGTCGGAGAAGCTGCGGAATTTGCTGAGTTCTTATACGGCGGTGGGCATGATGTCGCGCATGGAGCTGCTGCTTCCGGATGATACGGTGCTGGTATCGGACGGCACGAAGGTGGACGCGTCGGGGCGGATATCTTTTGCGGCGGAGGCGGCTAAAGGAGCGCATATTACCGATAGAGAAACGGATCTTACGAATACGGATCAATATATTGTGCGCCATTATGTTCCCGTGATTCGAGAGGGGGAAACGGTGGCCATGTTGTATGGGGTGGTTGAGCTGGGGCGGCTGCCGGAAGAGGCGAACCTCAATCCGTATGGCGGGCAAGGCGCGCTTTATATTATTGACGGCGAAACGGGCGATTTTCTAGTGGACACATGGCACCCGGGCGAAACGGGCAACATGTGGGCGCTCGGCGAGCGAGAAATGGCGCCGGGGTATGATCCGGAGCAGATGCGGCAGGGAGTTTATAACGGTGAGAGCCGGTATGTGGTCTTTGTTTCCCGCACCGCGGGTGAATATCTTTATTTTTATTATGAGCCCATGGCGATCAATGAATGGAGAATTGCGGTATCGGTTCCGGAGAGCGTTGTGTTTGCCAGTGCGAGTGCCATAGAGCGGGCCATGAATATTTTCTTGTTTGTTGAGCTGATTTGCTTTATCCTTTATTTTCTGTGGATGGTTCGCTATGTGCGCCGCGTAACGGGAGAAAAGCAGCATCAGCTGGAAATGCTGAATTATATCTATGACGTGGAAAAACTCTTGTTTAACGCGCATGAAAGAAAGGAAAATATATGGGCGGCGCTGGAGAAGATCGGTAGTATTTTGGGCGCGGAAAGCGTGAGCTTTTGGGTTGTTGGCTCGCAGTATGAGCCGGCCTCTTTTCTTTGGAAGGACGGCGCCTTTCGGGAGGGGCGCAAAGAGCTGCAAGAAGGCCATGTGGCTAAGGTTCTTGCGCATTTTGAGAAGGGGCAGGATACGCTGGAGGCAAGCCATGACAGAGCGTTAGAGGCCGTGTTTACTTCCAAGGAGCGTGAAGGCATTGATAATTGTATAGCCGTTCCCGTGGCCGATATGGCGGGCGATATTTGCGGAATATTGGAATGCTGTAATATAACGGTTAAACAGACGCCGGTGGCGTTATTGAAAAATATGGAGTTTAGCTTTAGCATGTTCTGCCGCAATTTAAAGATTTATACGGAGATTAAGAAGCGGGGCGATCGTGACGCGTTAACGGGGCTGTTGAATCGGAACCGGTATGAAAGGGATATTTTGAAGCTGGATGCGGAAGAACGAGGAGCGCTGGCCTGCGTATATATTGATGTGAACGGACTCCATGAAATGAACAATACGCAAGGGCATGATCGAGGCGATCAAATGCTCAGGGCTGTAGGGGACTGTATTCGAACTTGTTTTGGCATGGAGCAGGCGTATCGTATTGGCGGAGACGAATTTATTGTTTTTGTTGCGGGAGAGACGGAGGCAGAGGTGCAGCGGCGAAGCGAGGCGATGGAAGAGGCGCTGAAGGCCAAGGGCTACTATGTTTCCGTAGGCATCCAGTGGGAAGAGCGATTTTCTGTTTTGGCTGACCTGGTTAAAGCGGCGGAAAAGAAGATGTATGCCGCGAAGGAGCGGTTTTATGAGCAAGCGCCTTACGAAGGGCGGCGGGCTCGAGAATGATGTTGGGTTAAAAATAAAGGAAGGCGTAAGCGGTGTATCTGCTTGCGCTTTTTTCTTTGGGTAACTGGCCGGACACTGCGTATGTTTGTAATAAATTTCGTAGTTTGTATGGTGTTTTAGTTGTATAGTTTTCATGAAAAAAATTTTTTTGGTTTCAAAGTGTGAACAGTAAGGGAAATTTGTACGATAGTTATATATAGAGGGGGATTTTTGGGAAGTAGGCTCGATGGTAAAATGAAAGGAAAATATCCATGGATTACTTAAGAGATGTATCGGTTACTCGCTTGAAAGAGGACTTTTTAACGCAGTACTACTGTTTGCTTTCGCTGCAGGAGCAGCTGGTGCATTCGCCGGGCTGCCTGCTGTGGAAGGGACCCAAGCGGCAGTATGTATTTTGGCAGTACTATCGGCACGGACGCCAGATTCAAAAACGCGTACAGGA
>CALWPV010000118.1 GCA_944383515.1 uncultured Clostridia bacterium
GATATGGTGAATTGTTACTGGATATCTCAATTTTACCACAAACCTGTGAGGAGTTGTTCTTTTTTAGCAAAGAAAAAAGTCCGATTTTATGCGGGCTTAGGCGTTTTGCAAACGCCTAACTACTTCTATGTAAGAGAGGAGAGAGGATATGCGAACGGATTTAGCGATTGAAGAAATTAAGCATTGGATTTCCATGAATGCGGCGCAGGAATTGAGCGGAGCGCAGTGGTGGGAGGAAAAGGGAGAAGATGAAATCACGGTTTCAACGGTGCGGATTACAACGCCGGAAGGCGCAAGGCGCCTTCGTAGGCCGCAGGGACGTTATACGACGCTGGAGTGCCCTTACTTACGAGATAACTGCTTAGATATTCATGAACGCATTATCAATGCGCTGACAAAGATTTGGGAAGATTTTTTACAGCCTTCTGTTAGCGGAGGGCTTACGCTGGTTGTAGGCCTGGGGAACCGGTTTGTTTCAGCCGACGCGCTGGGACCACAGGTGGTAGATCAGCTGCTCGTGACCAGGCATTTACCGGAGGAAGCAATTCCTGAGGAATTTAGACATACACTGGCACAGGTGGCTGCGTTATCGCCGGGGGTTATGGGACAGACGGGCGTTGAAACGAGTGAAATGGTAAAGGCGCTGGTAAAACAGCTGCATGCGGAACGGGTGATTGCGGTGGATGCGCTGGCAGCAGGCAGCTTGCAGCGTTTGGTAACTACCATACAAATATGCGATACCGGCATTCGGCCCGGCGCCGGCATGGGCAATCACAGGCGTGAGTTATCGTATCAGACGCTGGGAGTACCGGTGCTGGCGGTAGGCGTGCCAACGGTAGTAGATATTGCTTCGTTATCGGAACAGCCAGAGGGAGAAGCCTTTTATGCGACGCCTAAAGATATGGACGAAGTAATGCGGCGGCTAAGCCGGATGATAGCCAGTAGTTTAAATCGAGCGCTTCACCATCTTTCACCCGGGCAGCTGAAGGCATATTTATATTAAGCTCGCATATCCTGTAAAGAGTACAGGAGGAGTGAGTAAGTCGATGAGAAAGGTCGCTTTGGCGCTGTGCGCCGTTCTTTTACTAGCCGCGTTACCGATAGGCAAGGATCAGTCGATGCAGGCTTTTTTTACCGGTTTGATCGATATGGCCTATCCGTATCAGCAGGCCGAGCCATGGATCGATGAAAATGGGATATCGGCGCAGGTGTTAGAGGACTGGGTGGAAGCAGTGCTCCCCTGGGATACGGTAGATTCTGATACAGATACGCCGGCGCTAACGGCAGAGCAGACGAGCGAAGCTGTGGCGCAGGTGAGTCAGCAGGAAGAGCATTTTACCGGAGTACCGGTGGATCATTATGTGACAGTACAGGAAACGGCTCCGACGATTAACACCAATGTCTCTTTGGCAGAGCTGAAAACGGTGTATGATCAGCAAGTGATTCAGAATTACGAAAAAACGGTGAAATTATATAATTATGATTCTGAGTCGATGCGGCCAACGCCAGAGATTATCAATGGCTCGGCGTTTATGGAGACAGATGTTACGTTAAAGGAGTCTGATCTGGAGGGCCCCAAGGTTCTGATTTTTCATACGCATGGCCATGAAGGATATATTGGAAAAGAGGAATATGGTATTTTAGATGTCGGCGAGTACTTAAAGCAGATTTTAGAGCAAAATTATGGCATTGGCGTTCTGCACCATACAGAGATATATGATGAAGGAGGAATCAATGGCGCGTATACGCGGGTTGGCGAATCGATTCCGCAAATTTTAGCCGAAAATCCGTCGATTCAGGTGGTGATTGATATGCACCGGGACGGCGTGGGAGAAGATACGCGGCTGGTGACCAATGTGGAGGGAACAGATGTAGCCAAGGTTATGCTGGTTACCGGCGTGAGCCAAACGTTTGACGAAAATGGCAATATGCAGCCGATTGATTATTTACCTAACGAAAATTTGCAATCTGTTTTGTCGCTGGGATTTCAGCTGAAAATGGCATCGGACGCGCTATACCCCGAGTTTATGCGGCCGCTGTATCTATCGAGCTGGCGGTACAGCACCTATATGGCGCCGCTTTCTATGCTGCTGGAGGTTGGCGCGCAGACGAATACATTAGAAGAAGCAAAGGCAGCGATGGTACCGTTTGCGAAAGTGCTTATGTTAGTTTTAAACGGCGAATAAACCTAACTGAAAAAAAGAGAAGAAAGCTTTCAGCCAGAAGCAGAAGAAAAACTTTAGGCGTTGCGCAATGGCGTTTCTCATGATACAATAAGGCAATGGGACGTCCGCAAGAATCCTTTCGGTGTTCTTACCCTGCTAGAAAGCGACACTTTCTAACAGGTGGATTATGTGAAGAGAGAAAAGGAGGGTACGGTTTTTGTCAGAGAACAAAATGACAAATCAAGAGAAAATCCGTAATTTTAGCATTATTGCGCATATTGACCATGGGAAATCGACGTTAGCCGATCGCATTATACAGAAAACCGGATTGCTGACGGATCGTGAAATGCAGAATCAGGTTCTGGATAATATGGATCTGGAGCGGGAGCGCGGTATTACCATTAAGGCTCAAGCGGTGCGTTTGGTATACCACGCGCAAAATGGCGAAGAATATATTTTCAATTTCATTGATCCGCCAGGTCATGTAGACTTTAACTATGAAGTTTCACGCAGCCTTGCCGCCTGCGAGGGCGCTATTTTAGTGGTTGACGCCGCGCAGGGGGTAGAAGCGCAGACCCTGGCCAATGTATATTTGGCTCTGGAGCATGATCTGGAAATTGTTCCGGTTATCAATAAAATTGATTTGCCCGCGGCCGAGCCGGATCGGGTAAAGAAAGAAATTGAAGACGTGATTGGACTGGACGCACAGGACGCGCCGCTCATTTCGGCTAAAGTGGGGCTCAATATCGAGGCTGTTTTGGAGAAGATTGTCGAAATGATTCCGCCGCCAGGCGGCGAATATGACGCGCCGCTTCAGGCACTGATTTTTGACTCATTATACGATTCATACCGCGGCGTTATTGTTTTCTGCCGGGTAAAACAGGGGTATATGCGTCCGGGCATGCGGATTCGCATGATGGCGACGGAAAAAGAATACGATATTGTTGAAGTAGGGTACATGGGCGCCGGTACGTTGATTCCGGCTAAAGAACTGGCTGTTGGCGAAGTGGGCTATTTTACGGCGAGTATTAAAGAAGTGAGCCATACGCGTGTGGGCGATACGGTTACCAGCGCGGAGCATCCGGCCGCGGAAGCGCTGCCTGGCTACCGGCAGGTACAGCCTATGGTGTACTGCGGTTTGTATCCGGCTGACGGCGCGAAATATCCGGACCTGCGCGATGCGCTGGACAAGCTGAAGCTCAATGACGCGTCGCTCTTTTATGAGCCGGAAACTTCGGCGGCGCTGGGGTTTGGTTTTCGCTGCGGCTTTTTAGGGCTGTTGCATATGGAAATTATTCAGGAGCGATTGGAACGCGAATTTAATTTAGACCTAGTAACAACGGCGCCGGGCGTTATTTATAAAGTCTATAAAACAGATGGTGAAATGGTTATGCTCTCGAATCCTTCTAATATGCCGGATCCCGCGGAGATTGCCTATATGGAAGAGCCGATTGTGAATGCGCAGATTATGGTGCCTACGGAATATGTGGGTACCATTATGGAGCTGTGCCAGGATCGGCGCGGCGTGTATCAGAGCATGGAATATATTGAAGATACGCGGGTTATGTTAACGTACCATTTGCCGCTCAACGAAATTATATACGACTTTTTTGACGCGCTAAAATCGCGCAGCCGTGGCTATGCTTCTTTTGACTATGAGCTGCTGGGATATGAACGCTCCGAACTAGTTCGTTTGGACATTCTGATCAATCGTGAAATGGTGGATGCGCTTTCTTTTATTGTTCATGAAAGTAAAGCCTATGAACGGGGCCGGCGCATTGCCGAAAAACTAAAAGAGGAAATTCCGCGGCATTTATTTGAAATTCCGATTCAGGCAGCGATTGGCGGAAAGATTATTGCCCGTGAAACGATTAAAGCTATGCGTAAAGACGTGCTGGCAAAATGTTATGGCGGCGATATTACCCGAAAGAAAAAACTGCTGGAGAAGCAGAAAGAAGGTAAGAAGCGCATGCGCCAGGTGGGAAGCGTAGAAGTGCCGCAGTCGGCGTTTATGAGCGTACTCAAATTTGACGATCAAAAGAAATAACGCAAGTAAAATAAACCAGGGAAGTGCTCTGTCAAAGGCACTTCCCTGGTTTATTTGCTGCCTTTTGAATGCAGGCAATGGCATTAAGGCTACGGGGATAGCCGATATAAGGCAGGCACTGGGAGACAACGCGAATAAGAAATTCCTTTGTGTTACCCAAATTCATATTGCCTTTCGCGTGGCTGGTGAGCTGGGGCTCGCAGCCGCCCTGGGCAGCTAAAAAGCAGAAGGTAATCATTTCACGCTGTGCCAGCGTGAGCCCCGTTCGGGTATAATAATCGCCAAAGCAGTTGGCCGCAAGCCAGCGGTTAATATGTCCGCCTTTCCAGGCTTCCAGCATTGACGGGCCAAAAATTTCTGCTTGTGCTTTAGCTCCTTGTTCCAGCCGGTTTTCCATGGTAGTCGTAGCCTGCCCCTCCAGCGGCAGCGTGATTCCTTGCCGGCTAAGAATTTCATTCGTGGCCTTTAAGAAGGGAAGCACTCTGCCTATGCCTAAATAATCGACGGCTTGATATACGATTTCTTTTACCATAACAGGAGTTACGCCGGCTTCTAAGGCAGCAGGCAGTTCTTCCATAAAAACGTCAATGCCTTGACAGCCTAGTAAAGTTGAGAAAATCGCAATATGTCGTGTGACCGGATCTAATTCCTGTCCCGATTCATGGATGACTTCATGAAACGCGAAATGCTCAAAACGCTCCATAAACTCGGGATCTGTGGCGCGATAAGATTCCAGCATATATAACCTCTTCCTCCTTTTAAAAACGGATGCAAATGGATGCGTCCCAAGATACTTCTTATTATATTGTGTTTATGTCATGCTGTCTAATGCTTAAGCAGTATCTTTTATTATGCGTTTTAGGCATATGCACATTCATTCAAAGAAAACGGTTAATGGAGGAATATTTTATATTCAATATAAAAAAGAGGGTGCTGGCTAAAGAACACCCTCTTTGTATTGTAAACTAAGCAATTTAATCCCAGAGATCCTCGTCTTTGAGTTCTTCTTCTTTGGTATCTGCCGCAGCCATTTTGGACGCAGCGGCGTTTTCAGAAGCCGTATCAGAAGCGGCAGCCTCGTTGGTAGCCTCTGAGGGCGCCTCCGCCTCTTCAGTAGAAAGAGAATCTTCGTTTAGCAGATCGTCGAATAACTCGCTCTCTTCCTGAATTTCAGGTGCGTACTTGTCGGCTGCCATTGCTATTTTTTGCTTTTCAATGCGATATCGCACGCCAAATACGATCATAAGAATGACGCCTAGTAAAACCAAAAATGCGGAAAAGACCACAGAGGCAGGAATATTCGTATTCCAAAGAAGAAGCTGATCGGTACGAAGCGTCTCAATAAACATACGTCCCAGTCCATATCCAATCAGATATGTAAAAGCAACCTGACCTTTAAATTTACGATGTTTAAATATAATGAGCATAATAACAAGAATAAGCAGGCACCATAAAGATTCATAGAGAAAGGTCGGATGCACCTGAATGTAACGAACGCCCCCTACGGTGACGGTGTGTTTCATAAGCTCTGTCGTTGTGTACGCCGCGGTTTCAACATTAAGACGCATGGCAAAAATATTGTCGGTGTATCCGCCAAAGGCCTCTTGGTTAAAGAAATTGCCCCAGCGCCCAATAGCCTGTCCTAAAATTAAACCGGGCATAGCGGTGTCCATAAGCTCCAGCAAAGAATAGCGCTTAATCTTACAATAGATAATGGCGGTCAGAACCGCACCAATAACACCGCCATAAATGGCTAAACCGCCATTACGGAGATTGAAGATTTCTGTCCAGTCGTTTTTGTACTGATCCCAAGAAAAAGTTACATAGTATAGACGGGCACCGATAATGGCGAAAATCAGAGCATAAATAAGAAAATCCAGATACAGCTCCGGATCCTGCCCCGATTTTTTGGCCAGATGACGCGCCAAAAGCAGGCCGGCTACCACACCAATGGCAATAATAATGCCATACCAAGCAATATCAAATCCAAAGATGCTAAATGCGGTTTTGTTTAAGTGAGAAATTTCGATTCCTAAATACGGAAACCAGATGTCAGGCATAATAGAGACCTTCCTTTCGTGGAAATCGTAAAGTGTTTAGCGTTTGTCCCATTTCATCAAATCATAAACAAAACTTAAGGCCTGCTCCAGAGGAAAACCTTGAAATTTCTATGGTTTATGATATAATACCGTTACATGACGACCGCAAGAATTCCGACGGAATTCTTGCTAAGTTTGGCGCTATGCGCCAAACTTATGCACAGGACACATAAATTCGGTGCCATTGGCGCCGGATTTATGTACGCTACTAAGTATACATCAAGGAACGAGTTCTGCCAATAGATTTTTTGTGAACAATTTTAAATTGTTTGGGAGACAGGCATAGTAAAGAAAGGGATTCATATGAAACTTGGCATCGTTGGGCTTCCCAATGTAGGGAAAAGTACGCTTTTTAACTGTTTAACCAAGGCGGGCGCTGCGGCGGCCGCCAATTATCCGTTTTGCACCATTGATCCTAATGTCGGCATGGCCGCGGTTCCGGATCCGCGACTTAAAGTATTAACGGACATGTACCAATCTGAAAAAACCACTCCGGCTATTATTGAATTTGTCGATATTGCTGGGCTGGTTCGAGGCGCCAGTAAGGGCGAAGGGCTGGGAAACCAGTTTTTGTCCCATATTCGGGAAGTCGACGCCATTGTTCATGTAGTGCGCTGCTTTGAAGATGACGATATTATTCATGTCGACGGTTCGGTGGATCCGCTGCGCGATATTGAAACTATTAATTTAGAACTTATTTTTTCTGACTTGGAAATGCTGGAGCGGCGTAAGGCCAAGGTAGCGAAACAGGCTAAAGGCGATAAATCGCTGCTGGCCGAACTGGCCTTAATTGAAAAAGTAAAGGAAGCGCTGGAAAGTGGCGAGCGGGCCAAAAAGCTACAGCTCGATGAAGAAGAGCAGGCGATGCTCGATACCTTTGAACTGCTCAGCGCTAAGCCTGTTATTTATGCAGCCAACGTTTTAGAGGAAGATCTGGCAGACGACGGCAAAAGCAATCCTCAGGTGCAAAAAGTGCGTGAGTACGCCAAAGCGGAAGGCGAGCAGGTTTTTGTTGTCTGCGCTAAAATTGAAGAAGAAATCGCTTCTCTGGACGAAGAAGAAAAGCAGATGTTTTTAGAAGAGCTCGGCGTGCAGGGCACCGGTTTAGACCGTTTGATTGCCGCCAGCTATGAGCTGCTTGGTTTAATCAGCTATTTGACGGCCGGTCCCACAGAAAGCAGGGCCTGGACTATTAAAAAAGGAACGCTGGCGCCGCAGGCGGCAGGAAAAATTCATTCCGATTTTGAACGGGGCTTTATCAGAGCGGAGGTAGTTTCCTACGACGACTTAGTTGCCTGCGGTTCTTTGGCTAACGCCAAAGAAAAGGGCCTGGTGCGCTCCGAGGGAAAAGACTACGAAATGAAAGACGGCGATGTAGTGCTGTTCAGATTTAATGTATAAGGGGGATGTTTGTGGGGAATTTAGTATCAAAACAGGATCATAAAGAAATTGAAAACAGAAGAACGTTTGCCATTATCTCCCACCCCGACGCGGGAAAAACTACATTAACAGAGAAGCTGCTCCTATATGGAGGCGCTATTGCCGAGGCCGGTATGGTTAAAGGAAAGAAAAATATGCGTCACGCGGTTTCTGACTGGATGGAAATTGAAAAACAGCGCGGTATTTCGGTAACCTCTTCCGTTATGCAATTTCGCTATGGCGAATATTGTATCAATATTTTGGATACGCCGGGGCATCAGGACTTCTCGGAAGATACGTACCGTACGCTCATGGCGGCCGATTCGGCGGTTATGGTCATTGACGGTTCAAAAGGCGTAGAGGCGCAAACCCGCAAATTGTTTAAAGTCTGCCGCATGCGCGGAATTCCGATTTTTACATTTATCAATAAAATGGACCGCGAGGCGAAAGATAGCTTTGAACTGATGAGCGATATTGAGGGCGAGCTCGGGATTGAAACCTGTCCGATCAATTGGCCTATCGGTTCCGGCAAAGGATTTCAAGGCGTGTATGATCGGCAGCGCAAGGAGCTGATTAAATTTAGCAGCGAAGAAAGCGGAGAAAGCGGCAGCGCGCTGGGAGGCAGTCATGCGGTGCAGGCGACAAAAATGGAGCTGACCGATCCGGCGCTGGAATCCATTCTTGGAAGAGAAGCCCTGGAGCAGCTTTTAGAAGAAATTGAGCTGCTCGACGGAGCGGGCCATGAGCTGGATATGGAAATGGTGAGCCGTGGAGAGCTTTCTCCGGTTTTCTTTGGCTCTGCATTAACTAATTTTGGCGTCGAGCCGTTTTTGCGCGACTTTCTGCAAATGACATCATCGCCTTTGCCGCGTCTTTCTCAGGCAGAAGAAGGCGAAGAAATGGTTGACCCGTTTGACAATCATTTTTCTGGTTTCATTTTTAAAATTCAGGCCAATATGAACAAAGCGCATCGCGATCGCGTAGCGTTTATGCGCATCTGTTCCGGCGTTTTTGAAAAGGGCATGGAAGTATACCATGTGCAGGAAGGAAAAAAAATTCGCCTGTCACAGCCCACGCAGCTTATGGCGCAAGATCGTTCCATTGTAGATAAAGCCTGGGCAGGCGATATTATCAGCGTTTTTGATCCGGGCATTTTTTCCATAGGCGATACGCTGTGTGATAGCAACCATAAAGTGATCTATCAGGGCATCCCCACCTTTGCGCCGGAGCATTTTTGCCGCTTGCGGCAGGTGGACACGCTGAAGCGGAAACAGTTTATTAAAGGGACAACGCAAATCGCCCAGGAAGGGGCGATTCAGATATTTCAAGAGCCCGGAAAGGGCATGGAAGAAGTGATTGTTGGTGTTGTCGGTACGCTGCAGTTTGATGTGCTGCAATACCGGTTGAATCACGAGTATAATATTGAAATTCGCATGGAGATGCTGCCCTATGAGCATATTCGGTGGATCGAGAATAAAGAATTGGATCCCCATACGCTTACGCTGACATCCGACACTAAAATTGTACAGGATTTTAAGGGCAATTATCTGCTGCTGTTTGCTAACGAATGGAATATTGACTGGGCGTATCAGCATAATGAGGGCCTGGTTTTGTCAGAATTTAATCGTTAAGAGGAAGAAGTATGAGTGAAGAAGTAAAATTAAATCTGCCAGAGGCAGAAAACTTTATTGAGCGCGAGATCAATCACGATCTCGAAACCGGCGTGAATACCGAGGTGTATACCCGGTTTCCACCCGAGCCTAACGGCTATATGCATATTGGCCATATTAAAGCCATTTGCGTAGATTTCGGCACAGCCGAAAAGTATGGCGGCAAATGTAATTTACGTTTCGACGATACCAATCCGTCAAAAGAAGACACCGAGTATGTAGACAGCATTATGGACGATATCCGCTGGATGGGATTTCATTGGGATAAAATGTGCTATGCCTCGGAGTATTACGACAAATTGTATGAATTTGCGGTTATGCTGATTAAAAAAGGCGTCGCGTATGTAGACGACCTTTCACAGGAGGAAATGCGGGCGTACCGCGGCACACTGACGGAGCCGGGCAAAGAGAGCCCGTATAGAAACCGCAGCGTAGAAGAGAACCTGGATCTGTTTGAGCGTATGAAGAAAGGTGAGTTTAAAGAAGGCGAAAAGGTACTTCGCGCCAAAATTGATATGGCCTCGCCTAATATGAATATGCGCGATCCGGCCATGTACCGGATTGCCTACGCGCACCACCACCGGACGGGAGATGCATGGTGTATCTACCCGATGTACGATTTCGCGCATCCTCTGTCGGACGCGCTGGAGGGTATTACCTATTCGCTTTGCAGCTTTGAATTTGAGGATCACCGTCCGCTGTACAACTGGTTTATTGAGCAGGTGGGCTTGTTCCCGCATCCGCCGCGTCAGATTGAGTTTTCACGAATGGAGATTACTAACGTAGTTACCAGTAAACGTAAACTGCGTGCGCTCGTTGAAAACGGAATTGTTGACGGATGGGACGATCCGCGTATGCCTACGCTGGCCGGTCTTAGAAAGCGTGGTTTTACGCCTTCTTCCATTAAAAACTTTATTACCAGCACGGGAGTATCTAAATCGAGAGGTTCGACCATTGATTACCGGTATTTGGAATACTGCATTCGTGACGACTTGAAACTGCCTAGCAAGCGAATTATGGCAGTGCTGGATCCGGTCAAAGTGGTGATTACCAATTATCCGCAGGATCAGGTGGAGCATTTTACCATTGCTAACAATCCGGAAAATCCGGAGCTTGGCGAAAGAAGCGTTCCGTTTTCCCGCGAGCTGTATATTGAACGCGACGATTTTCGTGAGGAGCCGGAAAAGAAATTCTTCCGTATGGCGCCGGGCCGTGAGGTTCGTCTCATGGGGGCTTACCTTGTCACCTGTCAGGAAATTGTGAAAGATGAAAACGGCCAGATAACGGAAATTCGCTGCACCTACGATCCCGCTACCAAGGGAGGCAACGCTCCCGATGGGCGCAAAGTCAAAGGAACCATTCATTGGGTGAGCGCGGCGCAGGCGGTGCCCGCGACAGTGCGTTTGTATGAGCATTTGTTCGTTTATAATGAAGAGGCTAAAGATTACGTGCATAATCCCGATTCCGTTACCATTATGGACCGCGCCGTCATTGAGCCGTCTGTTTTACAGGAAGAGCTGGGAACTCGGTTCCAGTTTGTTCGTAACGGTTATTTTATTACAGATCCGAAAGATTCTAAGCAGGATCATTTAGTTATTAACCGGATTGTTGCGCTGAAAAGCTCCTACAAACCGGAATAAGGAGGTAGGTTTTGGGACAGGCAGGTAAGATGAGCGGCAAAAAGCACGCATTAAGTTTGGCATTTTTGCTGCTACTTATCGTGTTTACTTTCACCGTATTACTAAAAGATATCGGGATTAAAGGGCTATGCCTGGCAATTGGCCACGCGCAGCCCGGCTATCTGGTTTTGGGACTCTCCTTAATGCTGGTTTTCTTTTTCTGTGAAGGAGAGGCTATCCGCATGATTGTTAAATCATTGGGGCATCCGGTAAAGCACTGGCAGGGTTTTGTGTATGCCTGCGTAGATTTTTATTTTAGTGCGATTACGCCGTCTTCTTCCGGCGGTCAGCCGGTGTGCTTATATTATATGAGTAAAGACCATGTGCCGGTCGCAGCCTCCGGGCTAGCCATGCTTTTGCAAACGGTTGTTTATAAACTGGTGCTCATTGGCCTGGGCATCTGGGTTCTGATTATGGAATCAGAATGGTTTAAAAATGGCAACTGGGGAGTGCAGCTTCTGTTTTGGGGCGGATTTGTAATCAACTTAATTGTAATTGCGACTTGTCTGTTGGCCATGTTTTCTAAGCGTGTTATTCAAAAGCTGGCGCTCTGGGTCATTCGCATTGGCGCGAAAATCCGGTTGGTAAAAGATCCCGAAGGGACTACGGAAAAGCTGTTTCATTCGCTGGAAGAATACGCGCAGGGAGCCGTATATATCCGAACGCATTACCTAATGGTGCTGCGGGTATTCGCGGTTACAGTTGTGCAGCGGCTTGCCATGTTTTCGATTGCGTATTGGGTATATTTGGCTATGGGACTGGGAGAATATGGCCTTTTTGACATGATTGCACTGCAAACGCTCATTGCCATGTCGATTGATTCGCTGCCGCTTCCCGGTGGAATGGGCGCGTCTGAGGGCGTGTTTAGCATGCTGTATTATAATGTTTATGGCCCAGCTCTCTTAGTACCGGGCCTAGTAGTGACCAGAGGCATCAATTATTATTTGGGGCTAATCATTAGCAGTATTGTAGTCATTGCCAATCAATCTCGGATTGTACGCGGCGAGAAAAATAGGGCGTCTAAACCGGAATAGGCCGAATAGGCTAGAAATACAAAAAGAGGTAAGGGATAATTCCTTACCTCTTTTTTAAGTTACACCTATGGCAGAGCTTATAAAATATTCGATTATATCAATATACCTGAATTGCTCGCATATGCGCGTGATCTCGAGCAGCCGTAATATAAACCGTAAGCTTTTTCGTTTTTATTTCTGGCGGCAGCGGGCAGATTTTTTTGTGTCCAATCGTTGTGCCGCGGTAGATCACAGCCTGCGTGCCGTCTGGCATGAGCGCTTGTAATTGAAAGCCTTCCACGCGCTGTCCGCGGGCTATATCTTCCTTGAGCACAACATAGTGCAGCGGCATTTCATTTTTGAATTCCAGACTCCAGCGTGCCTGGGTGTCGCTGATCCGTTCGTAGCTGGAAATAGCGCGCTGCGCTAAATCGACGGAAAAACTGCGGCGAAGCAGCTCGCCCAGCTCTTTCAGGCGCTGCACGTCTTCCGGAGCGAAGCGGCCGGAAGGCATAGGCGGTATGTTCAGATTAAAGCACGCATTACCGCCCACCGAGGTAATATACGTTTGAAACAGGCGATCCAGCGAATGGGGCTGTTCTTCGGGGTGGTAGAACCAGCCGGGACGAATGGACATATCGACCTCGGAAGGGCAGAAAACCAGTCCTTTAGAATACAAAATATTCGATAAAGCGCCAATATCGGGATCGGGATTATACATGTGGGAAAGATCGCCGCTCAGCGGACCGGGGCCGGTTTGCTTAGGAGCGCGAAAGCATAGTTCGGAAGGCACCACCGCCCACTCGGCATGCCGCGCGAGGCCGGCCTCGTTGCCGCACCAGCGAGTATCTGGGCCGAAATCATTAAAAATAACGGCTTCTGGCTGATACTGGCGAATCAGCTTAATGTAGCGGTCAAAATCATAGACCTGTTTTTTGCCATTCGGGCCTTCGCCGCAGGCATTGTCAAACCATACGCAGAAAATATCGCCATACTGCGTTAACAGCTCGGTTAGCTGATTGCAATAAAAATCGTTATAGGCCTCGGTGCCATAGTACTGGCTGTTGCGATCCCAGGGGGAAAGATAAAAGCCAAATTTAAGACCGGCACGCCGGCAGGCATCGGAAGCCTCTTTGACAATATCGCGTCCGCAAGGACTGTTTTTTACGCTATGCTCGGTGTAGGCCGAGGGCCACAAACAGAATCCGTCATGATGCTTGGCAGTTAAAATGAGCCCTTTCATGCCTGCGCTTTGGATCGCCTGCACCCATTGATCGCAGTCCAGCTCTGTGGGATTAAAAATAGCCGGATCTTCCTGCCCGGTGCCCCACTCCAGACCGGTGTAGGTATTAGGGCTAAAATGGACAAAAGCATAAAACTCCATGTCCATCCAGCGCAGCTGTGCGGCGCTGGGACGCACATGGGCCGCTTCTTTAAGAAATGTGTTAAAGTCTTGCATATGTTCTCCTATAGATACACTCGGTGTATGTAGCGGCCTAGCCGCTTTTTTTACTGCTTGAATGCTATTATCTTACTGCAAGGCGCTGTGCTTGTCAATTGACAATCGGCGAAAGACAGTGTCAAGATGTTGTGGAGTTTTTTCTTGACAAACTCCAAGTGTTAACTTCTTAGTTTTAGATGATATTCCTATTCATGCCCATCTGTCTGATGATCTTTTGCGTTCCGCTTGCCACATCG
>CALWPV010000119.1 GCA_944383515.1 uncultured Clostridia bacterium
AGCGCTAAAGCGCCGCCTGCCGTACAGAGCGCTCCGACTTTGAGTCCCGGCGTCTCATACCGCAGCTCAATGGCATGCTCGCCAGCCGGCACTACCAGCCCCATAAATCCAATATTCACTTTTTCCAGATCCACTTCCTGCCCGTCGATATACGCGGACCACCCTTCTTCCCACGGAATACTAAAGAAAACAAACTCGTCCTCTGTAAAATCACTGGTTGCCGTTACGCCCGTTTGGGTCCGGGTCAGATTTTGCATCGTCTTTTCCGCGCGCGCCGTGCAATCCGCATAATAATTGGATCGGCTGAGTACGTACCCGGCACTATCTGTTTCGGTCAAAACATCTTTTAACCGGTCGGCCTGCGCCCCGTCCAGACATACCGCATGCAGCATCATATTCGCCTTCTGGTTATTCGGAATCTCGTCCAAATCCGGCTCCAGAATATATTCGTCGTAAACATACCCCATTGGAATATAATATTCGTTTTCCCACACCTGATATCCGGCCATTTCGTCATAATAGCGATAGCCCGGCATCAGTGTTTCCGCCGTTTCGTCTTCCGGATCGCCAAATGTGTCGGAGGCGCCTATCCGGTCAAAATACCAATGCACCGAAAGCAGTCCGCGCACGGCATATTGCGTTTCAGGAATCTTTGAATTGACATCCCTGCTTTCACCGATATAATTGTAAAATTCCATAATCGATACCGGCACAATACTATGAAACGCCCGCATACAGGAAATATTCCAGAACATACCCATATTGATCAGCGCATCATCGGCATCAATCCGGATCACCTCGTCCTTATCAGGAATTGTAATTTTTTCCTCGCCCTCTATGGCGTCGGGAATTACATAGTTTTTCGTATCGTACGAGCGGCTCTTGCCCCAGAAAACAAAGAAGTTTCCATAGACAATCGAAATAATACAAACCGCCGCCAGCGCCTGCACCACAAAAAGTGACGGATTCTTTCGCAGGTTCGGCAAAAACTGAATGAGCGCCAGCAAAGACACCACCGCCGTTACACCAATCACAATAAACTGAATCCAGTCCTCTTCGTCGTACAGCCCAATCCGGTCCAGCACGCCGTCGGCCAGCTGCGGCGTGGCCGCCAAAATGACGACAAGCACCAGAGTAAGCACGGTAACCTGCCAGGCTACCCGCTGCATCCGCCGTACATAGCCACGATCCAGCGTAATGACGGTGGCCAGCGCCAGCATAAGCGTGAACATGTAAAACCAGCGTGCGTAGTACGAGGCGTTGAGCGCCACGAATAAACTATTGAGGCCGGGAACCAGAGCCATGAGCAGAAGAATGCGCAGCAAATAGCTGAGCCAGTGCCGCCGCTTTGTTTGCACAAAAGTTAATACGCCAGTTACGCTAAATAGCGGCAAATAAACGCTCAGCGATGTCCACTTCGTATTGGCGTCAGGAAGTAGTACCTGCCGCGAGGGCAGTTCCGGCGGAAATAAGAAGCTAAAGAGTATGGCCGGAAGGCGCTGCACGCTGCTGTACAGCCACATACCAAAACCGTTTTGAGGGTTGTCCACCCGCGGGTTTTGCAGCACCACTAAGATAGAAGGCAGCATGAGAATGCCGCTCATAACGAATCCGATAACCGCCTCCAGAATAATAGTAAAAAACTTTTTTTTTTTTTTCTGGTAAGAACCGCAGCCAAGCCGAACGAAGGAATAGATAATGACAAATACAACCTCGCCAACGAAAAAGAAATAATTGATAAGCGCATTCGCACAAACAGCCAGCGCCAGCACCCCGCGTGTCCCGTGATCCATCCATTCGTCCATGGCAATCAGAAGCAGCGGAAAGAAGACGATCACTTCGTGAAAATGATTGAAGAAAATATTGTAAATTGAAAAGCCGGAGAAGGCATATAAAATGCCGCCCAGCATGGCGAACTCGCCGTTTTTGACATACCGCTTGAGGTAGGCGGTTCCAGTTACAGCGGCGCAGGCGAATTTGAGAGTGAGCAGCGGCCCCATAAGGTACGGAACCCAGTCGTTGGGAAAAGGAATGGTAAGCCAAAAAAACGGGCTGCCGAGCAGATAAAAAGAATACGACGCTATGAAATTGGCGCCTAAGTCGGTATACCAGTTCCACCCCCATTCGCCATTGCGAATCGCGGCATGAGCGACTTTGTAAAATGGAATTTGCTGAGAATTAAAGTCTCCGACAAAAATAAAATATCCCTGATCAAAAATGCTAGCCGGTAAAAAAATCATAACGGCAATCGCAAGCGCAATCAAAAATGTTTTTCGATACATATGACGCACAGTGTATGGTTTATACACGAGAGAATCCGATCCTTTCTTTTTTGAATTCCTTACCATTTTACCAAAAACCACCTTATAAGTAAACACCCTTTCCTGCTCTGTTTTTCGATTTATTTCTGGAAAATCTCCTATTTCTGTGCTATAATCGGTTTTTGTATGAATTGATTCAAACAGGAGGAATGGCCTTTTTATGAAAACCAGTGATTTCTATTATGATCTGCCTGAAGAGCTGATCGCGCAGGTGCCGCTGCAAAATCGATCCGATTCGCGTCTGATGGTGTTAGATAAACATACCGGCGCTATCACTCATAGCCAGTTTAAAAACATAAGAGCCTTTTTAAAGCCCGGCGACCGTTTGGTACTCAACGATACCAAGGTACTTCCGGCCCGCCTCATCGGGCACCGCATCGACAGCCATACGCAGGTAGAAATTTTACTACTCAAGCGACTCTCGGAAGAAGAAATCCGCTCTGCCGGTTTTGAGCCAGGCTGCATTTGGGAAACGCTGGCCGGCCCCGGCAAAAGGGCGCGTCAGGGACATCGCCTTTCTTTTGGTGACGGCCGGCTCACCTGCGAAATTATTAAGGTGCTTCCCGACGGAAACCGTTTGGTTCGTTTTGATTTTGACGGTGTTTTTGAAGAAATTTTAGACGAACTGGGCCAAATGCCCCTCCCCCCCTATATTCATGAAAAGCTGGAAGATCGTAACCGCTACCAAACCGTGTATGCCCGCGAGGAAGGTTCGGCGGCCGCCCCTACGGCCGGCCTGCATTTCACAAAGCAGCTGCTCGACGAGCTGAGCTCGTCTGGCATTGATCTTTCTTTCGTCACTCTTCATGTTGGACTGGGTACCTTTCGGCCGGTTAAAGCGGAAGAGATTGAAGAGCATGTGATGCACCGTGAGATCTACCGTATTAGCGAAGCTACTGCGGAGGAAATTAACGAAACCAAGCGCCGCGGCGGCCGTATCATTGCCGTAGGCACCACCTCTTGCCGCACGCTGGAGTCAGCGGCCACGCCGGAAGGCCTGGTTACTAGCGGCAGCCGTGAAACGGGTATTTTCATTTATCCGGGCTATCAGTTTAAGGTACTCGACGGACTCATTACGAATTTTCATTTGCCGGAATCTACTTTAATTATGTTAGTAAGCGCGCTGGCTGGCCGTGAGCATGTACTGCATGCTTACCGCGAAGCTGTGCAGGAGCGCTATCGATTTTTCAGCTTTGGCGACGCCATGCTGATTCAATAAAACGAGATAACCCCTGAGAAATTCAGACTTTGAAGCCTGCCTTTCTCAGGGGTTATTTTGATTGAGTTGAACTTGCCATTGCCGACCTTTTAACGGAAAAATAAATGACCTCCATGCTGGGTAACCAGCGTTAATGCTTCCATAAACCAAGAACAGTCACCATACGGAGAAACAAAATACAGGGCTCCCGCCGAATAATCCTCGCCAGCCAGGGCGCGATCTGCCGCTTCGTAGGCCGACGCCGACGGCGAAACACTCCAAAAGGTCCCGCTAGATACAGGTTCAAATTGACCCGGTGCAAATACGATATCTGAAACACTGGATCCGTATCCTGCTGCTATGCGGTTGAGAATGACGTTCGCAACCATAATCTGGCCCTGTATATCCTCGGATCCCGCTTCCGCCATCACAATGCGAGCCAGTATATCTCTCTCAGAGGAGGAAACGCCAGACTGTGCCGTATATGGAAGCGCCGCCTGTTCTTCGGCTCTGCGCGCTTCTTCCGCCGCCTGACGGGCCGCTTCCTCTTCTGCTTTTCGGCGAGCCTCTTCCAGCTCGGAAATCGCGGCCTGCGTTTCTCCCATCGCTTTTTCAATGTGCTGTAACTCAACTTCACCAGCCGCAGGCAAAAGCATGGTTTCGCCTTCGACCGTATCGCTTTCTTCTTCCATATACGCTTGATATACCGGCGCTTCGTACGCATATCCACTAATATCATGAGAAAAACCGGTCGATACCGCCATCATGACACTTAGCGCCATAAAAACTATTTTACCTCTCACAATACCTCCTTCTAAACGGCGCGAGGACACGCCGTTTATGCTTGAACAAGAATTCCGATGGAGTTTGTCTTCCCATCGCTTTACTTGATCATATGAGATTATAAGAGGTAAAATACTAAAAGTCAATCATTACGCAATCTTTTCGTCATATTGTATAAATTTCACATCGCATTTTTGTAAAAAATACATGTAATTCTTAACAGTATTGTAACTTCGATCGCAAATAATTGTCTCATTTCTTAATACTTTTGTAACAAATCGTTGCCGTAATCTGGCTGCAGCCAATCAATATTCGGCCGACAAATCAGCCGCGCGTCCAGATACGCTTGATCCAGCCGCAACAGCGTTTGCCCCTGATAACTTCCCGACGGATTCTTTTGAACCACTAACGCCGCATCGGTATGGTCGTCATCTTCCAGGCAAAGCGGCAGCATCAGGCTCAGGCAGTTCCCCTTCGGAAAATAACAGGGAATCGCTGTCTTATAATTCCAGCGCACCCGCTTTAAGGCCACTTCAATCGCGTCTTCTAGTCGGCTGCGCAGCCGGCGGAAAATCTTATCGTTTTCTTCAATATACTGCGTCAGCTTCCCATACAGTTCCCTGCGTTCATCGGGGCTGCGCCAGCGGCTTGCCAGCTCAGATATTAAATCCAGTGCGTATGAATCGCCATAGCAGCATTCTCTAAGGTAGCCCAGCGGAAGCCTGCGCAGATTGTCAATAATAATATGCTCATAGTCGGTGAGCAGCTCTTTAGACAAGTCATAAATCAGATCTTCACTGCTCTGCACATAACTGGGCAGCGGAGGAAGCGGATTAAAATAACTAGTTAGCAGCTTTCCATAACCGTCTTTTCCCCGAATTCCCGCAATCGCAAAAGCTTCAAATTTCCATTCTTCGCCGCCTTCTTCAGGATTGGGCACAAAGCAGGCATAGATATCGTCGTAATATTTGTTCACCAGACCAGTGTTAAAAGCGGCCAGCTGTCGATCGGGGGAAATGTAGATTTTATCTTCTTGCAGCAATCGATAAAAGGTATACTGAATATATTTTTTTAAAATATAGTATCTGCCGTAGCGCCGAGTATGGCTGTCCCATTTCTCGGGAAGCGCAATCTCTGCCAAATCCCTCAGAAAATCCGGCCAATACCCCATATCCGCAAAATGTTCCAGCGATTTACCCGGAGGAATTGGGTGATCTTCTTCCCTTTCGTCTTCCTCTATTTCAGGTTCTTTGCGGGCGCTACCCACATAGCTCAAATACCACTGTCTTCCGTATGGCCGCTCATTGCGTTTTAATACGGCAATCAGCTCTTCACCTTCTACGCAGCCGAGCGGAAAAATAATTGAATAGCCATTGACCTGTACTGTTTTTTCGTCTAAACTTTTCTGATATTCTCTTGCTAAAATTATATCCGGGTCCATAACCCCTTTTCGGCGTAAGAAATCTAAAATTTTAGGCGGCAAATACACCAGACGCTGAAATTCGACTTTGGATCCTGCTCTGTCGCTTTGAGCCGAAGCCGTCAGCGTCTGCATATCCGGCCACGGTCCTGCCTCTGGCTGCTCTACGACCATGGGAAGCTTCTCTTGTTTTTCTTCGGCGACGTTCATTTTGCCGCTCTGCGGCTTTTCATTGAGGGTAATAAGAACATTGGGAACGCCGTGAATGATTACGTCTTCCATCTGCAAATAGCGGTGCATCTCCTGTAATAAATTTTTCATTTTGGAGAATCCATAAATGCGGGGAGTAAATCCTCTTTCTACCAAATATTTGCTGATCTTAGCCATATGGAGCTGTTCTCCCTTGGGAAATTTACCGCATAGAATTTGGTATATTTTTTCTTTTTCTAGTTCGGTAAATTCACGTTCTTCGTTTTCGTTTTGCCAGTTGCCAGCCATTTCTTTACTTGTAAGTCCCTGGCCGGTCTGCGCATTGGTTAAATGTGTGTACCGCTTGCGATACGGACTCTGTACTTCTGTTATGGCCGAGACTTTTTTTAGTATCGGTTCTGCGCTCTCTTTTTTTCCTGTTTTGGCACCGGAGGAATGGGTAAGCCGAAGGAGGCCTCCGCCCATTTCGTTTTCTGATTCTGCCATTTCTGCCGATGTCGCCGCCCAAAAATGCGAAGATTCATGTAGTCCTGCCGTCTCTTCTTTCCACTGATGCAAAACCACATTAGAATTGGAATGCCCCTCGTGCTCATAATCTTTCAGATCAATAAATTCTTTGAGCTCTTTCATTAAATTTTTCATTCGGGGAAATCCGTACCGGCGGCACCCCCTGCCGGAAATAGTTAATTCTTTTCCAACCGTAGATAGAGGATACTCTTCGCCAAATTTAAATTTTTTGGTGAGAAAATTATAAATTTCTCTTTTTTCGAATTCAGTAATCATACATTCAATAACCCTTCTTAATTTTGATTGCTAAGTTTATAAGATAATCTCATTAAGCTATCTGATAAATGAACATCTTCGACAATCACCGATGGATCCGACAAGGCTAAATCGACAGAAGCAAAATTCCAGATTCCTTTAACCCCGCTTTCAACTAAAATATTCGCCATCTGAACCGCTTCTTTTTTGGGAATTGTCAGCACGCCGATATCGACCGCGTTCTCTTTAATAAAGTCTTTTAATTCTTCAACCGGTCGTACAATTTTTCCGCCGATGGTCTGCCCTATGATATTCTCGTCAATATCAAATAAGGCTACTACGTAAAACCCTCGCCGTTCAAAATTCGTATAATTCACCAGCGCCTGCCCTAAATGACCGACTCCAATGATAATAATATTATGGATCTGATCAATTCCCAGAATTCTGGCTACCTCTCGGTGGAGTAGTTCTACATTATATCCGTACCCCTGTTGGCCAAATTCACCAAAATGATTCAGATCCTGCCGCACCTGTGAGGCGGTAAGCCCCATTCTTTGACTTAGCTCCCCCGACGAGATGCGCGTAATATGATTATCTAGGAGCTCGCCCAAATACCGATAATACCGGGGCAATCTTCGAATGACAGCGTCAGAAATGTATTTTCTTCCCATACGAAGAACTCCTTACCTCAATACTTTGAAATTTACCTTATACGCTTGAAAAACGTATTTAATCTCAAGCTCTTTTATTATACCAAAATATGGTGTT
>CALWPV010000120.1 GCA_944383515.1 uncultured Clostridia bacterium
CGATGTGGCAAGCGGAACGCAAAAGATCATCAGACAGATGGGCATGAATAGGAATATCATCTAAAACTAAGAAGTTAACACTTGGAGTTTGTCAAGAAAAAACTCCACAACATCTTGACACTGTCAAGACCTAGGAAAATAGTTGACAGGTCAAAATAGCAGTGCTATAATACCGACAGTAGACAAGGGAGTCTATGAGGAGCTGCAAGGCAGTCTTATCTCATAGACTCTTTTTTTATGAAAAAGGAGCGAGAGCCGAATGAATCCAAGTCAGCAAGAGTTACTTCAATTTGTTAAAGAAAATGACGTGAAATTTATACGTCTTGCATTTTGTGATTTAATGGGAACACAGAAAAACATTGCCATTATGGCGGAAGAATTGCCACGCGCGTTTGAATACGGCATTTCTTTTGACGCATCGGCCATTACCGGTTACGGCACGGTAGAATGCTCTGACCTATTTTTAGTACCGGATTGCTCCACCGTAGCGATTCTTCCCTGGCGCCCGGAGAGCGGGCGTGTGGTGCGCATGTTCTGTCAGGTACGACGCCCCAACGGCGAAATTTTTGAAGGGGACCCCCGCAGCATTTTGCAACAGGCGGTGCAGCGGGCGGCGAGTATGCAGTATCTGTGCCGTATCGGTACGGAGTGTGAATTTTATTTGCTTAAAACCGACGGCGGAAGGCCTTTGCTAGACCCGATCGATTACGGCAGTTACGCCGATGTCGCGCCGCTCGACGAGGGCGAAAATATTCGGCGGGAAATTTGCTTAACGCTGGAAGCGCTGGGTATGCGTCCAGAAAGCTCACACCATGAGCGCGGCGCCGGTCAAAACGAAATCGATTTTCGCTATAGCGACGCTCTGACAGCGGCCGATAGTTTTCTTACCTTTAAATGGGTTGTCAAATTGGTAGCAGCCCGGCACGGATATTTTGCCAGTTTTTTGCCCAAACCATTTTTTGAAGACAGCGGCAATGGCATGCATATCAATTTATCGCTGGCCAAAGGCGGCAAAAATCTGTTTCAAACAGGAAAAGAACATAACCTTAGCGCCGAGAGCTTTATTCAGGGCATATTAGATCAGGCGGCGGCGATTACCGCGTTTTTAAATCCCATTAACAATTCTTATTGCCGTTTGGGCTGTTTTGAAGCGCCGCGCTTCGTTACCTGGTCGCACCAAAACCGGTCGCAGCTGGTACGGATTCCCGCCTCCAGCGGCGAATACAGCCGAATGGAGCTGCGTTCGGCAGATCCGATTTGTAATCCGTATCTGGCGTTTGCGCTGCTCATTCATGCCGGGTTAGACGGCGTAGAACAGAAAAAACAGCTTTGCAAGCCCTGTAACCGTAATTTGTACCAGGTCTCCATAGACGAAGGCTTACCCTTGCTGCCGCGGGATCTGCGCGAGGCGATCGATGTGGCGAGAAGCAGTGAGTTTGTTCAAAAAGTATTGCCGGAATCGGTGCGCACGCAGTTTTTCAACCGGCAGGAAGCCCTATGGCAGCGCTATGGCACGGGGAAGCAGTGGAAGGAAGAAATCGCGGCGTACTTACCGTATTGTTAAGGCTTGGAAGGGGAGGAGAGTATGGGAAAGGTTTTGCTGGTTTCGCATGGCGAAAAAAACAAAGGTATCTTTGCGGGCCTGCTCGGCGATGCAGGGTTTGACGAGATTATAACCGTAACCGGCAGCCGGCAGGCGCGGCAGTGTTTAAATGGCAATGAATTTGCCTTGGTAGTAATCGTTACCCCTCTGCCCGAAGAATATGGCTGCGAAGTTGCCAAAGCGGCGGCACAAACGACGGCCGGCGTTATTTTGGTGGTCAAAAGCGAACACGAGACGGAAATGGCGCGAAAAATGGAGCCGGAGGGCGTCTTTGTCTTTACGCCCGGCATGGGCAAAAAGCTCTTTATGCAGGCCGCCAGGCTTCAGCAGGTGCTGCACCGCCGCTTAGCGAAAGCAGCGCCCCAACAGGCTAAGCTGGAGCAGAAATTGGAAGATATCCGCCTGATCGACCGGGCTAAATGCCTGCTCATTCAATATGAAGGCATTACCGAGACGCAGGCGCACCACCACATTGAACGCGAGGCTATGAACCGGCGTATAACGCGGCGGGAAATGGCAGAAATTATATTACAAAACTACGATATATAGGAGAGAAACGTATGGGACAAACAGTGTATCTTGTGCTGGAAAATGGGGTATGCCTAGAGGGGCAGGGCTTTGGCGCCGCGCTGCCGCAGGGGCAGCTCACCGGTGAGGTCGTTTTCACAACCGGCATGACCGGCTATTTGGAGACCATTACCGACCCCAGCTATTATGGTCAAATCGTTGCGCAGACCTTCCCGCTCATTGGCAACTACGGGGTCATTCCCTCGGATTTTGAAAGTGAACAACCGAAACTAACCGCTTACATTGTAAAAGAATGGTGTCAAGCTCCCTCGAATTTTCGCAGTGAAGGAGATCTTGACACCTTTTTTAAGGCCTGTCATATCCCGGCGGTTAGCGGCATAGACACGCGTTACCTTACCCAAGTGCTGCGGGAAGAGGGTACCATGAACGGGTATTTAAGCTACGAAAAGCCCACGCCGGAGCGCATTCGAGCGCTGGCCGGCTACCATATTGACCACGCGGTAGATCATGCCGCCACGCGGCAGAGGCAGCACTACTCCGTCCCCGATGCCCGCTTTCACGTGGCGCTCTGGGATTTCGGCGCTAAATATAATATTGTGCGCGAGCTCATAAGCCGCTGCTGCTCTGTTACCGTGCTGCCGCCCCAAACCAGCGCGGAAGACATAGCCGCGCTGCATCCCGACGGCCTCATGCTCTCCAACGGTCCCGGCGACCCGGCCGACAACACCGGCATCATTCGCGAGCTGCAAAAGCTCTGCGCCCGCCCTCGCCTGCCCATTTTTGGCATCTGCCTGGGGCATCAGCTGTTGGCGCTGGCGCACGGCGCCAAAACGATGAAGCTACCCTATGGACACCGGGGCGCCAACCAGCCGGTCAAAGAGCTGGAGACGGGGCGCGTTTTTATGACGAGCCAAAACCATGGCTACGCCGTGGATCAAAGCACGCTGCCGGCCGAAGCTGGCGAGATTTTTATTAACGTTAACGACGGGAGCTGCGAGGGAGTCGCCTATACCGATCACCCAGCGTTTTCCGTGCAGTTTCACCCCGAGGCCTGCGGCGGGCCGCTGGACACCCGGTTTTTATTTGATCGATTCTTGAAACAAATGGAGGAAAGCAAGCATGCCGAAAAATAATTCGATTCGCAAAGTACTCATGATCGGTTCCGGCCCCATTGTGATTGGCCAGGCGGCCGAGTTCGATTACGCCGGAACACAGGCCTGCCGGGCGCTTAAAGAAGAGGGGCTCGAGGTTGTGCTGGTCAATTCCAATCCGGCCACCATTATGACCGACGCCGCTATGGCCGATCATATTTATATTGAGCCCTTAACGGTAGAAACGCTGGAGCGCATTATTGAAAAAGAAAAGCCGGACAGCCTGCTTTCCACTCTGGGCGGGCAAACCGGACTCACGCTTTCCATGCAGCTGGCCCGGAGCGGCTTTTTAGAAAAGCACGGCGTAAAGCTGCTGGGCGCCGAACCACAGACCATTGACAAAGCGGAAGATCGGCAACGGTTTAAAGACACCATGCTCTCCATTGGTCAGCCGGTTACCGCGTCTAAAGTAGTAGAAAACCTGCCAGACGCGCTTGCTTTTGCCGGCGAAATTGGCTATCCGGTCATTGTGCGCCCGGCCTTCACGCTGGGCGGCTCCGGCGGCGGCATCGCGCATAATGAGGAAGAGCTCATGCGCATTGGCGAGGCAGGCCTGCGCCTTTCGCCCATTACCCAAATTTTAATCGAGCAGTCCATTGCCGGCTGGAAAGAAATTGAATTTGAAGTCATGCGCGATAGCCAGGGCAACTGCATTACCGTTTGCTCCATGGAAAACTTAGATCCCGTCGGCGTGCATACGGGCGACTCCATTGTTATTGCCCCAGCCGTCACGCTGGCCGATAAAGAATACCAAATGCTGCGCCGCGCCGCGCTCGACATTATTCAGGCCATGGGCATAGAAGGCGGCTGCAACTGCCAGTTTGCCCTAAACCCTCATAGCTTTGAATACGCCGTAATCGAGGTCAATCCCCGGGTGTCTCGCTCTTCGGCGCTGGCGTCCAAAGCCACCGGATATCCCATTGCCCGCGTGGCGGCCAAAATTGCCCTTGGCTACACCCTTGACGAAATTACTAATGAGGTCACCGGTAAAACCAAGGCCTGTTTCGAGCCAGCGCTCGATTACGTGGTTGTTAAATTCCCTAAGTGGCCGTTTGACAAATTTGTTTATGCCGACCGCAGCTTAGGCACGCAAATGAAAGCAACCGGAGAGGTTATGGCCATTGGAGAAAACTTTGAACAGGCCCTGCTCAAAGCGGTGCGCGGCGCCGAGATCTCACAAATGACACTGCGCATGCCGGCTTTAGACGCGCTTACCGAAGACGAGCTGCGGCAAAAAATACTGGCGCAGGACGATCAGCGCTTGTTTGCCCTATATGAGGCCCTGCGGCGCGGCATAAGCTGCGAGGCGCTGCACGCGCTTACCCAAATTGATATGTGGTTTTTAAAGAAAATCGAGCATATCTGGCAGTTAGAGCAGCAGATGCAAACAGGGGTGGATCAGACGCTATACAGAGAGCTTAAGCGCTATGGATTTCCCGATCAGGCCATTCCCGCCGGCATCTGGCGCCACGAGGCGGCCGCGTATCAAATGGTCGATACCTGCGCTGCCGAGTTTGCCGCGCAGACCCCGTATTTTTACAGCGTACACGGGCGCAGGGACGAGGCGGCCCATTTCATTAAAGAGCATGGCAGTGGCAAACCGGTGGTTATGGTCTTTGGTTCGGGTCCCATTCGCATTGGGCAGGGCATTGAGTTTGACTATGCCTGCGTGCACTGCGTATGGGCGCTGCAGCAAGAAGGCTATGAAGTAGTGATTGTCAACAACAATCCCGAAACCGTCTCCACCGATTTTAATACGGCCGACCGGCTGTACTTTGAACCCTTAACGCCGGAAGACGTAATGGATATCGTGGCGGTAGAAAAGCCGGCCTATGCTGTGGTAGCCTTTGGTGGGCAAACGGCCATTAAACTGACCCAAACGTTAACCCAGTACGGCGTACCGATTATGGGCACCCCGGCCGACAGCATTGACGCGGCGGAAGATCGCGGCCGGTTCGACGCGCTGCTAGCTTCGCTTGATATTCAGCGCGCGGCGGGCCATGTGGTGCATACCACGCAGGTAGCGCTGGACGCGGCGGACGCTTTGGGCTATCCGGTGCTCATGCGCCCCAGCTATGTGCTGGGCGGGCAGAATATGATTATTGCGTTTTCCGACGCCGATATTCAGGAATATATGAAAATTATTTTAGAGCACGAGGGCGACAACGAGGTGCTCATTGATCAATACCTTATGGGCACCGAGCTTGAGGTCGACGCCATCTGCGACGGCGCCGACGTACTCATTCCCGGCATTATGGAGCATATTGAGCGCGCGGGCGTGCATTCGGGCGACTCTATTGCCGTATACCCGGCGTGGAATGTATCGGCCAAGCAAACGGAAAAGCTAATCGAGTATTCTACGCAGCTGGCGCTGGCGCTGGGTACGCGCGGTTTAATTAATATTCAATACGTGATTTATCAGGACAAAATTTATGTAATTGAGGTAAATCCCCGTTCGTCGCGCACCGTGCCGTATATTAGTAAAGTAACCGGCGTGCCCATGGTTGATCTGGCCGCCAAGATTATGGCAGGCAAGACGCTGCGTGAAATGGGCTATGTCTCAGGGCTTTACCCCCATGGGCAGCAGTATGCCGTGAAGGTGCCGGTGTTTTCGTTTGAAAAGCTGAGCAATGTCGATACGCAGCTGGGGCCCGAAATGAAATCGACCGGCGAGGTGCTGGGCGTGGCGCGCACCATGGAAGAAGCGCTGTATAAGGGCCTGGTTGCCGCCGGCTACGCCATGCAAAAAGAGGGCGGCGTGCTGATTACGGTGCGCGACTCCGATAAAGGGGAAATTGCCGGCATTGCCAAAGCGTATGCGCGGTTAGGGTTTCGGCTATATGCCACGGAGGGGACGGCTAACGTACTGCGCGAGGCCGGGCTGATAGTCACGAGCGTTCCGAAAATTCATGAAAGCGAGCAAAATACGCGCACCCTCTTAGAGAGCGGCAAGGTTCAGTATATTATTTCTACGTCGGCGAAAGGCCGGATTCCGCAAAGAGACAGCGTCAAAATCCGCCGCACGGCGGTGGAGCGGGGCATTCCCTGCCTCACGTCGCTCGATACGGCCGCGGCTTTGGCGGGCAGTTTAAAGAGCCGGTACCGCCCCTATAACATGGAGCTGGTCGATATGAATAAGCTTTCGCAAACCTCTGCGGCGCGGCGCTTCGTTAAAATGCAGGGCTGCGGCAACGATTATATTTATTTCGACTGCTTCGACCAGCCGCTCGAGAACCCCGAGGCGCTCAGCGTACAGCTGTCGGCCGAGCACTTCGGCATTGGCGGCGACGGCATTATTCTAGTGGAGCCCTCGCAGGTAGCCGACGGCAAAATGCGCATTTTCAACCGCGACGGCAGCGAGGGAAAAATGTGCGGCAACGGCATTCGCTGTGTGGGACGCTACTTATACGACAGCGGCCGGGTGCGCAAAACCCAGATGCGCATTGAAACGAAGAGCGGCATTAAACAGCTGCAGCTCGAGGTGTTTAACGGCCAGGTTATGAGCGTTACGGTAGACATGGGCGCGGCGGTGCTGGCGCCCGAGCAGATACCCGTTTCGCTAAGCGGCCCCTCGGTGATTTCGCGCCGCGTTATGGTGGGCGGCAAAGAGCAGGAAATTACCTGCGTTTCCATGGGTAATCCACACTGCGTCATTTTTAGAAACGACGTAGAAGAAATGGATCTGGCGGCCGAGGGCCGCAAAGTGGAGGCTGATCCGCTCTTTCCCGAGCGCGTCAATACCGAATATGTACAGGTAATCGACGCGCATACGCTCAGAATGCGCGTCTGGGAGCGAGGCAGCGGCGAAACCTGGGCCTGCGGCACCGGCGCGTGCGCGGCAGCGGTAGCCGCGGTTTTAAATGGTTTTTGTCCGAAGAATGAAGAAATTACCGTGCGCCTTACGGGAGGGGATCTTCGGATTCGCTACACCGACGAAACGGTGTATATGACGGGCGATGCCGTCACAGTATTTACAGGGGAGGTCATGATTTAATGGCAAAGTATATTTTTGTAACCGGCGGCGTGGTGTCTGGCCTGGGAAAAGGGATTACGGCGGCTTCGCTGGGCAGGCTCTTAAAAGCAAGGGGATTTAAAGTGGCGGCGCAGAAGCTGGATCCTTATATTAACATTGATCCGGGTACCATGAGCCCGTATCAGCATGGCGAAGTTTTTGTTACGGAAGACGGAGCGGAAACCGATCTGGATTTGGGGCATTATGAGCGCTTTATTGACGAAAACCTGAACCAGTATTCCAATTTGACCACGGGTAAGGTATACTGGAACGTATTAAATAAAGAAAGAAGAGGCGAATACCTGGGCCAGACCATTCAGGTGATTCCCCATATTACCAACGAGATTAAGTCTTTTATTTATTCGGTGCAGCAGAAAACGGAAGCCGACATTGTCATTACGGAAATTGGCGGTACCACGGGCGATATTGAATCGCAGCCGTTTTTAGAGGCCATTCGCCAGGTAGGGCGCGAGGTAGGTTTTGAAAACCGCCTGTTTATTCATGTGACGCTGGTGCCGTATTTGGAGTCTTCGGGAGAGCATAAGTCGAAGCCCACGCAGCATTCGGTAAAAGAGCTGCAGTCGTTTGGCATTATGCCGGATGTCATTGTAACGCGCTGTAATCAGCCGATCGACGAGAGCGTAATGCAGAAAATCGCGGCGTTTTGCAATGTAAAACCCGACTGCGTGATTCAGAACCTGACGCTGCCGGTATTATACGCGGCGCCTATTATGCTGGAAGAAGCAGGCCTGGCCAACATTGTACTGCGCGAGCTGCATTTGGAAGAAAAGCAGCCTTGCGATCTGGGCAGCTGGATGGCGATGCTGGACCGCATTGCCGCCTGTCAGGAAACGGTACGTATCGCGCTGGTAGGCAAATATGTAAAGCTGCACGATTCATATCTTTCCGTGGCGGAGGCGCTGAGCCATGGCGGGTATGAGGCCGGAGCCAAGGTGAAGATCGACTGGGTAGATAGTGAGAAGATTACGCCAGATACGGCGCAGGAGCTATTGGGAGAGGCCGATGGCATTATTGTACCGGGAGGCTTTGGCGGCCGCGGCATCGAAGGCATGATTCTGGCCGCGCGCTATGCGCGCGAGCACCATGTGCCGTACTTTGGTATTTGCCTGGGCATGCAGATAGCCGCCATCGAATGGGCGCGCGGCGCGCTGGGCATGGAAGACGCGAATTCGCGGGAGTTTAATCCGGAAAGCCGGCATTTGGTCATTGATTTAATGCCGGATCAGCAGGGCAATGTGCCGAAGGGAGGCACCATGCGGCTGGGGGCGTATCCTTGCCGGGTGGCGCCGGGAAGCCGGCTGGAGGCAGCGTATCAGCAGGCATCGGACTATACGGGCGTGATTGCGGAGCGGCACCGCCACCGGTACGAGTTTGCCAATGCGTACCGCGAGGCCTTTGAGCAGGCGGGCGCGGTGTTTAGCGGTTTGTCGCCCGATGGGCGGCTGGTAGAGGCTATGGAACTGCCCGGGTACGATTTTTATATTGGCGTGCAGTATCACCCGGAGTTTAAGAGCCGGCCTAATCAAGCGCACCCTTTGTTTAAAGCATTTATTGAAGCGGCGCTGCGCCGCCGGAAGGAGAGGTAAGCATGAAGGTTAACCATAATTATGCACAGCTGGAAGAGAGCTATTTGTTTCAGACCGTAAACCATAAGGTAGCCGAGTACGCTAAGGCGCACCCGGAGCGGCAGATTATTCGGCTGGGTATTGGCGACGTAACGCAGCCGCTGCCCGCGGCGATAACTGCGGCGTTCATTGAGGGCGCTAAAGAGCAGGGAAAGCCGGACACGTTTCACGGCTATGGCCCGGAGCAGGGATATGACTTTTTGCGCGAGAAAATTGCGCGGTATTATCAAAACGAGATTCATGCCGAGGTATCGGCAGGCGATATTTTTATTAGCGACGGCGCGAAGAGCGACGTGGGGAATATTCTCGATTTATTTGACAAGGACAATACGGTGCTCATTCCCGATCCGGTGTATCCGGTGTACGTAGACACCAACCGCATGGATGGCCGCCGCCTTGTATTTTTGCAGGCCAATGAGGAAAACGGCTTTTTACCCATGCCGCCGGAAGGGCAGGAGGCCGATCTGATTTACCTGTGCTCGCCGAATAACCCGACCGGCGCGTGCTATACGTATGAGCAGCTGACGGCCTGGGTACAGTATGCCATAAGCCAGGATGCCATTATTTTGTTTGACGCCGCCTACGAGTCGTTTGTAACGGAAAATCTGCCGAGAAGCATTTTCGAAATTCCCGGCGCGCGCGGCTGCGCCATTGAATTTTGTTCGCTGTCTAAAACGGCGGGCTTTACGGGAACGCGCTGCGGGTATACCGTGGTGCCACAGGAGCTTTGCCGCGACGGCATGCACCTGCATGCCATGTGGCTGCGCCGGCAAACCACCAAGTTTAACGGCGTATCGTATCCGGTACAGCGCGCCGCGGCCGAGGTGTTTACGCCGGAGGGTATGGCGGGATGCCGCGCGAATCTGGCCATATACCAAAACAATGCAAGAATCATAGCCGAAACGCTGACCAAGCTGGGCGTCTGGTTTGTGGGCGGCAAGAACTCGCCCTATTTGTGGCTGCGGTGCCCGGGCGGACTTTCCTCGTGGGCGTTTTTTGACGAACTCTTAGAGAAAACCGGTATTGTAGGTACGCCGGGAAGCGGATTTGGCGCCTGCGGCGAAGGATATTTTAGGCTTACGGCTTTTGGCAGCGAAGCAAATACAAAGGAAGCAATGAAGCGGCTTGAGGAGGCCTACGCATGAGAGAAATTCACGAAGAGTGCGGCGTGTTTGGCGTGTACCAGGCGCCGGGAGCGGCAACTCTCGCGTATTATGGGCTACACAGCCTGCAGCACCGCGGCCAGGAGGGCGCGGGCATTGCCGTAAGCGACGGCAAGGATCTGTTGCTGCATAAAGGCCATGGCCTTGTGACCGATGTGTTTGACCAAAGCGCGCTGCAGGCGCTGCCCGGTTGCAACGCCATTGGCCATGTGCGCTATGCCACGCAGGGCGGCGAAGAAATGGAGAACGTGCAGCCCTTAGTGGCCAGAGGCAGCATGGGAAGCCTGGCGGCGGTGCACAATGGGCAAATTGTTAACGCCGCCGCGCTGCGTAGTGAGCTGGAAGCGCAGGGGCATATTTTTCACGCCAGCAGCGATAGCGAAATCATTTTGCACCTGATTCAGTGCGAAAAAGGGCCGCTCATTGAAAAAATAAAAAAAGCCTGCCGAAGGCTGGAAGGCGCGTTCGCCTTTCTGATTTTAACCGAAAAAAGCCTTTATGTGATTCGCGACCGGCATGGCCTGCGTCCTTTGTCGCTAGGGTATCTGGAAGGCGGCTTTTTGGTGAGCAGCGAGACCTGCGCCTTTGAAACCGTAGGAGGCACCTTCTGGCGCGATGTGCAGCCGGGCGAGATTGTCAAGTTTTCCCGTGCGGGCATTGAGTTTTGTTACTATACCGACCAGAACGAGCATACGCTTTGCAGCATGGAATATATTTACTTTGCGCGTCCCGACAGCAACCTTGACGGGCTAAATGTGCACAGCGTGCGTAAAAAAACCGGCCGCCTTATGGCGGAAAAGGACGCCGGCCTTCTGGAGGCCGATATCGTTGTGGGCGTACCCGATTCTTCCCTTTCGGCGGCAACAGGTTATAGCGAAGCCAGCGGCCTGCCCTGTGAAATGGGGCTGGTGAAAAACCGCTATGTAGGCCGCACGTTCATTGAGCCTACGCAGCAGCAGAGAGAAATGGGCGTGCGCATGAAACTTGCAGTTAACCGGAAAGTGGTGGAGGGCAAGCGCATTGTGCTGATCGACGATTCGCTGGTACGCGGTACAACGCTGCGACGCACCGTGCAGCAGCTGAAAGAGGCTGGGGCCGAAAAAGTGCATGTGCGGATCGCCTCGCCACAGTACTGCTTCCCCTGTTTTTATGGCGTCGATACGGCTACCAGAGAAGAGCTCATTTCGGCGCGTCTTAGCGCCAGGGAGCTCTGCGAGTATTTGCACGCAGATTCGCTTCGGTTTTTAACGGTGGACGATTTAAAAAAAGCGTATGGTCATGACCGGCTTTGTTTTTCCTGCTTTTCCGGACAGTATGTCACAGACCTATACGATCACGCAGACGCGCTGCGGTAAAAAATTGAAATAGATAGACGCCAGTTCAATCGAATGGTTGAGGCTGGCGTCTTTTTTTAAAAGAATTTAAAAAACCTCTTGACCGGTTCTCGAAACAGTGTGGCTGAAGCACAAGGCAATATAAGCCAGTGGCTGGCCGGTCTTACGCTGTAATAGGCTCTCTAAGTTAAGGAAAGGTCGTGTATACTGCAAACCTAAGGGTAAATACCAAATAACAAAACGAAA
>CALWPV010000121.1 GCA_944383515.1 uncultured Clostridia bacterium
AGAAACAATCGCCGGCGGCGCTTCCTGCGCACCTAAGCGGTGGTCATTGCCGGCACTGGCTACCGACATACGCAGCAGATCCTGGTAATCGTCAACCGCTTGAATAACAGCGGTCAAAAACAGAAGAAACTGCGCATTTTCCTG
The DNA here is from genome assembly GCA_944383515.1 of uncultured Clostridia bacterium. Lineage (GTDB taxonomy): Bacteria > Bacillota > Clostridia > Lachnospirales > Bianqueaceae > CALWPV01. The sequence goes on from CALWPV010000121.1 coordinate 145, forward strand.
CGGCGAATCCCCGGGTTCCAGCAGATTGATACCGGTATTTGTGGAAAGCGACCAGTTATTATGTTTACCGCTGCCATTCACGCCGGCAAACGGTTTTTCATGTAAAAGGCAGGCCAGGCCATGCTGACGCGCTACCTTTTTCATAATTTCCATGGTCAGCTGATTATGATCTGTAGCCAAATTTGTGTTTGTAAAAATAGGAGCCAGTTCATGCTGAGCCGGTGCCACTTCATTGTGCTCCGTTTTGGCATAAATCCCAAGCTTCCAAAGCTCTTCGTCCAGATCCTTCATAAAGGCGGCCACGCGCGGCTTAATTGAGCCAAAGTAATGGTCTTCCAGCTCCTGACCCTTAGGGGGCATACAGCCGAACAAGGTTCGGCCACAAAGACGCAGGTCCTCGCGCTTCGCGTATAAATTGCGGTCAATTAAAAAATATTCCTGTTCCGGGCCCACGGTGGTGATGACGCGGGAAACGTCTTCATGTCCGAAGAGCTTTAAAATACGCAGGGCCTGTTTATTGAGCACTTCCATAGAGCGCAGCAGAGGTGTCTTCTTGTCCAGCGCTTCACCGCCATAGGAATAGAACACGGTGGGAATGCAGAGGGTTTCGTCTTTAATAAAGGCATAAGAAGAGGGGTCCCATGCCGTATAGCCACGGGCTTCAAAGGTGGCGCGCAGCCCTCCGGAGGGAAAGCTGGACGCGTCTGGTTCACCCTTCACTAGTTCTTTACCGCTAAACTCCATAATGACAGCGCTATCGCCCTGAGGGCTGATAAAGCTATCGTGTTTTTCCGCTGTAATACCCGTCATGGGCTGAAACCAGTGGGTAAAATGGGTGGCGCCTTTTTCGACGGCCCAATCTTTCATAGCGTTAGCGACAATATTGGCTACAGCGGGGTCTAAGTGCTTGCCCAGCTCAATCGTGCGCCGCAGCGCGCGGTAGGTGTCTTTAGGCAGGCGCTGTTTCATTACTTGATCGTTAAACACCATGCTGCCAAAGGTTTCGGGAACAGATCGAACGCTCATGCGGAAATACCTCCTTAATTCAAAAGAGAAAGGCGCCGCGGAAATTCCGCAGCGCCTTTGCTGTTTTATGGTGCGTATTATAAACTGAATTTGCAGGATTGTCAATACAAAATTGCATTTTTTGAGATAAGTTTTACTTATGGAGTAGAAAAGGAAAACAGATTGCAATCAATTTGTCCTTATTTTATACTATACAAAATGAAGACGAGGAGGGATGAATGTGAAAAAATTAGGCTTTGGTTTCATGCGTTTGCCACGGTTAGACGATCAGTCAATTAACATGGATCTGGTTAAACAAATGGTAGACGCATTTATGAAGCAGGGATTTACGTATTTTGACACCGCCTATAAATACTGCGGCGGGTTGTCGGAACCGGCGCTGCGAGAGGCGCTCATTGACCGGTATCCACGAGAGAGCTATATATTAACCACCAAACTGTCGAATGAATTTATGAAAAGTAAAGAAGAGCAGGAACAGGTTTTTGAGGACCAAATGCAGCGGCTGGGAGTAGATTATTTTGACTATTATTTGCTGCATAACCAGGGAGCCGTCAATTACAAGGTTTCGCAGGAGCTAGACAGCTTTGCTTTCGTATTAAAAAAGAAGGCAGAAGGAAAAATAAAACATATTGGTATTTCATTTCATGACAAGGCCGATCTTCTGGAAGAGATCTTAACGGCCCGCCCCGAGATTGAAGTTGTACAGCTGCAAATCAATTATCTGGACTGGGAAAATGAAAGTATTCAGTCAAGAAAATGTTGGGAAGTAGCGCGCAAACACGGTAAACCGGTGATTGTTATGGAACCGATTAAAGGAGGAAGCCTGGTCAACATTCCAGAGCAAGCGGAAGCGCTTTTAAAAAGCTATGCGCCAGAGGCTTCCAACGCTTCTTGGGCGCTGCGCTTTGCCGCCAGTCATGAGGGCGTTATAATGGTTCTTTCGGGTATGAACTCCATGGAGCAGCTGAAAGACAACATGGATACCATGAAGGAACTGGTTCCTTTTACAGAGCAGGAGTTTAAGATTACAGAAGAAGCCGCTAAAATTATTCAGGAGAATATGACGATTCCCTGCACCGGGTGCGGGTATTGTACGGTGCAATGTCCGAAAAAAAATTCCGATTCCGGAATATTTTTCTCTTTTTCAGCACGGATATATGACAACGCAGATTGTGTACTATTATAATCTGACGCAAACGCATCCCAAAGCAGGGGAGTGTATTGGCTGCCACCGATGCGAGTCACATTGTCCGCAGCATATTGAAATCACACGCCATTTAAAAGAAATTTCTGAAAAATTCGACTCGTTTAAGGGCTGGCGGTAAAAGACCTAGGGATAGTGTAAAATAATTGTGGAGTTTTTCCAAAAAAATAAGAAGAGACCGACTCCCATGTGTTAAAA
>CALWPV010000122.1 GCA_944383515.1 uncultured Clostridia bacterium
CCTGCCCCGACTCGATCCACGGGGCAATCGCGTCGGTCATATGAAACGCGTCAAAATCTCCCGGATGTCCATTTTGAGAGGGAAACACTAAAACCGGTTTCCCGCTTTGCGGGCCATAACACATGACGCTCATGACTCTTCCCAGTTTTTGACTTTCTCTATGCTTTTCGATTCCTTGCAACACAATTTTCTCCTTTTTTTCAAAAAATTCTTTTCATTTGCCGCAATATAGTGTATGATACACAAAAGAGCAGTTGTGCTCGCAGCGCTGGCACCAACGTCTTTAAGTCTATAGAAATCAGGTGATCCGTATGAATTTTATTTTTATTTCCCCCAATTTCCCCGAAACCTACCGATTCTTCTGCATGCGGCTTCGCGAAAACGGAGTGAATGTGCTGGGCATTGGCGACGCCTTGTATAACGAGCTGCATCCCGAGCTTACAAACGCATTAACGGAGTATTACCGGGTTACTTCTCTGGAAAACTACGACGAGGTATACCGCGCCGTGGCATATTTTGCCTATCGCTATGGCAAAATCGACTGGCTGGAGAGCAATAACGAATACTGGCTCGAGCAAGACGCCGCGCTGCGCACGGATTTTAACATTACCAGTGGATTAAAATCTGACGAAATTCAAAAATATAAAAGCAAAATTTTAATGAAGCAGTACTACCAAAAGGCCGGAGTCCCTGCGGCCCGCTATTTGCCGGTAACCACGCTGGAGGCGGCGCTGGCATTTACTCAGGAAGTGGGCTATCCGGTTGTGGTTAAGCCTGACAACGGTGTAGGCGCGCTGGCCACCTACAAGCTTACCAATGACGAAGAGCTCGCTCTGTTTTTCGAGCAGCTTCCCGATACGCTGTATGTTATGGAAGAATATGTTCCCGGGCGCGTTACCACCTTTGACGGCATTTGTGACCGCGACGGCAACGTACTTTTTGCCAGCAGCCACATTAGCGTCAATTCCATTATGGATATGGTAAACGAAAAAGTACCTACCTATTATTATGTAGACAAGGAAGTACCCGAAGACGTCCGCAGCGCCGGTGAGCGTACGCTTCGCGCTTTTGGCGCCAGCAGCCGCTTTTTCCACTTAGAATTTTTCCGGCTTACGGAAGACAAGCCCGGGCTGGGAAACGCGGGCGATATTGTGGCTCTCGAAGTGAATATGCGTCCCGCCGGCGGTTTTACCCCTGATATGCTCAACTTTGCCGGCAGCGTCGATGTATACCAGATCTGGGCCGATATGATCGCTTATAACGAATGCCGCCACACGTATCACGGTCCCCGTCAATACTGCATTTACTGTGGGCGCCGCGATGAATTCACATATATTCACAACGGTCTTTCCATCCGGCAGACCTATGCCGACGCGCTGCGCCTTGTTACGCGTATGCCGGACGCGCTGGCCGGTACCATGGGCAATCAGGTATACATTGCTTGTTTCGACGACTTATCCCAGGTGGAGGCCTTTGCCCGGTTCTGCTTTGAAGAGGCCTAAGGCCTGGCGCTGCCGAATGGCTTCATAGAGCAATATGCCGCCGGCAACGCCGGCATTGAGCGACTCGGCGCGTCCCAGCATGGGAATGCGAATCAGCGCGTCGGCCGCCTCGGCCGCTTCTTCTGACAAGCCGCTTCCCTCGTTGCCAATCATAATGGCAGCCGGCTGCGATAAATCCTGATCAAAATAGTACGCGCTGCCGTTTAAATGCGCGCCCCAAAGCCGAATCCCCTGCGCCTGGCAAAGAGGCTTTACGCTGCTCACCGATTCAATTTTGCAAACGGGCACGTGCAGCAGAGAACCCATGGCCGCACGAACCACCTTGGGGCTGTATACATCGGCCGTACCTTTGGTATATAACACCGCATCGGCCCCCGCACTATCCGCCGTGCGCAGCAGCGTGCCCACATTACCGGGATCTTGCAAATTTTCTAAAACTAAAATCAGCGGTTGGTGGGAAAGCCCCTCCAGCACCTTGGTCAGCTGATACTGCCGGCGGCGTACTACGGTAAGCACGCCCTGCGGCGTTTCGGTATCGGACAGCCGTTTCATGAGTGAAGGCGGCACAATATAGAGCGGCGCTTTGCTTCGCGAAATGCCCTGATGTACCAGCCGGAAAAACGCGGGCGTTTTTGTCTTTAGTTCTTGCAAAAAGCCCTCTTCAAACCAAAGAGACTCGATAGACCACTCCTGCGCCTTCAGTACTTCTTCAACCGCACGCAGTCCCTCGGCCATAAAAACTCCAGCGGTTTCGGCGCCGCGACGGCTTCGATACTTCATGGTCTGTTTCAGCGCGGCGTTTTGCGCGCTGTTAATGCGTTTAATTTCCATATTGATTTCCTATCTGAAAAAAAGGAATGATCTGCACACGATCATTCCTTTTTATTGTTTCACTTATTCACCTACGTACGGCAGCAGAGCCAGGTGTCTGGCGCGTTTAATCGCAACCGTCAGATCCCGCTGATGTTCTGCGCAGGTGCCTGTTACACGCCGAGGAAGAATTTTTCCTCTCTCGGAAATGTATCTTCTTAATTTAGCGACATCTTTGTAGTTAATCGTCTCTGCCGTGTTCACACAGAAATTGCAGACTTTCTTTCTACGTCTCATGCCGCCTCTTCTCCTCTGAGTCGGATTCGTATTTTCAGGCATTGTCTTTACCTCCTTATGCAAAACTTTAGAAGGGCAAGTCTTCGTCGCCTTC
>CALWPV010000123.1 GCA_944383515.1 uncultured Clostridia bacterium
CTAGAGTCGCTCCCCGCATGGGGAGCGTGGATTGAAATGTAGATCGGGATCGAGAGCTTAAACATGGTACCCGTCGCTCCCCGTATGGGGAGCGTGGATTGAAATTGCGACCAGAATAGTCTGACGAAGATGGTCCGATAGTCGCTCCCCCACATGGGGAGCATGGATTGAAACGGTTTAACACCTTATCGGTTTACACCTGAAAGACGCCTCTATTCCTTTTACCACAACTTCCTGGCGGAATATTCACTATAACAAATACACGGAAAAAATCACTTCTCTTCGGCGGCCCCACTATCAATCCCGATTACAAAAAGGAATGTCCGGAAGCCGAAATCGAATCCGAAGGTTATTTCCACAATCATATCGAACCCGACTTACATGCAAAGAAACAATAACAAATATCGCTCCCCGCAGAAAATGCGAGAAGCGAAATATGAAAAAGGAGGTTGCTCTTACATAGAGAGCACGAATATCAATGAAACTTACATCGTCTGACGCTCAGCTTTTTTATCGACTGTGGCTTCCTCTCTTAGACTACGTTAACGAAGCCTATCGCGTAAACCCCGCCATGATTGACATGGCGCACCGTACCGGATTAGATCTCGAAGCGGTACGTGCCATTGCTACCCGCCTTTGGGACAACCCCGAGATAATAGACCAATACTTAAGCCATAATACGCAGCTTCCGGCCGAGCACCGAAGCATTGTCGAAAGCTGGAAACGGCGGGTGCGTGGGAACTTCTTTTTAGAGCGTCACCAAAGCCAAGGCTCCATTTTCATTGATTCTCAGACCAACATGGTCTACCTGGTCAGCGGCATTACCTCGGCATGGAGCGAATCTTTCCCGCGCGAAACGCTTCCCGTTTTTCTGGGCACTACCCTAATCCCATTCGAAAACCGCATTATATACGACAGCACGGCACAGCGTTACCCCATTCCCCTAGGGCCCGAAATAGCGCAGCGCCTCCTCCGCGCCTACCAACAAGCAAAAGACACAGGTACCCTATGCAAAACACTATAATACAGTGTGGCTCTTTCCGCGTCACGCTCATACGTAAAGCCATAAAAAATCTATATTTGCGTGTGCTCCCTCCGGACGGGCGCATACAGGTTAGCGCGCCGCTCGGCGCCAAAAATGACGAAGTCTGCCGCTTGGTCCTCGATAAACAGGACTGGATTCTCACGCAGCAAAAACGGGTAGCTACGCAGTGGCCACAGGCCCAGCGGGCTTATCAGACCGGCGAAATTTTCTACCTTTGGGGTAGCCCCCTGCGGCTCGAAGTGCAGATAGCCGACGGGCGGCCTTCGGTGACAAGGCAAGACGGTGTCGTCGTGCTTCGCGCTCCGCGCGGGGCAGACACGGAAAAACGCCGCCGCATGATCGATCAGTGGTATCGGTTGGAGCTAAAAAGTACCATGCCCATTGTGCTGGCGTATTGTGAAACGGTAACCGGCCTGCGCTGCGCCGAATGGCATATTAAAAATATGAAAACACGCTGGGGTACATGCAACCCGGCAAAACGCCGCATTTGGATCAATTTGCAGTTAGCGCAGAAGCCGCAGGAGTGTCTGGTGTATGTGGTTATGCACGAGCTGGTGCATTTTCTGGAATCCGGGCACGGACCGCGTTTTAAGGGGTTTATGGATCAGTTTTACCCTGCCTGGCGGGCGGTGCGGAAGCTGCTCAACGGGACGCAGCCGTCCGCGTAAAAAAGAGCGGTATGGTTTGCCTTCATTTTTTTCTTGATGTCGCCGCTTCGATCCGCTTTATTTGAGTCGATCGAACAAATGCTACAAAGTCAAAGGAGCTCCGCTTAACGGGGCGGTTTTTAGGCGGCGGCGCAGGCGGCTGCCAGTTTGTCGTGTCATACATTTCATGATACAGAGGAAGATGCGCAATCAGTTTATACCGGTTTTTTACCATAATGAGCGCCGTTCCCGTAGGCATGGCGGCCAGGCGGCATGCGGTAATGAGCGGTTCGGTGTACGTAGTTCCGCCAATTTCAAACTGCCGCTGACCGCAGCGCTGTGCCCATTCGGTCAGCGTTTCCCAGCTGTTGGTGGCAAACCCTATGGTAATGCCTACGCAGGACTGAATGGTTTCGGCCTTGCTTTTGCCATAAACATCGGTCAGCTGCGAGCTGCTTTGCAAAACCAGCATTAACCGAATGTTGCGACTGCGGCTAGCCACCATTAAATTGGGAAGCGAAGGAATGGCCTGGCCAACGGAGCCCAGCTCTTCTAAAATAATATTCACGCGAATGGGCAAGCGGCCGCCGTTTTCTTGCGCGGTACGAATTAAATGCTGAGAAACCTGCGAAATCAGCAGACCGGCTAAGCGGTCATAGACATCGGTTTCATCCGGTGTAATCACCATTAACACAAAGGGGCGCGTCACGTCTAGCTCTAAAATACCTAGCGTATCTTCACTCAGCATGTCCATGAGCCCTCCGCTGCGGCTAAACACCTCAATGCCAGAGGCCGCCACGCTGTGGATAGATCCTCGGGTGTCATTGGGAGCGGTGGCATATGTGGCCAGGTTGCGTTTGGCCAGCGAAGCAGAGTCTAGGGAATCGTAAAAGAGTTTAAGCAGCGTCGAAGGTCCAATGTGCTGCTCCGACTGCTCCATCATTATAGATACGCTGTCCAAGTTGATGCATTGGGGCGGCGCCAATTCGAACAGACCATACGTCAGTCCTTTGGCATAGTTCGCCGAAGAATCTATCCAGAACTTGTCCGAGTAGCCGTCGTAGGGGTAGACGCTGTTCCAGAGCTCGCTTACCATAGAACTGGCAATATCCTGATCGTCCGGATTGTCGGAGCGGAACAGGCGGTATGGCGTGCTCAGCGGATTCCATTTAGTAGGGCTTTGGCGCGGCGTACGAAAATCCACACAGAAAACCTGGTATTCGTCAGGAATATAGCAGGCGTTCGTGCGGTAGCCCTCGCCTTTGGGATCCAGCATAATCAGGCTCTCGCGCTTTTCCAAAATTTCTCGCATAAACGGCAGGCTGCAGCACTGGCTTTTACCGTTGCCGGTGCGCCCGACCACGGCAATATGCGCCTCGCTGTCGTCAATATACTTTCTGCCGTGTTCGGTGTAGATGACCGGGCCGGCGCCGTGGGCTTTATCGGTGCTGTCCGGAAAAGAGCGTTTAATTTCGTGGCGCGTATTCCAGCGTTCGTTTTTACTCATCGGTGCGGTCTCCTTTCGGGTTCTTTCTGCCACTGGGCGTGTAAAGACGGCAGGCAGCTTGGGGATATAACGGGAATCTGCTTGGAAAAGTCGGCGAAAGAGGCCAGGGCGCTCGATACAGCGCTTACTTCTTTCATGGTAGCAATGCCTAGCGTAGGGATTAAGTCTAGCAGCGCGTGATAAAATGTAGACGCATTGTCAATTACAATGCCATAGTCTGTGAGACGCTTCATGGTTAACGCGCAAAGCTCTTCGTTAGTATAGGGCGCTACGGTCAGGCGCTTAACCGAATCAATAGTCTGGCTCAATTTGTCCAGCAGCTGCTCTTCCTGGCGGCTAGGAAAAGAATGAACAAAAAAGACAACCAAGGCATGTTTGCAGATCTGCCGGCAACCGTTTAAAAACTCCGTGTACTGCGTTTCGCCGGCGTGGGTAGCCAGCGCGCTAATATCCATACTAATAATATTCTCATATGCGTTGGCATACTCTGCCGCCGAGCAAATCAGGCCAAACGCCGCGCGAAGCTGAGGCAAAGTACCGTCAAACGTAATTTCAATATAATCGTCTAAGCTACTGGTAAAATCAAGCACGCCATACTCTTTATAAACGGTAGCCATATATTCCACCAAGGTGGTTCGGCCATAGCCGGAATCCAGCGGAATAATCAGGTGGCAGGGGCGAAGATCGCTCCACTGATATGTTTTCGCATGGCAGCATGTTTCTTCAATTTCCGCGCATGGCGCGGAAAGCCCGATAGGTCTTTTGCTGTTTAAGTCGTTCATGAGCAGTCTCCTTATTCGCATTTGGCAAACGGATCGCCAATGTGATCGACCAGTCCATATTGCAGGGCGGCCTGCGCGTCCATAATGCGATCGCTTTCGGTGTCGCGTTCAATTTTGGCTATGGGATTGCCGGTACAGGCGGCCCAAAGTTGGTTGAGTTTGGTGCGCAGGTTTAAAATGTGTTCCGCCTGAATGCGGATGTCGGTAGCTCGTCCGCTGGCGTCGCCGAGCGGCTGGTGAATTAAAACCTCAGCGCTGGGCTGGCACCAGCGCTTGCCTTTGGCGCCGGCAGCGGCCAGCAGAAAAGCGGCAATGCTTGCCGTCATGCCACAGGCTACGGTGCAGACGTCGCAGTCTAGGCTTTGAACTGTATCGTAAATGCTTAGGCCAGCGGCCACGGTGCCTCCGGGACTAAAAAGGTAAAGCGTAATGTCTTCGTCAGAATCCCGCGCTAGGCAGCGAAGAGCGGAGTTGATGTAAACGGCTGTTTCATCGGTAATATCGCCGGCCAGAGAAAGCGTGCGGTGGGCAAAGTCAATGTCTAAAGGCGACAGCAGCAGGTCTTGCCCGCTCAGGTTAATGGTTTTTCTTAATTGGTAAAGCATAGGGAATCCTCCATTATCGATGGTTTTTGGAAATAGGAATGCGGTAGCTCCAATCGGACTGCGTAAACGGATTACTGCTGGCAGGAGCGGGGTGGCGGGCTTGGTATATTAGGCTAAGCGGATCTAGCAGGCACACCTTGTACAGGCAGCCCAGCAGGCCGATAAAGCAAAGAAAAACAAGGGAATAAGAATAAAAGGAAAGTCCGAGAAACAGCACAATCGCGCAGAGGGCGGCGCGAAATAGCCATTTGCGCATTCGGGCCTTATGCTCCTGCAGCCGCTCGCGTTCCCGTTCTTGTTTTTGCGCGGCGTAGCGTCGTAATACAGGCGTAATACCGTGCAGGCGAACCAGCGCATTCCATGAGGCTTCGGCCTGCCTGCGCGGGGCGGTTTCGCGCATTGTCATGTCGGAAAAGTCTTGAGTGGCCGCCTGTATAATAGCTTCATGCAGCTTTTTGTCGGTAGGATATTGGCCTACTAGCGGGGCTAATCGCTGCAGGGCCTGCTGCCAGTTTCCGGCCTGTATATGCTGCAGAGCCTGCGCATATGTCTGGTCATATTCCATAAGGCGCTGCTCCTGCTGCGGGTTAAGCCACGGGGCGCCGCAGGTATCGCATTCCATACGCATGCGGCTGCGATTATAATGAAAATGAGAACCGCCGCAGCGAGGGCAAATGGTTTCCATTGTAACCTCCATTCTTATGTTATAGCCGGCGACCGCAGTGCGGGCAAAAGGCTGCGCCCGGCGGCGCCGGCTGGTGGCAGTGTGGACAGGGCCGGGCTGGCTGCGCTTCGGGGTGTAATAATTGTGAAAGCAGCATCAGCTGCATAAACGAATCTTGCCCGGCACTTTCTTTAAGTGGGTGGCCGCCGCGGGCGGAAAACCCCGTCATCATTTCGCTTATCGTTCGTTTATCAAGATTGCCATTCCACACTCGCTTCAGGTGATCTAGCTCGAGATCGGTCCTGTTTTTGCCCACGGCAAAATCTTGTTCCAAATGGTATAGACGCTGCATTTCCGCATCGGGAACATGAACGGCCGCCAGTGTTAATTGCTCCAGATGGAGGCCAAACAAGGCCAGGCCGGAGCGAGCCGCGGGAGTAACGGCCGCGCTGATGCGCAGCAGATGGCTGTTAAAAGAGGTAATGGACAGGCGGCTCAGCTCGCGGGAAAGCGCTTCGCGAATGGGGGCCAGTATGATTTGTTCTAAACAAGGGCGGATATTTTCTTCGGAAAAAGAAGTGTTGTAGCTGCCGATCAGGCGCCGCAAAAGGGTGAGCGGATTGGCAATAGACAGGGTTAACTGGCAAGCGGCCAGCGCCCGCATGGTAATCTGGAAGCGCTGTTCGCGAAAAGGAATTTCGCCGGTTCCCAGCCGCAAAAAGCGGGAGCGCTCGGTAGAAAGAAAAAAGACAGATACCACGGCGGCAGGCTCGCCGCCGGTCATAATATGGCGCAGCCTTACGAAGAAGGGGCTCACGCCAGTAAAAAGCTGGTGACGGCCGGGGGCGAAGGGGGGCGAGAGCTCGCCGTTAATGACAACGAAAGCGGTGGTGCCAGGCGGCACAATTAGGTAGCTTCCGTTGACCACGGTGGTAGCGCGCCCGCAAATATTGGGCTGAATGCGAATGAGTTCTTCGCCGCCGGGATCGCGAATAATGGATTGAAACATAGTTACGACTCCTTGTTACGGAATGGGGTACGGATTATACTGTTCGGTTATGCACCGAGGCAGCTTTTCGGTTTGAAAGTTAAAATGATCGGCGGCAAGCTGCGCGTCAGATACATTGAAATAGCGAAAGCCGCTGCGCCGGTCGCGGCCGGTGTCCCAGGTTACGTCGCAGTGAACGGGGTTTCCCTGGAGCCAGGCAATGGTCCAGCAGTGGGCGGTTTGGTCGGCGGCGCGCCCGGAGGCTTTAATACAGGGGATTTTTAGACGGCGCAGGCAGAGCAGAAGCAGGGCGTTGTAGCCTTCGCAAACGCCGGAAGAGAACAGAACCGGTCCTACCACCGTATGATCGCTGGGATCTTTGCGATCCACATACGAAAGACGGCGGGCAATGCGTTCGTAGGTTAGGGCCTCGCGCTCCGGCTCGGAAAGCGAGGCGGTGCCGCGCACCATTTGGAAGATGGTTTTCCGGAGCTCATGCTGAATTTGGCGAATTTGAGACGCGGTGTACAGAATGGGATATTGCAGCAGGCCTTCCTGGCCCGAGTAGGGAGAAAAAAAGCGTAGCCGTATGCCCAGAAAGAAGTATTCGGGGTGGTCTTCACGCAGGGCTTCAAAAGCGGCAAAGCTGTCGGAGGCGGCGGTTTCAGGCTGACTGATGGCTACGGGAACCTGGCCGGAAAAGTCTGCGCGCTGCAGCTGAGCATGGAGGCGGTCGTACACGCCTTGTCCCTGCTTAGACAGGAACTGGCGGTAGTAAAAAGCGCCTAGGTTGGCCGGCGGCTTCATGAGGGCGTCTCCTTAGAGCCGGCCGGGGCCAGAAGTTTGAGCGTGAGGCATTTTTGCCCTCGAACCGTAGTGCGCGTGCGAATGGTTCCGCTGTAGCCGGGAGTCTGCAGGCAGTGGCCGGCAAGCTGTACAATTTGGTCGGCCGGGGGCAGGTCCGATATGCTGCGAGCGGGAGCCGTTTGGCGGGTATACACAATAACTTCGCAGGGCTCAAAGTCTTTGCCGATACTGCCTAGCATGGTTTTTCGAATGGGGTCGCACACAAAAATACATACGGGCAATTTGGCGGCGCGGGCAGCGCCGCTAACTTTATCGGTCTGGCTGTAAAAAACGCCGAGATCGGGATGTGTGTGGCCTTCCAGAACAAATTCTGAAGGGCCGCAAAGCGAAAGGAAGGGATCTACCGTAAAGCCGCGCGCATCGGTATTGTATTTGGCCTCTGTTTGAAGAAATTCTTCACAGAAGTAGGCTAAAAAGTCGATTCCCGGGTTGTATTCCCCATGGGGGCCAAGATTGGAGGCGCTTACGGCGCTGCGGTTTTTGGTAAGGATTTCAATAAAGTGTTTGACAATAACGAGAAAGTGCCCCTGTTCGTCGGTTAAAAAGTGCCCATAGCCAATGTATTTTTGTTCTTTTTCATTCATGGGGGAGCGTCTGCCGTAGGAAATCATGACTTCAAGCTCCCGGGTGGCTTCCGGCAGAAAGATAACTGTATGCGAGCCGGTTCCGTGCCTTTCCGCAACCTGCACTGGTCCGCACTGGGTTTCAATTAGGTGAATCGCCTTTTGCAGCGAGCAGCGGGGCAGTACTTTGGGCGGCATGGGACGGCGCGGCGGCAGTGGTGTGAAAGTAGCCATAGAAACATTCCTTTTTTAGCATTTTCTGGGAGGAAGCGGAGGCGGTACGGGGCGAGAGGCAGCGGCGTGGCGAGGGCGACGCGGCGGCAGATCAGGAACATATAAAAGCTTAGGAGGCAGGGTGGGAAATTGCCTGCTGGCAACGCCGCTTTTGTGCCACTGCTCCATATCGCCGTTAGCCATGCTGTCGTAGCGGGTGACCACCGGGTCGTGAATCATGTCGTGCACCAATTTATCTACCACCGTTGTTAAAGAGCTGGTAAACGGAATCCAGTTGTCTATGCAGGCAACCCCGCTGCGGAACACATTAGGGCTGGCTAAAAAGTGATCGGGCGCGTAATAGGCATAAACAGATTTGAGCGGATAGCCGGGGTAGCAGATAATATGGACGCTCATGCCCCGGCATTCTTTCGGCGCTTTGTCGTTTAAAGAAGTAAGGTAATGCGAGGGGGCATTGACAGTTACCACAAGGTGCAGCGCTTCGCCCGGCTCGGCGTGGATTTTTTGAATGGTGACATAGCGGGCGTTGTAGCGGCGCTGCAGATCAAGGTAATCGTTTTCCAGCGCTTCTAGGTAGTCATTTTCAGAAATAGAAGCCATGCGGCTGGCGCCGGTTTCGTCTTGATACGTAACAGAATAAGTCATAATAACCTCCATTTCATTTTCCATTAGCAGGATAACTTTTGAATCTGGCGCATTTGACAGTGATCTTCGTCAAGGGCAAAGAAGGTGGTTTTTATTTTGTCTCGGTCTAACAAGTCGAACGCGCCTTGGCGCTCGATCACTTCTATATGCGCGCCCAAAGGGTAGCCTAGGTCAAAGAGCGTCATGTCTTGTATGGCGTCTTCGCAGGAAGGGGTGAACGCATATAAAAGCGTGCGAGGCAGATCACTGGTAAGGTAGGGCTGTTTGCCATGGAGATTGCATTCGAGGCAAAGCAGATGGTGAGGGAAGGTTCGCCCGGCATGTTTCAGTACGCGTATGGGTTTGCCGCAGGCGCGGCAATACTCGGTAACAATAAAGCAAGAATGCAGTACTTCTTTATAATGCAGGCGGTGCACCGAAAGCTCAAAGTCTGTTGTGCCCAGCTGCTCACTGATTTGCTGCATCGCTTCACGCAGGCTAACTGTTAGTACGCTGCCGCGCAGCCAGCGCAAATGCGCGGGGGGCTGAATAGCGCAGCCGGGGCAGTTACGTTTGGGAAGAGGGTGAGAAACACGAAGCTCTAACCCGGGGTATGCCGTATAGGTAAGGCGGCGGTTCATAGCGCCCGGAGCGCCGGTAACATAGCCGCGGTATTGCTCGGTGCTAAGGTGAGCGGCCAAAGAGCTGGCGCGCGCTGAAGTGCGAACGATAGGAGCGAGGCCGTCGTTTTGACGAATAGGAGCGCTGGTGCAGGAAGTGCGTACGGCGCTGTCTTTCAGCCAGCTTTCGTCCATGAGGCAGCGAAGACAAAATTCAGTGTTGTCCAGCATGACGCTCTGCGCCATTTCGCCGTACGTACCGTCCATAATCAGTAAGGGACGGCGCTCCGGAGGAAGCTGCCGAATGAGTTCGTTTAGTAATACCTTAGCCGCAAAATTGTCCAGAGCGGCAAAGACTACGTCGTAATCGGCAAAAGCTTCTGGTCCTAGCAGGCAGAGATCGCTGTCTATGCCATGGGAGGTACAGCCTTGATCCAGAAAGGGTTTTACACGTTCTGACACGCAAACGGCCTTGTTACGGCCGGCGTCTTCCGGCGTGCGGATCAGGGAGCTGTGTTTGGCGGCATTTTCAAGGGTTAAAACGTCAAAGTCAACGGCATCGGGCGAGGCGCCCATTTTGGCAAGCTGCTCTATAAGGTAGGAGCCTACGGCTCCGCAACCAACTACGCAGACGCGCCGATTATGAAATAAAGGGCGGTCGGTCATTAGTTTATCTGGATTATATAAAACAGAATTCATAGCAATGAGTGTCCTTTAAGTAATGCTTTTGTATGCAAAAGTTAGAGTGGTTTGCCATTGGTTTTAAACCAGTGGCCGTGGGAACAGTGATACAGGTTTTGCGCGCTGTCAAAGAAAATTTTTTGTGGCGCGTGAGGTAAATTGCGCTGCTTGTCAAAGGGACAGCAGGGAAATTGTAAAGGGGAAAGGCCGCGGGGCCCTGGCGAGCCTTCCGCGGCTCTGTTTGCCTGCGCGGGGCGGTTTCGCGGCGGCAGTGGCGGAGGCTCCGGGCCGGGAAAGCGTCGTGGCGGCAGCGGCGGCGGACCCTGGTGAATGCGGGCCCTTCGCTTTTTACGTTTGGAACGGGCCGCCGCGATACCATAAATCAATAGCCCCAATAGAATCAGAGAGCCCAGAGTCTCCATAGTCGTAACCTCCTGCGTTTATGCTACGCATCCGTCATCGGTAACGAGCAGTACGTCGCCGTCTTGCAGGCCCAGGCCTGTCACCGTTTCATTTAAATCTGAGGTGGAGTCTCCTGTGCGCTTATTGTCAAAAACAATTTTTGCTGCGTTAGGATTGATACCTACATCCAGCGCATATTCGTCTAAAAGCTGGCGCATAGTATTATTGCCGTCTACAGAAACCTGGGGCACACTGGTTTGGGTAGACTTGTTCATCAGTTCAATAGTAATGCAGTTTTTGGCTGTGGCTAATGCATTGTCAATAGAATAATCAGTCATGGGTTATGTCTCCTTTGCGTTTTTTATTATGCGTTTTCTTGGTCACTGTCGTGCCGATCGTACGGAGCTTTGCCGTAGTCATTAGGATTATTGTAGTAATAGTGGTCATAGTGTCCGTTGCCGTCGCCGCGTGCCCAGACGTCGATGCGGTCTTCTCTTTCACGAATCAGTTCTCCATTGGGGCCTTCATAAGCGAAAATGCCCTGGCCGGCGTCAAGAATGTCTTCTTCTAAAGAGCGGTCGGCGTAACGAGACGTGTCGTATGTACCGTTAAATTTGCCATCCCATTTACTCATGGTCATGTCCTCCTTTAGGATTGAATGGATTTAACCAAGTGGTTATATTTTTGTATACGGGCGGCAGCGGAAAATCTCCACGTATAGCGTAAAAAAATAAAAAAAATACCGGGAAACAGAGTTTAACCTTTTTTTGAGGGTAAAAACTCTATTTCCCGGCATCTTTTTACTAATTTGGGGGGAGCCGCAACGGCTTATTGGCCCTTGTGGGCCCTGTCGTAATCCTGCTTTCGCTTTATTTCTCGTAACAGGTATTTGAGCTCATAGGCTTTAACAAGCTCCAGTTCCGTGCCTTCTTCTAGTAGGGTCAGGTGCTCTTCGTCCTGCTTTGCCGATACTCTGGCGTAGACAGGCTCGGCAATATTCTCCTCTGGAAGCAGGTGGTAATAGGTGGTTCCGCGAATGAGAAAGGCATGCAAAGCCAAATAATCGGTGTTGTTGATTGTTACAATATCTAGCTCTATGGTTTCGTCGGTATCGTCTTCAAACAGAGAAGTTATTTGTTCATAGAAATACCGCACCTGAGGGTTGGAAGCAAGAAAAGCCTCCATTTGTTCATTGAATGAATCTGCCATAGTCGGTTCCTCCGTTTTTTAGGGGGATTTTTCGGTGGTGTCTTCCGGTATAGGCCGGTCGGTAATAGAAGAGAGGGGAATAAAAAATTTTTTAGGGTAGGCGAGCATAATGGCGCGCAGCTCAGACGGAGTTAAATAAGAAGAAAAATCCGTTAAGGCAGCCTGGTACAGCAGCCATTCGTCCCACTGCCCCATTTCGTGCATCAGTTCTTCGGCGGAAGCCCGGCTGCGCGGCATGCGGGCCAGGTAAGAAGTTAAATAGTCTTCAAAATCGTCGTCTAAAAAAAGGGTAAAAACTTCTGCTAAACTATGAAAGCGCGGCTTAGTTTTGAGCCAGTCTGGAAAAGTAGGAATGGCCGCGGTTAGCTGATCGGAGATATCTTCCATAAGGCCATAGCTGCTTTTCTTAATTTTATGGTGTCGAAGCAAAAAATAGTGTACAAGCAGGTTTTCCGTATCGGGGGTATGCAGAGAAACGCCCCACCGCGACTGGATACGGGAAGCATCGACAAGCGGGAGGTTTTTCATGAGGGCGTCGGCAATTTGCCAGTCTTTATCGGTTCCTAAACAGAAGGCAAAAGTAAGAGCCGCATTCACCAGCGCGGCGGAGTTGCCCCGGCGAACTTCGGGGGTAATCAGGCGAAGGGCGCGTAACGGGGAATGGGCCGCCACCTCCATATTCTGCATCCACAAGGGCCACAGAGACGCAGGCGTATTCAATAGGCTCCCTCCTTACTCACTCACGTACTCGTATAAGAGTTCATACGAGGGATCCACGGCAATGCCGGTTTTATTGACCAAGGTGTTGGTTTTCGTACGGATTACTTCGGTATAGCTACTTTGGGTTTTTTGGAATTTAGCAAGAGCAATGTTGAAATCGGAATAAATGCTACGAACGGCTTCTTCGTCCAAGTGCAGATCCGTTTCTACTTGCTGAGCGAGCGCAATTTTACAGAGCGCGTTCAAATAATAAACATAGCCTTCATTCACGCTGGCCTGTGTCTGGTTAGCGTCGTGAATGGCGCGCTGCACCGCGGCAGCGGCTTCGCTATACAGACCGCGCTCAAACAAAATATCCGCGTAGCGGAGCGCGCATTTGGGCGCGATGCGAACGTTTTCCAGCGCCAGCCTTAGCACGGCGGCTTCCTGATCCGGTAGGTTCAGCATGCGGTATACATTGGACTCGGAGCGGTAAGGCTCTTCGGTATACGGAAACTGCTTGCGAAAATCGGTAGCAATCGATACTAATTCTTGCTCCTTGGCGTCTAGCTCTTTGGCAGAGTCACTGCGGTCCATTAAAAATAGCAGGTACTCCATTAAAAAGGCAAAGCCACGCCAGGTCCAGCGGCGGCGGGGAATTTTGAGAAGGGTTTTATAGTATTTTTTGCATGCGTCTAGCTGATTGCAGCGCGTACCGTACTGTAAATAGTCGGCCAGCAAATCTACATTTTTCGGAAACAGGCGCAGCCCGCAGTCCAGCACGGTGCAGGCGTAAACGTATTCGTTTCGCTGCGCCAATACGACGGAAAAATTGTGAAAGTCGTTAGCGTCGCCCGGTTGTTGCGGCTGCGCCGCAAATTGCTGAATCAGTTCGTATAAATCTTGCCGGGAGTCATCGTCTTCTGTTACATAAATGTAGTGCAATAGGGTTTGCGCTTTGGCGCAGGCACTGCTTACCGGCAGCATAATGGCGGAAGATGTCTGCTGCGGCTGTTCTTCGGTGAAGGTATCTTCTTCTGGGGTAATCATAATTTCTTGTTCGCTACTCATGGGATTCTCCTTGTTGGTTAAGATGCTCTAAGCGCTGCCGGTACGCTTCTTTTTCCAGTTCTATAATGCGGGCATTAACACTGCGCATAACCGTATTCAGATCGGCTGGTTTGTTTGGCGCAGACGTGGGGGCGGGTCGGTTGGCGGTAAAGGGGCTGCCTTCTTTGTACGGATTGGGAGGCAAGGCAGGGGTGTATTTTTTCGTAATGTCTTCGCGCAGCGCGAAGGTTAGCTTTTCGCGCGGTAAGCGGTTATGCTGCTTGTGGTCTAATAGAATATAACTGCGGTCGCCGAATTTGTCGATATCCAGCATATTGACTTTGGCAGGCTTTAGCCGCCCGGCTAATACCAGCGCTTCGCGGCGCTCTTTGCTCAAATGCTGCAAGTCATATACGCTAATGTTAGGCATATGGTTTTTCTGCGTTCCGCAAAGATCCGAAAGCTCATGCAGCAGGCTGAGTTCACGGCTGGTAAAGAAAATCCAGTTATTGCAGTTGGAAATAATGGTTTCAGCTTCTTCCGCATAGCGCTGCTTTAGCGAAGACTGGCTTTGCACCACCAATAAAAAGCGAATATCGCGGCTGCGCGCGGCGCTGATCATGGAGGGCATGTCAGCGATTTTGGGAAGCGACGAAAATTCGTCTAGAATATAGTTAATCCGGTTTGCCACTTTGTTTTCTTGGGTTTGCGAAGCGAGATAGATAATATATTCGTAGCTTTCCTTAATAAACATAGACACCAGGCGGTGATAGCTGGTTTTTTCGTCGGGGGTAATTAAAAAAACGGCCGTTTTGCTTTTGCCAATATCGGCAATGTCGAAGTCGTGGTTGGCAAGCATGTCTAACAAAGCCGGCTGAATCATGAAGGCTCTCATTTTCTGGTCGAACACGCTGAGAATACTGTTCATGGTATCGCGGGGGGCGTACACGCTGCCCGACAGGCTCGCGGCGGCCAGCTCGTCTTCGGAGGCATATTTCCACAGCGTGGTGTTTTGCGGCAGTTTATCGCTGGAAAAAAGCATGCGGCGCAAGGTTAGCAGGTTGCCGATATTGACCGCGTTTTCAGGAGCGTTGTGGTCTTTGCAGTAGCGAAAGAGCAGCTGAATGAGGCCGTATAGCAAATCGGAGGCCGAGAAGTCCCAGAAGGGATCGTCGGTGGAACGGTCGCTCACCATTAGGTTGTTGGCAATGTCATTGATAAATTCCGCGGATTTATCGAGGTTTCCCTGCATGTAGAACTGGTAGGGAATGTGAAGCGGATTCCAGGCATTGCCCACGCGAGGGTCGCGGAAATTGATCTCTACAATGGTATATCCCTGTTTTTTTAAATCGCCGGCATGGCGGGCAAACAGTTCTCCCTTCGGGTCGTTAATAATCATGGATTCATTGGCGTACCCAAGCACCTTAATACCGGGCGATACAATAGAGCGGGTTTTGAGCGAGCCGGTTGAGCCATATACCAGCGTGTGGGTATCGCCGGCATCGATGTAGAGCCGCCGGGTCTCGGCGTCATAGTAAATGGGAACGCCGCCATGGAATTTGGCTCCCTGAGCCGGAGAAAACTGGCGGGTATTGAGGTCGAAATAGGGGTATGTTTTTTTGAGTTTATCCGGGGTTTCAAAGCCGGGAATGGTTTGCATGGCGTACCTCCTTACATAAATAATGTATCGGCCGATAAAGCAAGAGTATATTCGTCGATAGCCCGCTGCAACGCGGCATCGGCGGCGCTGGCGCCGGCCTGCGCGATATGGTAATCTTCTTCCAATTTGTCAATGCGGGCCTGGCGCGTTTCTTTTTTAATGAGATCGCCGGATAACTCCAGCGCTTCGCGCTCTAAATCCAGCTGCGCCGCAAGCAGCTCAACAATAATATGCCATTCGTCCAGATTATGGAGAAGCTGCTGCTTTAAGGGAAGCAGCTCGGGGCTCTGCTCGGTAACGCCCAGCTGAGCGAGGCAGTAGTGAATGGTTCGAATGAGCCAACGGTCGTGTTCTTCCGAGTCTTTTACCCAGGCGGCGCCGTCTTGATAGCTCTGCATATTCATAAAGTAAGGAAATGAGATTTCTTCAATATACAGTTTAATGGCCCGGTAGATACGCAGCCGGGCTTCGCGCAGCTGCGTTACGGTATCGGCTTCAACCAGATGGTTCATAGCCATTTCCAGATTGGTGACTACCCGGGTGCGCCGGGAAGCCATCTGCTGTTGTAAAAAAGTGGGAATATCTGTGGTGAAAGGGTCAGCCGTAGCCGCCGCGCCGGAAGAGGGAATGGAAGAAACCCGGCCGTCCGGCTGTAAAACGAATTTATAGCCATACCCTCGCTCTTCTACAATAATCGTAAAAGGCCGCTTGTCACGGAGCTTTTTACGAAGCGTATAGACCATGGGTTTTACCTGATCGGGCGCCCCTCTATCGGTAATTTCCTGAGGAAACATATGGTGCAGAATCTGTAAAGGCGATAGAAACTGGTTTTTATTCTGGTAAAAATACGCCAGGAGAATTAAAAATTTATTGGTTAACCGCTCGGGTTCTTCGCCTTCAATTCGGATTAGGTGAGCCCCAAAGTCAATGGTGCAGTGGCCCGGAATGCGGACGACTTCTTCCGGAATCTGGTAGGTATGGTTATACCGGACAATTTCAAGCAAAAGGCTCACCTCCTTACGAAGTTTTTTTCTACCGAAAAACTACCAAACAGAGGGTAGTTCTACTTTGGCGGTATCGTTTCTTCTACTTTCATGCCGGATACTTAGAGGTATCAAGCAGAGAGGAGACTGAAACAATGGCCGCTAATGTATATTATACGAAATTGGAATCCGTTTTTTCCACCCTGCGCGCGCAGGGCATTCAAACGAAAAAAGAGCTGGATGCACCGGAGCATAAGGCGCTTTGCCAAGACCTCTGGCTGGCAGCGCGTAATTTTATTAACTACTGCGCGCTGGCAAGTAAAAACCATAAAGGCAATACCGGCAATGCCGGTAAATTGCGCGCTCTGACAGAGCGAGGCATGGCGCTAGACGATATTCGAGGAGAAATTCTGGTTCATGTTATGAGTAAACTAGACCGCGTATTGGCGCAGCCACTAGAAAAACAGGTTAATTATGTATACCACATGGTGAACAACTGTGTATTCGACCAGATGAGAAAGCAGCCTCCCGCCGGAATCGTGGTGATCCACTGGGAAGACAAGGTGGGGAGCGGAGAAGCAGCCGAGGAGAAAACAACTGTGCAAGACCAAATTGCGGATTCATTGATTCTGGAAGACGAGGTTGCGGCCAAAGAGACGGTGGCCGAGCGCTACCAGGCAAAACAAAGGGAAATAATAAAAGAATTAACGCATCTAGCAGAAAGACCGGCAGAAGCGTTAGCTTGGCTTTGCACGCGGTACCTAGATATGAAGCCGGCGGCCGTTGCGAAAATGCTGCTGCAAAATCATATAACAAGCGTGTACGCCCGCGTTTTAAAAAATATAGCGCAGCGGTATCAAATGCAGCCAGCCGCCATATATCAGTGTTTAGCGGGTAGCGCGATTACAGAGGCGGCGTTAAAGGTAGACACCCAAAACGAAACCAAGGTGAGCGCGCAGGTCTCCCGGCTGGTGTATCGAGCGGATAGAAGGCTACGCCGGTACTAATTTAAAAAATTATAGCATGGACATAAAAGCAAGTCAATGCGCTCTCCGGCAGGCTCAGCGTGCGCTTCTTCTTAATTTTTCAGAGCCGGCGTATTTAATACTAGGCATAGGCCTTATCTGTGTGGTAGAATACCCACAAAGGAATCAGTTGACGCGTAAACACGCCAACCTTATGTGGCATCAGCTTAGTAAAAATAAGAGGAATGGAGGAGTTCATGGAGATTTACGATACCAAGGTTAACCATGTAACCAACCCTCTAGGGTTTGCATTAGACTCGCTTACTTTTTCGTGGAAAGTGCGAGGCGCGCAGGGCACGCGGCAAGAAAACGCGCGCCTTGTGATCGCGCGCGAGCAGGACATGACGTCAGTCCTGTTTGACTCCGGGCCAGACCCGGCAGCCAACGCGCTGGCCTATCGCGTTAACATGCGGCTTGCGCCGCGCACGCGCTATTACTGGACAGTCACAGTTACTTCCGACGCGGGCGAGGTAGCAACCAGTCCGCCGCAGTGGTTTGAAACCGCTCGCATGAGCGAGCCCTGGACCGGGCGGTGGATTACCTGCGACAGCGCCAATCCGCGCCACCCCGTCTTCAGCCAATGCATTCAGCCCGCCAAACCGCTGGCCAGGGCACGCCTCTATATTACGGGACTGGGGTTATATGAAGCGTACATTAACGGTCAAAAAGTGGGCGAAGAATATTTAACCCCGTATTCTAACAATTACAACCGCTGGATTCAGTACCAGACCTATGACATTACGGAGCTCATGCGAAACGGCGGAAAGCTTTCCGTGCTGCTGGGCAATGGCTGGTATAAAGGCCGTTTCGGCTTCACCGCGCTCGAACAAAAAGGCTATTACGGAAACGAATGGAAGCTGCTGGCCGATGTGGCGCTCACCTATGCCGACGGCACCGAAGAGATTATTGGTACCGACGAAACATGGACGGTTAGCCGCAGCTGCATTACCTTTTCTAACTTATACGACGGCGAGCATGTCGATGCCACGCTCCCGGCGGAGCCGGCCATAGGAGCGACGCTTAGCGAGGCGCCTCAGGGCGCGTTGGAGCCCAGAAGAAGCCTGCCTGTTACCGCTCATGAGAGGCTCACGCCGGTAAAGCTAATCCATACGCCCGCCGGCGAAACGGTGCTGGATATAGGGCAGGAAATCGCCGGTATTTTCACGCTACGCGTGCATGAACCCGCCGGCACTCGCATTCGTATTCAAACCGGCGAAGTTTTGCAAAACGGAAATTTCTATAACGAAAACCTGCGCTCGGCTCAGTCGGAATATGTGTATATGAGCGACGGAAACGAGGCAGTGCTGCGCCCGCATTTTACTTACTACGGATATCGGTATGTTAAGGTAGAGGGCGTGGCTCATTTAAGGCCCGAGGATTTTACCGCGCTGGCGCTATACAGCGATATTGAAATGATTGGCGGCGCATGGACGGGCAGCGCGCTGGTGAATCAGCTGGTGTCGAATGTGCGCTGGGGTATGAAAGGGAATTTTATTGACGTGCCCACAGACTGCCCGCAGCGCGACGAGCGCATGGGCTGGACAGCAGATACACAGGTATTCGTGCCGACGGCTTCGTTTTTGGCCGATACCTACGCTTTTTATAGTAAGTTTTTATACGACATGTACACAGAGCAGCTTGATCTGGACGGTATGGTGCCGAATGTGGTGCCTTCGGCTGGCATGCATGACTGCTCCAGCGTATGGGGAGACGCGGCGTGTTTCATTCCCTGGTACATGTATACGTTTTCCGGCGACGCGAAAATTTTAGAAGACCAGTTTGACAGCATGAAAGCATGGGTTGACTATATTCAGCGGCTCGACGGAGAGGATCACGCCTGGCGGCGGCATTTTCATTTTGGCGACTGGCTGGCGCTGGATCATCCGTCCGGCAAGGTAGACGAAGTGCGGGGCGGCACGCCAGAGGAGTACATTGCCAATGTATATTACGCGGCCAGCGCGCAGCTGGTGGCGAAAGCCGCGCGTGTGCTGGGCTGGGCGGACGAAGCGGGGCATTATCAGGCGCTGGCCGATGCCCAGTTTCACGAGGTGCGGCGCGAGTATTTTTCGCAGACAGGGCGCTGCTGTATTAACACTCAAACCGCGCTGCTGCTGGCCTTACAATATAAGCTCTCTTCCAATGAAGAACTGACCAAACAGATGCTGCAGCAGTTGTTTGAGGTTAGCGGCCATAAGCTGCGCACCGGCTTTACCGGTATGCCCATTATGGCGCCGGTGCTTTCGGAACACGGCATGAGCGATTTAGCCTATGATCTTTTGTTAAACGAAGAGTTTCCGGGGTGGCTGTATGAGGTGAAGCTGGGCGCCACCACCGTATGGGAGCGCTGGAATAGCCTAGACGAAAACGGGAATATTTCTAGCACCGGTATGAATAGCCTAAACCATTATGCGTATGGTTCCATTGTGGAATGGATTTTCCGGTATGCGCTGGGCTTTCGGGTGAGCGCGGCGCATCCGGGCAGCCGTCATCTGGTCATTGCGCCGGTAATCAGCGAAAAGCTGGGCAAAGCCGGCGGTTTCTATGACGCGCCGGCCGGACGCTACGAAGTGGCCTGGGAGCTGGAGCCGGAAGGAAAGCTGCGCTTTTCTGCAACCGTACCCTTTGGGTGCACGGCAGAAATACAGCTACCCGAGAGGTATTCGGTGCCAACGGCCTACCAGGGCGTGCTGAGCGCCGGAACCTATGCATGGTAAAAGGGAATGGAGAAATAGGGTATGACTTCACAGTTAACAGTAGAGCAGGCCGCAAGGTTTTTGCAGGCCATAGGCGGCGCGCCAAGGGAAGCGCTGCCGCTCTTACGGATTTCGGTTTCGGAGCTGCAAAAGCAGAGCGACGCCCTGCTGGAGCTAGGCGACGTGTTGGAGCAAAAAGCGGAGAAGCTGGCCCAGGAACTTATCGGTAATGGGGCGGAGAACAGCGCAGAGGTGATTAAGCTGTTTACGTACCTGATTCGGGAAATGCTGCGTAATACGCCGGAACATGCGGGGTGTGACGAGATATGGTTTGGCGCCCGCTTAGAGCCGGCTGAGGGCGCGGTGGAAATTATGACGCTAGACGAAGGGTGCGGCGTACAGGCGAGTTTAAGCCATAATCCGGCGCACCGCCGGTACATAACGAACGGGCAGAAGGCGTTAGCCTGGGC
This sequence comes from uncultured Clostridia bacterium, assembly GCA_944383515.1. Classification (GTDB taxonomy): domain Bacteria; phylum Bacillota; class Clostridia; order Lachnospirales; family Bianqueaceae; genus CALWPV01. The sequence goes on from CALWPV010000123.1 coordinate 20,019, forward strand.
TATGAAGGCGGGTATTTCCAAAAGCTTTCAGCCGGCCGCTGGACAGCGGAGTCAAAATCCATGGGCCAATTCGGGCTTTGGGTTATTTATGATTAGCGAGATTAGCCGTCTGCTGCAAGGCAGTTTTACTCTGCTTAGCGAAGAGGACTATGTGCATGTAGACGCAGGCGGCACGCGGTTTGGAAAAGCCTGTTTTCATGGAACAGCGCTAAGGCTAAGCTTGCCGGTAGAAAAAAAGCAGGTCACGGGGCGGTATGCCCTGCCGGTGGAAAGCGCGCAGCGCCTGATTAGTCAGGCGCTGGCCAGCGGCGAAGCCCAGGCCAAAACTATTCGTAATGCGTTTAAAAAAGCATCCCTTCCATCCCGCGGTCTCATGAGCGAGCTGGGGATAGAAGGGATAGGGGAAGAAAAGTGTTAAAAAAACGGGCTAAAGCGCCGCTGCTGCTTGGTAGCGCAGAAGGAGCTTTGCGTGTATACTAAACTTATAACAATTAAGTTATAACGCAGACGGGAAGTTTAGCGTGAATTTAGGAGATCATTTATTTCAAGCACGTAAAAAGAAAGGGCTTTCGCAGGAAAATGTGGCGGAAAAGCTGGGGGTAAGCCGGCAAACCGTTTCTAAGTGGGAACTGAATGAAACGCTGCCGGATATTCGGCAAGCGAAATCTATGGCGACGCTGTATGGGCTGACGCTGGACGAGCTTATAGAGTGGGATGCCGATATGCAAGAAATCCAGGAAATTATAGAAAAAACCAGCGAAGAGCTAACCCGCAAAATCGACTGGACCAAAGCCTGGAGCAAAAAATACCCCATTTTGGCCGCCGTTTGGAAAAACAAACAACGTCTGCAATCGTAGACGCATTACAGCGCGACTGCCTCTAACCGGAGTAGCGCTCTTTTTTTATCTATTCCACCGGCGTAGCCGGTAAGCGCTCCCTGGCTGCCCACCACGCGGTGGCAGGGCACAAGAACGGAAATAGGATTGTGCCCAACCGCGCCGCCAACAGCTTGGGCAGACATGTGCGCAAGGCCGCGCCGCGCGGCAATTTGTGCGGCAATCGCCCCATAGGTTGTCACCTGACCATAGGGAATGCGGCGCAAAATCTCCCAGACCTCCTTTTGGAACGCGGTGCCAATCAGGTGAAGCGGCGGTGTAAAGTCCGGTTCGCTACCCGAAAAATAAATATGGAGCCACTGCTTCGCGCTAGCCAATACAGGAATCTCTTGTTCGCTGTGCTCAGCCTCCAAAGCGCGCGCAAAGTATTTTTGCCCTTCAAACCAGAGGCCGGTCAGCCCTACAGAGTCTGCGGCCAATAGCATGGGGCCAAGCGGCGACGTATAATGACTGATATAGTGCATGGCTATGCCTCTTCGTGAACATACATGCGGGTTAGCCCCTCTTCGCCGTCGCCCTGTACCATACATAAAAACGACCATCCGTAACGTTCATAAAGCAAGGTATGATCCGTGATCAGATAGAGCGTGCTTATGCCTCGCCGCTTCATATCGGAGCAAACCAGAGCCAGAAGCTTTCCCGCAATGCCGCGGCAGCGAAATGGCTCTTCTACATAGACGGCGCAGACATTGGGCGTTAAATCTTTGCGATTATGAAAATCATTTTCGATCACGCCTAGGCCTCCTACAATGCTGCCCTGCGAAAGCGCTATGTACCACTGCGGCACGGCGCTTTGCGCGCAGAGGCTCTGGTTTATGCTGGTGAGGTATTCCTCATAAGGTACCTTCCATTTTTCGTGAAACCACTGCGCGGCTTTTTCTGCCATTTCCGGGTGATCGCATAAATTACAATATTCTATATGCATGTTCTATCCTCCTGATAAAGAAAACATCCTGGCTCATGGGAGCTTATCACGCCCACGGCCTGTAAATAGGCATATATAATCACGGTGCCAACAAAAGTCATGCCACGCTTTTTTAAATCTTTGGCAATCGCGTCAGAGAGCGGCGAGCTGCTCTTTCCCGTTTCGTAGACCACCTGCCCGCCCGTCCAGTGCCAGAGATACCGGTCAAAGCTGCCCCATTCCTGCTGCATGCTTCGGAAAATAATGGCGTTACGAACCGCGGCGCGGATTTTTAAGCGATTGCGAATAATACCGGCATCGGCCTGCAGCGCCTGCAGCTTAGCCTCGTCATAGGCGCAGACGGTATCGAGATCAAAGCCGTCGAAGGCCCGGCGAAACGCCTCTCGCTTATTGAGTACGCATTCCCACGAAAGGCCGGCCTGAAAGCTTTCTAAAATTAACATTTCAAATAAACGGGCGTCATCGTGTACGGGAACGCCCCATTCTTCATCGTGATACTGTACATAGAGAGGATTGTGGGGATTAGCCCAAGTGCATCTGTTTTTTTCCATGGCCATTCCTTTCATGAGAGGCTGAGCTGCGTTACCTTAAAAGATTCCATAGCTCGCTCCGTTACCTGATCTTCTGGCCCCACTTCGCCAATTAACAGCGGGGAAGCCAGGTTATGACGGGCATGGTTTTTCTTAGCGGCTGGCCCATGTCCGCCGGCATAGCAGTATAAACAGCCGTGCGGGCAGCTATGGTAGGCTCCAATGTCAATGCTTTCCGCGCAGCCGCAGGCTGGGCGCTGGTTTTTATCTTTGGAAACGCGAAGCTCCGTGCCCAAGAGGCGGCTCAGCAGCGCGCCGTCTACGCAGCGCGCATGTCCAATGCCAAACGCCGAAAGGTCAGCCTCTTCCGCGCAGGTATCGAGGGACAGGCCATAGGCGCGCGCAATGTCCGCCAGACCACGCGCTAACCGAAGTAAAGCGGGGGGCGTCAGCGGTTTCGCGGCCACGCCGCGCATGGCCTTTTCGGTGCCGCGGTAATAGTCGATAAAGCTGATGGTGCAGCGGCGCGTATACGGCGCGAGGCGCCGCGCCAGGACCTCGAAATAGTGCAGATGATAGGCCTCAGAGTACGTTTCGCTGAGGAAAATGGGGTCGTAGCGCCAGATGACGCGATCGGGGCCCAGCATTTCGGCAAGACGCTGAAAGGCGGGGATGAGCGTGTGCTGTTTGGACGGGACGCGCGGCTCAACTTCGGGCCCGTAGGGATTGAGTGTAAACTGGAAGTAGTACATATAGTCTTGCAGCTCGCGCAGGCGGCCCAGCATGGGGAGAGGATTTTTGGTCCAGAGCACGAGGCCGTCGACTACGTCGGGGCTTAGGCTGACCCGGCTGATTTTACGCGGCTGCATGGGATTGCGGACGAAGACATAGCCTTCGCGGATGCGGGTAAGCAGCCAATCGGCGTAAAATGCGGGAATATCGGTGCGTCTGCTGGCGCTGATAATCATGGCAAGCCTCCTGTGAGTCCGTATAAAATAAATGCTATAGCTAGTATAAAAAAGTAGGAAGAGAAAGTCAAGACGGGGCTTTGGGGGAAGGCGCGTAAATTATACCTGTCAAGTCATTTTTAGTTTTATATGAAAGAGTATGATTCTCTAGAGAAAGGGAAATATAAATATAAATATAAATGGTAAAGAAAGTACGCAACACAGATATTGTCAAAACGTTTAATGTGAGTATTTGCAAAAAAAGCACAAATTTGATTGATAAACGGAATGTGGTGTGATATAATTCTTATAGAGAGGAGGACGTAGTGTGAAAAATCAATTCGAATAGCTGATTTTTCACACGGCTATATGTGCCGAAGCGCCTCAAATAGCTTCCTTCACAGGCGCAAATTTGAAATCTGCGCTGCGATCTCCGCGCTAAAGCGCTTCGGAATGGAGGTTACAATGTTATTAGAGTTCAGTTGTTCTAACCATAGATCAATTAGAGATGAAGTTCTTTTTTCTGCAATAGCAGGAACAGATAAAACTCATGCAGAAAATATAGAAAAAATAGCGGGTATTGAAGTTCTAAAATCATCTGTTATTTATGGCGCAAATGGCTCTGGAAAAAGTAACTTTATAGATGCAATATCATTTGTAAAGAATCTTGTTTCAAATAGCATTAGCCATCAACCCGGACAAGGAATTTTGCAAGTGCCTCATAAACTGGACGGTTATGAACGAAAAAGTAATTATAAGATTCAGTTTATAGTTGATGGAGTTCGATATGCGTTTGGATTTTCGCTAAAAAATATGCTTGTTGTGGAGGAATATCTTTATTATTTTCCTAATGGCCGGCAAACAAAAATTTTTGAGCGTACAGGTGAAATCTTTTCAGCAGGGAGGAACTTTCGCAATCGATTTAATAGCTGCAAAGATGTTCTTAAGCCTAACCGCTTGATGTTATCCTGCGCTGCAAATTTTAGTTCTGTTGATGAAGTAATTGCTGCCTATCGCTTTTTCAATGACGAGTTAGTCATTTACAGTTCAGTTAACCAAGACAATTGGATGAATTACTCACTGCACCAAATTAATGCTAACGAACAAATAAAGGCAATTGCTCTAAAGTTTTTAGACGCACTTGATACTGGAATTAAAGATATTCATGTAGATATTAAGAAGGAGGATCTAGATGTTTCGCATCTTCCGCCCTTTTTATCAGACGAATTCAAAAAAATGCTTTTGCAAGAGAAAATAGATGCAATTTCTGCTAAGATTATATATGAAGGGTTTGAAACGGATCTGATTTCAGAAGAATCTACAGGAATAAAAAAGCTTTTTGGGATACTGTGTCCATTTATCGATATTATGGTTAATGGAAAAGTGTTGGTTTGCGATGAGCTTGAATCTAATTTGCATGAATCGCTTCTTTTTGGACTGGTAAAACAGTTTGTTAACACACATGGAAGTAAACCTGCACAGCTGATTTTTACGACTCATGAAACAGGGTTGTTAAACTTGGATTTGTTCAGACGAGATCAGATCTGGTTTACGGAAATCAAATCGGCAGACCGCTCTACAGATTTATTTTCACTTACAGAGATTAAAAACGTGCGAAAAGATGAGAACTTTGGGAAAGGTTACATTGCAGGAAAATATGGAGCAATTCCAATGTTGAATCTCAATTTCGCTAACGTAATCTCTTCTGATATGTAAGTGGAGGTGATAATATGGCATCTAGAGACTTTTCACTCACTCCGCGGGCGGAAGATACACGAGATTCGCATCCTTTGTTGATACCTATTCAGTTTTCGCTGTCTGAGATTAAACAACATTTTACGGAAAGTATGGATGAAGTTAAGGCACAATTTGCTGTTGCAGATCAATTAAACGTTGACGAAAATGAAGTTGCTTGTAAAATGGTTTGGCGGTCACAAGTCGTTTTGGCGGAAGGATTACTTGATTTTTACATTCATGAAATTAGCAAGTATTGTTTGGTTAGAATGTTTTCGGGAACGTGGCCAAAAACAGAGAAGTATAAATCTTTTCAGATTCCTATGGAAAAAGTAGAGAATGCTATAGCTGCTTTGGAATCAAGTGACTGGTTTTTTGAGTATTTGAACAATCGATTTAGCAGGGACGTGTTTTTATCGTATGAAAGTATGAGAGACCAGTTAAACCTTATTGGTATACCGTTTAACCAAGCTATGGAGAAAGCTTTTCCTGGCAGAACTGAGCAAGAAGCAATAAGGATGGGAAAAGAAACGATTGTAATGCTGTTTCAACGGAGAAATAAAATAGTGCATCAAAATGACAGAAGCCATGCCTCTGCTGAACAAACAGACATTACTAAGGACTTTGTTGAAGACTATATATCGAAGATTGAATCCATTGTCAACGCCATACAGGCAATTGCAGAAGAAACAGATACATAAAGGTTTACTGTTGTCCTGCGTTGCCCTGGAAAACTACACACAAGGCGAGCATAAGGCGCAAATTTGAAATTTGCGCCGCGACCTCCGCGCTAAAGCGTTTCGGAAGGGAGATGTTTATGTATATTTATTTACCTAGTTGTAAGTTTTCGGCCGCTTCGCCAGAGAGCAGCCGGAAAATAAAGGCCTACCTAGCGCGTAAACCCAAGGTACGCGTGGCCGGCTGCTGCCGTAAAGAACAGGCAGCCTTGCAGCCAGAAGATGCGGTTATCAGCATTTGCTTAACCTGCTCAGCTATAACGCGGGAAGCCTCGCCTCAGGTTACGGAAATGAGTTTTTGGGAGTATGTACTCACCGACACTGCCTTTCCCTGGCCCAATTTTCACAGTGAGCGCATAACGGTGCAAGACTGCTGGCGCGCGCGGCATCTTCCTGCCTTACACCGTGCCGTGCGGGAATGCCTGCGCCGCATGAATTTTCAAATTGTCGAACTAGACGCAAATAAGGAGCGCGTGCGGTTTGACGGCACGTGGCTGTTCAACAGTACCGGCATACAACGCAACCGGTCGCTTGCGCCCGTCTTCGCCGCCGAAGCCGAGCGCTGTCTCACGCCGCTGCCGGAAGCAGAGCAGCGCTCCCGTATGGAAGAACACGCAAGGCAGTATGCAACGGAGCGCATTGTAGCCTATTGCAACGCCTGTCTGGCAGGGATTCGTCTGGGCACACAAAGTCAGAAACGAGGCGTCCACCTTATGGACCTACTAACCGACAAGCTGGTATAAAAATGCGCTAAAGCGCTTCAAAACGGAGGCCACTATGAAAAGTAAACAAGTCATGTTAGCCGCGCTGCTGTGTATAATGCTGCTTTCCGGCTGCGCTAAGACAATAGAAGACATAATAGAAGAAGAGCCCTGCGTCAAAGGCACGGTGCAGGAAGTTAGCGAAACGCATCTTCTGCTCGCTGTCGATCCGGACGATCCGGCGTATCGTAGCAGCGACCTTATCACAGTATCGCTCGAGATTCAGCACCCCGACAGCGTAACGCATTTTGAGCCCGGCGACCAAGTAGCCGTTTATTTTGACGGCAGCATTGCCGCATCATATCCGGCTCAGATTCACCATGTCTATGCCATTATACTGTTACAGAGGAAGTAAGCATGCAATATTTGATTACATTTTTAGAAGGCATTATTACCTTCATTTCTCCGTGTCTACTGCCCATGATCCCCATTTATGTCGCCTATCTTGCGGGAGACCGTAAGCCTCTAACCGGCGCGCTGGGGTTTGTTACGGGGTTCACCATCATGTTTTGCGCCATGGGCGCCCTAGCAGGGACGCTGGGGGCCGCGCTGGCCGAGCACCAAAGAATGGTTAATTTAGTGTGCGGTCTGGTGGTAATCGCCTTCGGACTGAGCTATCTGGGGGTGTTTCGCATTGGGCTGTTTAAAGGCGTGCAGCGGCAGATAGTAGCGTCTCATATGAACTTTTTTTCGGCGCTGCTGTTTGGCGTGGTGTTTTCAGTGGGATGGACGCCCTGCGTGGGGGCGTTTTTGGGCTCAGCGCTGCTGCTGGCTTCGCAGCAGGGACATGGGCTGCAGGGCATGCTCCTGCTGCTGGTGTATTCGCTGGGGCTGGGCATTCCGTTTATACTCAGCGCGGTGCTGATTAAGTATGTGAAGACAGTGTTTGACTGGATTAAACGGCATTACGCGGTTATTAACCGGATTTGCGGTGTATTTCTCATTGTTATGGGCGTGCTTATGGCTACGGGAACGCTGGGCTATTGGCTGGCGCTCTTAAGTTAAGGAGGGGGACAATGAAAAAAGGAAAAATCATTTTGCTGATTGTTTTTGGACTGGTGGTGCTTATCGGCGGCGCTTATATAGCTTACGACGAGCTGCGCGCGCATTTTGCGCCGCAGCAGCTGGAAGCGGAGTCGGCAGCAGGAGAGGCGTCGCAGGAAGCGCAAGAGGCCGAAACGTCAGAAGCGCCTTCGCTGGCGCCAGATTTTACCGTCTATGACGCGCAGGGAAACGCGGTGCAGCTTTCGGACTATTGGGGAACGCCCATTGTGCTGAATTTCTGGGCGAGCTGGTGCAAGCCCTGCCAGTCGGAAATGCCGTATTTTCAGGAGAAGGCCGATGAGCTAAGCGGAGAGGTGCAGTTTTTAATGGTAAACATGACCGATGGTGTGCAGGAGACAATGGAAAGCGCGCAGGCCTTTGTAGAAGAGCATGGCTATACATTTCCGGTACTCTTCGATACCGAAGGAGAGGCGGGTATGATATATGGCGCCTATTCCCTTCCAACCACGTTTTTTCTGGACGCCGATGGCTATGTCATTGCCAGGGCGGTAGGGGCGCTGGAAATGGAGATTTTAGAACAGGGCCTGAGTATGATTACGTCGTAAAGGCATAGAGGAGAACTTGCCATGAAATTGGTATGGATAACATGATTCAAGAATTTTGGAACGCATTTCAAAAAGATTACGGGCAGTCTAACCTGACATATATAGAAGCTTTTGCTTTTGGCAGTGGCGGCTTTATGGCCGATAGGCTGCTTGCGCTTGTATTGCAAGGAAAAAAGACAGCAACCTGTAGCAGCAAAGCTGCATGGGGAAACGCTCCTTTGCCGCGTCCGGGCGATTTAAGTATTGTACTGGACGGGCGGGGGCAGGCGCGCTGCGTGATTGAAACGCAGTCGGTGCATCTCATCGCTTTTAACGAAGTAAAGTGGGAATTAGCGCGTCTGGAAGGAGAGGATGAAACTCTAGACAGCTGGCGCGTTAAGCATAGAGCATATTTTCAGGAAGAAGCCGCACGCGAGGGCCGTGCATTTCAAGAAGATATGCCGCTGGTTTTTGAAACCTTTAAGACAATCTATTTCAAACCAGAAGACAAGGAGTTTACTAATTACAAATGAAAATTGGGGTTTTGCAGGCCAGTTCACAGGCCAATAAAAATCAGCTGCTTTTTGAGAGCACTAAGCGGGCGGTGCAGCGGTGGAATTCTAAAACGCCAATAAGAACAATGTAACGCTAAGAAAGGGGATTCATAATGAGTAGAGGAAAAGTATACGAAACACAATTTGGAAAAATGTATCAGATTCTTCTGAATAAGGTGCTCAAGAAAGAGCGCACAGAAGAAGAATTTATGCAGGTTTTACTGTGGTTTGGGGGCTATACCCCCGAGCAGATACAGGAAATGAGAGAAGACGAATACTGCTCTTATAAAGACTTTTTCGACAATGCGCCCTGTTTAAATCCGAATCGTACGCTCATTAAGGGAACGGTCTGCCGCGTGCGCATTGAGGAAATTTCCGATCCTCTCATGCTCGAAATTCGGCGTATGGACAAGCTAGTCGACGAACTGGCAAACGGTAAAAGCATGGATAAAATCTTAAGAAAGCCAGAGGAAGAAGGCCATTCATGAAATTGTTTCATTTATCCGATCTGCATTTAGGCATTAAGCTTTATAACTACGACCTAAAGGAAGATCAGCAGCACATACTAGATCAGATTGTGAGTTATACAAAAAGAGAAAAGCCCGATGCCATTCTGATCGCGGGAGATATTTACGACAAAGCGGCTCCTGCGGCCGAGGCCGTTGCTTTACTTGATAGCTTTATTAGTGAACTTTTACAGGCGTCACCCCAAACGGCAATTCTTGCCATTGCGGGCAATCATGATAGTGGCCAGCGCATAGCTTGTTTCGGCTCTATTTTGGCACGTCAGAATGTGTACATGGTCGGGTTGCCGCCACAGGCGGAAAATGAACACATGGCTACAATGACGTTACAAGACGAGTATGGGAGTGTCAATTTTTATATGCTTCCTTATGTGAGACCGGCGACGGTGCGTGCATGGCTGTGCCCGGAAAGCGAGACGGCTATATCGCATGATGAGGCGATTCATGCCCTTTTGGAGAGGGAAGTAATCAATGGGGAAGAGCGAAATGTTCTCTTAAGCCACCAGTTTTATGTGCCCGAGGATATGAGTGCAGGTGAAGTAGAGAGGGCAGATAATGAGGTGTTTACAGTAGGCAATATGGATCAGGTTTGGGCCAGCGTGTTGGAGCCGTTTGATTACGTAGCGCTGGGTCATATTCATAAACCAACGTTGGTAAGAGGGGAATATTGTCGCTATTGCGGCACCCCCATGCCCTATTCTGTAAGCGAGGCCGGACAGGAAAAGGGAATTGTCATGGTGGAGTTAGGTCCTAAGGGAAGTACACAAACTCGGGTTTTGCCGTTAGAACCGCTGCGCAAAGTAAAAGTGATTACAGGAACAATAGACGAAGTCCTTTTACAACACTGTGAGGATTATGTAAGCCTTCGTATTACAGGAGAAGAAGGTCCTATTGGCGAAAATGTACGTGATCGCCTACGGTATGCGTTTCCTTTTCTCTTAGATTTGCGGGTAGAAAGACAGTATCGATTAGAGGAAACGGTAGAATATAGGGTTGAAAAACGAAATCCTATGGAAATGTGTGAAGCCTTTTTACAAGATATGAGCGAAGAAGAGAGAAGAATTTTAGAAGGCATTCTCAAAGAGATCGAAATGGAGGAATAGTATGAAGCCAGTCTATTTAAGTATTCAGGCATTTGGATCGTACCATAAAAAATGTGAAGTTGATTTTACGCAGCCGCGCCAGAATATATTTTTAGTTACCGGTAATACGGGATCTGGTAAAACTACAATATTTAATGCCATTGTTTATGCGTTATACGGCGAAAGGGGGAGCAGTGAAAAATTAAAATCGACAGAAGAACTACAGACGCAATATGGAAATTATGATTTGCCCCCAGAAGTTCGTTTCACTTTTTCGCAAGGTGTGGGGCAGCATGAAAAGCAGTATACAATTCGTCGCGTGCCCGCATATAAAGGAGTAAAAAAGCGGGGACAGGGGCTAACAGAACGACCAGCCGAGGTGGAGATACGGATGCCAGACGGTACGTATTATACCAAACGAGAAGCGGAGCAAAAAATTCTGGATTTGGTGGGACTGGACAAAAGACAGTTTATGCAAGTGGCAATGATTGCGCAGGGCGAATATATGAATTTTTTGCAAGCGGATTCTAAGCAGAAAAAACTAATTTTTCGAGAGCTGTTTCATACCGGATTATATGAGAAAATTGAAATATCTTTAAAAGACACACTCAATCGGGAAACGCAGGATAGGGAGAGGCAAATAAAAGATTGGGAACGGGAAGTCAACCGAATTAAGTTTCCGAATATCGATTTAGAAAAAGAAGAAGAGCTGAAAAGATATATTACAGAAAAATCGGTTGTGTATATGGAACTAGCCATACAGACCTTACGCGATTGCGTGAAAAGTTGGGAACAGGCTTGGAATGTATTACAGCAAAAAGAAAAAAAAGAAACTGAAGTTTTTCAGGCTCTTACCGACAAAAAGAGTAAAGGGGAACAAATTAAAAAGGCATATATAAGTTTAGAAGAAGCATGCCAGAAATTGAAAGAGCTGAATGAGCAAGAACTAAACATGAATCGTCTTAGAGATAAGGCGAAAAAACTGGATGATGCCTATAGGCTGAAAACCTCTTATGAATTTTATCGAGATGCCGCGGAAAATGTTGAGAAGATGCAAAGAGAACTGAACGAGAATACGGAAAAGTTACCGCAGCAAAAACTACTGCAACAAAAATGGGGAGAGGAGAAGCAACAAGCGGAAAAACAGCAGGCACAGGCGAGGGAACGCTGTACGATTGATAAGCAACGTTTTCAAGAAGCAAAGGATAACGCTCAAAAACTGTATACCAGCCAGAAGCGGGTCCAGGAGTTGGAAAAAGAGCTCGATACAGCGAAAAAAGAGCTAGAGAAATGGCAGGAGAAGCAGCATCAGCTGGAAGAAAAAGAAGCAACTCAGCTGGCACTCCAAAAAGAACTACAAGAGGCGCCGCAACAGGTTTCGTTCTACAAAAATGAAGAAGCTCAATTAAAAGAGCTGCAAAAGAAGCAGGAAGATTTGCAAGGTAAGGAAAACGCTATAAAAGAATTGTGCCGACAAGAAGCGGAGGCCCAGAGGCAATATAACGAGGCAAAAAAAGTATATACGCAAGAAAGCCATGCGTATGAAAACGCGTACCAACAATTTTTAGATCAACAGGCCGGTGTGTTAGCCAAGGAGCAGCTGTATGAAGGTCAGCCTTGCCCGGTTTGCGGTTCTTTGGACCACCCTAAACCGGCGAATTTGGACGAAAACTCGCAGGTGCTGAGCCGCAGTGAGCTAGACAAGTGGCAGAAAAAAGTACAGCAACTGCAGAAAAAACAAGAAGATGCGTCGTTCACGGCTAATCAATACTCAGTGACTCAAACAGTGAAACAAACTCAGTGGGAAAACGAAAAGCAGGAGCTTCAAGGCAAAATAAAAGAAATATTGCCGCCGGATATACCTTCAATTGACGCATTTCTTTTGGTAGTACAAAACGAGAAAAAACGGTGGGAAGAAAAAAATAATCGCCTTAATGAAGCTAGAGAATTTGTGGAGCATGTGGCTGAAAAGAAAGAAAAACTGCAGCAGGAAGTAGAGAAGGCTGGTCAACGAGAGAGAGAAAAAAGCAATCAATTGCTTCAAGCGCAGACAGAAATGGGGCAATACCTCAAAAACCAGAAGGGCGTTTCTTTAGCGGAAGCAGAAGAAGCTTTTAAGCAGGCACGGGCGACTAAAGACGAGGCTGAAAAAACGTTTGCTTATTGGGAAAAACAGTATCAGCAAATCTCTGCTCTGGTAGAAAAAACGGCAGGATTCATAGAACAAGAGAAGAAGGAGTTGCCACTAAGACAAGAAGATAAGCGGAAAAAAGAGGCGCAGTACCATGCGGAGCTAACAAAGTATAAACTAAGCGAATCGGAATGGAAGAGCTTGGTTTCTACCTATGAACAAGAACAGAGCAGTCGGTGGCAACAAACCGTTACTGATTTTGAGAAAAATAAAGCTTTTTACCAAGGCAGAAAAAAGGAAAACCAAGATATTATAGGGGATACGCCGCGTCCTAATTTAGTAGAGCTACAGGAACAGTTGTCGCAAGCTCAAAACAGTTTAGACGCGATTAGAGAAAAAAATACTGAGCTTAGAAATACCAAGCGGGACAATCAGGAGGTCCTGAAGGAAATGGAGCAAATTTTCGACGCGCGTCAAGACGGTATCCGGCGCCTTGAATGCCTAGATAAACTGTATAAAAAAGTTGCTGGAAAAATGCCCGGGCAGCGTGTGTCTTTAGAAGGGTATGTGCAAAGGCAATATTTACAGTACATTCTCTATGCAGCCAATAGGCGCTTGCGCCGGATGTCCGATGGTGAATATGAACTACGCTTATTGCCCTTGGGAGAGAAAAGTAATGGAGAGAACAGTTTGGATTTGCGGGTTTACTCAGCGGTTACAGGCGGTGAGCGCAGCTTAGCTACGCTTTCTGGTGGTGAGTCGTTTATGGCGGCACTTGCCATTGCCATGGGACTTTCAGATCAGATACAAGATACCATGGCGTCTAAAACCTTAGACTTTATGTTCCTCGACGAGGGCTTTGGCTCCCTCGACGACCATGCGCGCGGCCATGCTGTGCGCGTGCTTAAAGAAATGGCTGGCAGCGAAAAACTCATCGGCATTATTTCGCATGTTACAGAGCTGAAGCAAGACATTGAAGATCAGCTGGTTGTTACCAAAGACCAAAACGGCAGTCATGCCAAATGGCGACTTAGTTAACCTAAGCCGCCACCAGGTGTAATGTCGTTAGGGATATCTTTGATCCACTTGGCGGGTACTCCACCCACCACACAGTTATCGGGTATATTTTTGGTTACCACGGCTCCGGCCGCGATAACAACATTGTTACCAATGGTTACGCCTGGTAATATGGTACAGTTGCCTCCAATCCAGACGTCATTACCAATGTGAACGGGCTTGGCCTGTCCCAGATGCCGGCGGCGTTTGCTCGGCGGCAAAGGGTGATTCACGGTAACAATGAGCGTACCGGGGCCAATCATGACATAATCGCCAATGTAAACAGGCGCAATGTCTAAAATGGTTACATTGTAGTTGGCTAAAAAATTTTCGCCCACATGAATATTTTTTCCATTATCACAGTTGAAAACGGGTAGAACCGTTGGGCTTGCGCCACATGAGCCAAAAAGCTGCCGAATTACCTTCTCTCGTGCGGCGGTGTCTGTAGGGTCTAGGGCGTTTAGCACGGCGCAGTTTTTAACAGCGTTCATTTTTAATCCATTGACCTCGGGATCCCAGAAGTCATATTCGAGTCCGGCATTTAATTTTTCGAGTTCAGTCATTTTCTTTCTCTCCTTGTTAATGTATTATTTTTTAAATCTGTGCGGCGCTTGCCTGCGGCAAGAAGCGACTGCGTTTACTTATATTGCATAAGGATCGCCATTCTTTAGACAGTAAGTCTCTATAGGTGTATATAGCCGTAATCAATTCTTGTTTTTATTATATAAAAAAGAATGTTAAAGTCAGCGCTGAATTTTAATATTATGAGTGGTATATTTTCAGTTTTGAAAGGAGAATACGTATGGATAATCGACTGGTCCTGAACAATGCCTTGGAAAAATTGGCCGCTTCCTTCGCTCAGCGGCAATGGCCTTATTTGCATGTGCCCAAAGAAAGCCGCTGGGCCAAAACATTTCAATGGCCGGGGAAGCAGTCCGATTCTATTATGATCTGCGTCCATAAAGGAACAGAGATTCAAGAAGAATTTCACCGTCAGGATTTTTTCTTTTTTAATTTTGCATATCTTGGAAGCTATGGGGCGTTCAGTGCAAACTCGGATCATTATATTGTAGTTCAAGAAGACGAGTGTTATATTGGTCAGCCGTATACGGGCTATGCATTATCTCGAAAAGCACAGGAAGAGTTTATTATTATAGGGGTACTGATTCAAAAAGAGTCTTTTTTTAAAACTTTTTTACCTGTTTTATCGGCCGATCCAAAGCTGTTTCAGTTTTTTCTAGATCCGCAAACCAATGAGTTTTCCGAAGATTTTATTCACTTACGATTTGACGACGCCTGGAAAATGCGTGTGCTGCTAGAAATTATGGTCATTGAGTATGCGAGCGAAAAAGAAGACGTACAAACGGTTTTGCAACCGCTGGTATTGTCGCTTTTGCTAGAAGTAGCCAGACAGTATAAACGATCCGCGGCAGGACCGCCGCCAAAGCGTCTTTCCGACCGAATTGTGCAGTATATTAGTACGCATTCCGATCGGGTTTCATTACAAGACCTTTCTAAACATTTTATGTATCACCCTAATTATATTTCTACGCTGCTAAGAAAAGAAACTGGCCATTCGTTTTCAGAAATTCTATTAGAGCAGAGAATGCAGCGCGCTCTTAGTTTATTAAAAGGAACAACGCTGACAATTGAAGAAATTGCCGCTATGCTAGGGTATAATGATACCAGCAATTTCTATAAGTTTTTTCACCGGTATTATGGAAAAACTCCTCGCGAATATTTGGAATTCCAAAAAGACAAACATTAAGATTTACCACTTATTTTATTAAAGTATATGGCTGTATTGATTCCTTCTAAACAGTATACTGTACCCAAACATGGGAATCCCAATAGGGGAATCCCAATATGGGAGGAATGAATATATGCAGCAATCTCTTACTTCAGGTAAACCCTATCGGCAAATAATACGTTTTGCGCTGCCGCTGCTCATGGGCAATCTGTTTCAGCAGCTTTATAATATGGCAGATACTTTCATAATTAGTCGTACACTAGGAGTTGACGCGTTTGCGGGTGTTAGCTGTACTACGGGGCTAGCCAATTTAATTATTGGTTTTGCTTCCGGTATGACGGCGGGACTTGCTATTCCACTAGCGCAGAGCTTTGGCGCCAGGCAAGAAAAAGAAGTTAAATGTCATTATGTGCATAATCTGATCATATCTATAGTGACCGGTCTTGTTTTAACGGCTGTAAGCGTGAGTCTTACTCCGAAACTGCTAACAATATTGCGTACGCCGAGTGATATTTTCGGTTATGCGCGCGAGTATTTATATGTAATTTTTGCCGGCATTATAGCCACTATTTTATACAATTTTTTTGCCAATACGCTTCGCGCCTTAGGAGATAGCCGTTCGCCTTTGCAATATCTTCTCATTGCTTGTGGTATCAATATTGTTTTGGATTATGTGCTGATTGTATATACGCCGCTGGGAGTGAAAGGCGCGGCGCTGGCCACCGTTCTTTCACAGGCCATTTCCGTTGTTTTATGTGCTCTAAAAATTGTGCGGTCTGTGCCTGTTTTGTCTTTAAAACAGTATTCATGGCACGGGTCGCTGGCCGTAGTAAAACATAATCTGGCTATGGGCATTCCCATGGCGTTTCAATCCTCCATTATTTCACTAGGCGTCATTCTAATTCAATTTGCCACCAACGGTATGGGAACAACTGCCATTGCTTCGTATTCAGTAGCGCAAAAAATTGACGGCGTAGCCGTAGAACCGCTTCGTTCCCTGGGGCTCACCATGTCAACCTACGCGGCGCAAAATTATGGGGCACGGCAGCCGCAGCGCATTTTGCAAGGGGTTCGTCAGTGTGTATGGATGTCTATAGTGCTCTCTGTTTTTTTAGGTCTTCTTATGACAGTAGGCGGGCGTTTTCTGGCTTCGTTATTTGTGGGCACGGAGCAGCAACCAATTTTAGATTTGGCGCATCAGTTTCTCGTGATTCATGGCGCGCTATATAGTATTTTGGCGCTTTTATTTGTATTTCGTTATACGCTACAAGGATTAGGTAATGCTGTAATTCCTACAGTGGCCGGCCTCATGGAGCTGGCTATGCGAGTCCTGGCCGCTTTCATTTTGGTTCCGAAGCTTGAATTTATGGGCGCCTGCATTGAAACGCCTTTATCCTGGCTGGGAGCGTTAATTCCTGTTATTATCGCGTGGTGCGCCGCTGTGCGAAAATTACGGTAACTTTTGACAAACCGCTTGAGAAATGGTATCATACAGTAACGATTATACGAAGCTGAGGAGAACACGCGCATGCGTACAAGCGGAATTCTATTACCCATAACTTCGCTGCCTTCGCCCCATGGCATTGGTACCTTGGGGCAGGCGGCCTACGATTTTATTGACTTTTTGCAGCAAGCCGGTCAGACGTACTGGCAAATTTTGCCCCTGGGGCCAACGGGATATGGCGATTCGCCGTATCAGGCGTTTTCCACGTTCGCCGGCAATCCGTACTTAATAGATCTGGACGTGCTGGTTGAAAAGCACTGGCTTACGCCAGAGGAAATAGAGGCTTATTGTTACGGCGAAAACCCCGCCAAGGTAGACTACGGCCGCCTCTATGGCTGCCGGTTTAAAGTACTGAAAACCGCTTTTAAAAGGGCTAGGCCGCAGCTGAAAGAGCAGCCGGCGTATCAGGCGTTTCTGAAAGAAAACGAAGACTGGCTACCAGACTACGCCCTGTTTCGCGCGGTTAAAGACTCTTACGGCGGCCGGTTCTGGCAGGAGTGGGATACCGATATTAAGCTGCGCAGGCCCGAGGCTGTGGCGCGGTACCGCGCGTTATTAGCAGAGGATATTGCCTTCTATTGCTTTTTGGAGTACGAGTTTTTTACGCAATACGCTAAGCTAAAAGCCTATGCCCATGCTAAAGGAATACAGATTTTTGGCGATCTGCCCATTTATGTTTCAATCGACAGCGCTGATGCCTGGGCCAGTCCCGAGCTGTTTTGCTTTGACGAAGAGCTCAGCCCCACGAAGGTGGCGGGGGTACCGCCGGACGCGTTTTCAGAAACCGGTCAGCTCTGGGGCAATCCGCTTTATAACTGGCCGCTGCATGAACAGACCGGCTTTGCCTGGTGGATTCGGCGCGTGCAGCATAGCTTACAGCTGCACGACCTCATTCGCATCGACCATTTTCGCGGCTTCGACGAGTATTATGCCATTCCCTATGGCGAAAAAACCGCGCTCCGCGGCGCCTGGGAAAAGGGGCCGGGCATGGCCCTGTTTGCCGCCTTGCGGCGGGCACTGGGCGGCGACCTCCCGATTGTGGCAGAAGATCTGGGCATTTTGACGCCGGGCGTGTATGCGCTGCTGGAGCAAACAGGATTTCCGGGTATGAAGGTGCTGCAATTTGCGTTTGACGGCGGGCCGGATAATGAGTATTTGCCGTATAACCAGGGGCGGCATAGCGTGGTGTATACGGGCACGCATGATAATGATACGCTGCAAGGCTGGCGGCAGGCGATGGCGCCGGAGCTGAAAGAGCATATTGTAGACTTTTTGGGTTTGGAAGACGAGACAAGGTGGAATGAGGCGCTCATTCGCATGGCGTTAATGAGCCGCTGCGATACGGCTATTGTGCCGCTGCAAGAGTATTTGGAGCTGGGCAGTGAGGCGCGGATCAATGAGCCTTCTACGCTGGGCACAAACTGGCGCTGGCGTTTAACGCCGGACTGGTTGGAAAAACGGCCGGAGCTGGAGGAGCAGATGCGGCACTGGGCCGAGCTGTATGGGCGTGTGCACTGAGTCTTCAATGAAAAGGAGCTGTTACATCCATGATGTGACAGCCTTTTTTTATACTAAAAAAAAGAGCCGTCGCATTCAATGCGACAGCTCCTTTTACAGGCTAGCCATAGCTTTTTTTATTTGTCATTTTTCAAAAAGTCAATGCTCATTTTTACAGCTTCCAGCGGCGTACGGCCAACGGAACGGTCCTGCTCCACCACAAGCCATTGGGCGCCGGATTCTTCCGCCGCTTTCACGATTTCCGGCATGTTCTGCAGGCCGTGACCTACCGGGCGGAACTCGAAAATACCCTTGGTCTCTTTTTTGTCGTTGAGGCCAATCAGCTCGTACATATTGGAGGCTTTGCCTTCCTTATAAAAGTCTTTCAAATGAACTACGGGGCAACGACCGGCATATTTGCGAATATACGCGGCCGGATCCTGACCGGCAACCTTCACCCAGCAGGTATCCAGCTCGGTCTGCAGCAGGCCCGCGTCAATCGCGTCGTACATATAGTCTAAACCAAACTGACCGTTATCCATTTTCACAAACTCAAAATCATGATTATGATACAGCATCGGCATACCCATGGATTTGGCTACTTCGCAAATGTGGCGCATATGCTCCAGCGTCTCGGCAAACGCCGGCGTGCCATGGCGCACGTCTTCCGTCAAATACGGAAAAGCAATGTACTGGCAGCCAATCTCCTTGTAGGCAGCAATGGTACCCTCGGGATCAGCCAGCAGCTCTGCGTACGGAACATGAGCGGAAATCGCGGGAATCCCCACCTCGTCCAGCATTTGGCGAATCTGCGCAGGCGTATAGCTATAGAGGCCGGCCAGCTCCACACCGTCATACCCCATGTCCTTTAGTTTTTGCATAGTGCCCTTAAAGTCGGCGCTAGCGTCGTCGCGCACAGAAAATACCTGTACGGCAATCGGTAAATTTGTCAGCATACTTCATCGTCTCCTTTTAAAAATGTAATGGATTACATGTGCTTATATACTACCCTTTACCGTTTTTTTTGTCAACAGCTTTTCTCAAAAAATATAGCAAAAAAGGAACACTGAGCACAAAGGTAGCGGCGTCGGCTACCGCTTGCGCAATTTGCACCCCCAAAAGCCCCAGCGCCGGCGGCAACAAAAAAATCAGAGGAATAAAAAACAGCCCCTGCCTAGCGCTCGCCAAAAAGGTTGCTATTACCGGCCGTTTGATGGCCTGAAATCCCAAATTCACAATGGTGCAAATCCCTAAAAGCGGCATGGTCAGCGCGCCGGCGCGCAGCGCCAAAAGGGCGATGCCCTGCACCTCTTCTTCAGTAGAAAAGAGAGAGATAAGAAAAGGGGCCTGCAGAAAGCATACCGCTGCTAAAAGCACCAGGCCTGCGGTGCCCGTCCAAAGGCAAAATAGAGCAGCGCCGCGAACCCGCCGGGTGAGCCCCTGAGCGTAATTATAACCTAGTAAAGGCTGGAGCCCCTGGCCGTACCCAAGCATTAAAGTAAGAACAATCATAAAAATTTTTCCGGCAATAGACATGCCGGCTACGGCACCGGCGCCATAGGCAGTCGCCGCGCGGCTGAGCAGCGCGGCCGAAACCGCTGCCAATCCCTGGCGCAGCAGCGAAGGAAGGCCGTTAAAAAGAATGGAGGGAAGCAGCCTCAAGGAAGAAGCACGGAGAGGAAACAATCGCAGCGAGAGAACGGTCTTCTTGCGGAAAAAGGGATAAAGCAGTAAACATAAACAGAGTAGCTGACTAAGCAGCGTAGCCAAAGAAATTCCTTGTATTCCTAAAAAACGCATAAGCAGCGGAGAAAGAACAAGGCTAAGAAGTCCGGAAGAAACAATCGCGCGCATGACGTATCCGGTGTGGCCTTCGGAGCGCAGTAAATGGCTCAAACAGAGGGAGCTGGTAAAAAGCGGGGCCGATAAAAATAAAAAGAAACTGTAGTCCCTGGCATACGGCAGAATTTGGTCATCGGCGCCAAGCAGCGTTAAAATGGGATCGCGTGCCCCTAGCGCCAGAGCAATACCAATCCCCAGCAACAGGGCCAGGTAAAACGAAGTGCTGGCAATTTGGCTGGCCCGCTCCTTCTCTTGTTTACCGAGGGACAAAGAAATGAGACTGCCGCCGCCCATTCCCAGCGTAAAGCCAACGGCCTGAATTAACGAGGTTAAGGCAAACGTAATTCCCACGGCGGCCGTTGCCTGCGTGCCCAGGCTCGCCACATAAAAGGTATCGGCAATTTGATAGATCGAGGTCATAAGCATGCTGGCCATAGTGGGAAGTGCTAGTGAGAGAAGCACGCGCGGAATCGGCCCCTGTGTCATGGTCTCATGTGTATCTTTGGACATGGTATGCGCTCCTTGCAAAGTGGTTAAACTAGTCTTAGTATGCGCAACCTTGGAAAGATCATACAAAACGATGCAAAGGTGAGTTGACAAGCCGCTGGGCTTTTCGTATCATAGAAAGGAATACGCAGTGATCAAAAGGTTTTGGCTAGCTTTGGAGGCGGCGCTTTATGGCGCCTACCTTATAGGGGATATAGCTGGTGTACCGGTAGACGGGCTCAAATACGCGGCGGTTGCGTTTTGCGCCGCCATGGCCGTTGAGATTGGCGAGCCGCTTACCATGGGGGCGCTTTTATGCAGCCTGGTAGCGGATTTATTTTTGCTTTTTGACACGCGTCATGTGCTGCTGGGGGTATTAGCGTTTGGCGTGGTGCAAACGTTATATGCGCTGTGGCTGCCGGATGGAATGGGTATAAGAGCGCTGCTGTTTAGCATAAGCCTGCTGTGGCTGCGCAGCCCGCTGGAGATAGCGGCGGCGTATTATTTTATTATGTTAAGTTTTAATACGGCCACAGCAATTCAAAGAAAAATACCCTATTTGGCGCCGGGCCTTAGTTTGCTGCTTGCCTGCGACATTTGCGTGGGGCTGCATTATATACGGCCCGCCTGGCCGCTGGTCGCCTATGGCATGTGGCTTTTTTATCTGCCGGGACAAGTGTGTTTGGTACTTGCGTCTTCACGAGTAGGAGGTATAGGAATCTATGAAAGAAAGTAAGATACTATCGGTGGCGCTGAGCATAGCGATTGCGTTTCTGGTTTTGACGGCGGCTATTGCCGTGCCTATTCTGTTTCGTCCGTTTTATTATTGGCAAATTGGGCCGCTGGGGCTGGAAGCGACTACGGGGCTGAGCCGGTCGGAAATCATAGAAGCGTATAACCAGATGATGAATTTTTGCATAGGCATTACCCATGAGTTTTCAACGGGGGTGCTGGCCTGGTCCGAGTGGGGTCGTTCTCATTTTGTGGATGTGCGGAGCCTGTTTATGCTGGACTTAATCGTATTGGGCGTGACCGCGTTAGGCCTTTTGGCCTGGCGCGTGGCGCGAAGCCGGTTACATATTCGCCCCTATCAATTTGCCGGGCGCACGCCTGGGTTTTATGCGGGAGCAGGTTTGCTAAGCGTTTTTATAGTGGTTGGTCTGCTGGCTGCCACTAACTTTTCAAGGGCGTTTACTATATTCCACAGGCTGTTTTTTCCAGGGAAGGAAAACTGGATTTTTGATCCAGCCGTCGACCAGATTATTTTAATTTTGCCGGAAACATTTTTTATGAACTGCGCGATTTTAATTTTAGTGCTGCTGATCGGCGGTTGTCTGGGACTGATGATAGCAGGCAGGAGGAGAGCATGAGAAGGGGCGTTTCGTTACAGGACATTTCCGACGGCCGGCTGTATCGGGCAGAAGACTGGGTGCGGGCTGACGCGGGCGGTTGTCAGGGCTGCTTTTTTTGCTGCTGCCATACGGCGCGGGCTATTGTGTTAGATCCGTTAGACGTAGCAAGGTTAACGCACGGGCTGCGGCTCTCTTTTGAGCAGCTGCTGCAGCAATATGTAGAGCTGGGCGTGGAAGAAGGGTTGCTGCTGCCGCATTTACGTTCAGAAGGCCGCGAAGAGCGCTGCGTGTTTTTAAATGCAGAGGGACGCTGCGCGCAGCATGCGCTGCGGCCGGGAATTTGCCGGCTGTTTCCGCTGGCTCGGTATTATGACGCACAGGGGCTGCATTATATTATACAGAAAAATGAATGTGTGAAGAAAAACCGCAAGCTGATTCAGGTGCAAACGTGGATCGATATGCCGCAGCTGGCGCAGTACGAGCATTTTGTGAAGCAGTGGCACGATTTTCGTATTCGGGCGGTGCAGCAGGCCGGAGGCGATCTCAAAGGTTTAAATTTATATCTGCTGCGTGTCTTTTATCAGACTCCCTGGGAAGAGGCAGCGTTTTATCAACAATTTGCCGCAAGGCTTAAGCAGGCTGAGGACGATTTGGGCATATAGTGCGAAAATCAAGAGATAGTAAAGAAAAAAGAGGGTCTCTTGACTTTTTGAAAAATCGGTCTATAATAGTCGATGGTGCAAGGAAAATACATAAGCTAAGGAGGATGATGGGAGAATCTGACTAGGCGATCTATTGCCCTGGCAATTGCCCTAGCAGAATTTAATTCTTGGAACTTGGAAGCTGACGCGATCACGACCCCGTGGTCGCTTTATATAAGAAGAGATAACTTCCAAAAAGAAAGAAGGAAAAATATGAAGAAAAAAAGAACACGATTTATAATCATCTGGATCATCGTGACGCTCGCCTTGTTGGTTGGTAGTTTTCTGGCTCCGTCAGGAAGCGGAGAGGAAACCGTTCAGGTGATGATGCGCGATGCCGTCCTGCATGAGACGAATCAAATCAGTCTGTTTGGAATCATGACGGTGAATCCCGGACTTATTTCTGCGATTACGGTAACAGTGATTCTACTGGTAGCCGCCGCATGTATTCGCATTTTTGTGATTCCAAAATTTAAATATGTCCCCGGAAAGTTCCAGATGATGCTGGAACAGGTGGTGGGCATGTTTGATAATCTGGCCAAAACGAACAGCCCCTGGAGAAACGGATTTTTGGGGGCCTATGTGTTTGCGGCCGGCGCGTTTATTTTTGTGGGAACGCTGTTTGAACTTTTCGGTTTGCAGGCGATTACCACAGAAGGG
The DNA here is from genome assembly GCA_944383515.1 of uncultured Clostridia bacterium. GTDB lineage: Bacteria > Bacillota > Clostridia > Lachnospirales > Bianqueaceae > CALWPV01. The sequence continues at coordinate 43,277 of CALWPV010000123.1, forward strand.
CATTCCGTTACTTTGCCCGCCCCGCTGTCCGACGTCAATGGCGCTATTATGCTGGGTGTTTTGTCCTACTGCGTCATAGTATCCGGTGCGATTGCAGGCAATGGAATTCGCGGAATCGGAAAAGCACTCAAGGAGGTATCCTTGCTCATCTCCATGAGTTTCCGACTGTTCGGCGCTTTGTTAAGTGGTTTGCTGGTTACGGAACTGGTGTATTACTACATCTCACTTAGCTTTGTATTGCCGGTTATTGTGGGTATACTCTTTACATTATTGCACGCGCTAATTCAAAGCTATGTACTGACTATGCTCACCGCCCTGTTTTACGGCGAAATGTCAGAGCCGACACCTAAAAAGAAAAAGGCTCGTCATGAAAAAGTTGCGAAAGCAAGTGAAATTTAAAAGGAAGATCGAGGTTAATCATTATGAAGAATGTAAAAAAGATTTGTGCGCTTTTGTTTTTAACATTATTTGTTTCATTTGTAGCGATTCCGGTATTTTCTGATTCTACCGATGTTTCCGCGGCAGAGTCTACCGAGGTAACTACCACGGAGACGGCTCAGGAAGATGACGGCAGCAGCATTGACGGCGTAAAGGCAATTGCGGCAGGTGTCGCCATTGGTTTGGCGGCAGCCGGCGGTGCGCTGGGTATGGGTTTGGTCGGTGGTAAATCGGCCGAAGGTATTTCCCGTCAGCCCGATATGGAAAGCAAGATCAGAACTACGCTCATGCTGACCATGGTCTTCATTGAGACGGCTATTATTTACGCGTTGTTGGTTGTTATTTTAATTATATTCGTATTATAAAGGCAGGATTTGGTATGAACATTCCGTTAAATATAGATTGGCAGCAAATATTGCTCCATCTCTTTAACTTTGCGATTTTAGCCGGCGGGTTGTATCTGATCCTGTACCGTCCGGTAAAGGAATTTATGAAAAAGCGGGAAGAATATTACCAGAACGTAGATAAAGAAGCAAAAAAACACAGAAAAGAAGCTGAAGATCTGGTACACTGGTATCATGCGCAGCTGGAGCATGTCGATGAAGAGCTTGAGCAAAAGAGAGCTAAAGCACAAAAAGAGATGGATCAAATGCGTGAACAGCAGATAGAAGAAACCAGGAAACAGGCCCATGCTATTTTGGCTCAGGCCAAGGAAGCAGCGCAGCATGAACACGATGTCATGATACAGCAGACTAAAAAGGAGCTGACGGACATGGTGGTTACGGCTGCCGAAAAGATTACGCTCAAAGATCAGGGAGATCCCTACGAGCAATTCCTCAGCATTGCGGAAAGGGAGGTTCCAGATGGACAAAACAAATGAAAAACGCGGTAAAGCCATTCTGCGCAGCGCCGCGAAGCCAAGTCAGGAGATTCAGGGACGTCTGCTTCACTTTTTAATGCGGCGTTATAAGAAAGATTTTACGCTGCAGTGGGAGCAAGATATTGATATGACCGACGGCTTTGTGCTGCAGGCCGGTTCCGACGTCTATGACTGGAGCATTGAGGGGCGTCTGCGTCAGTTTAAAGACAGACTGGAGCAGCTGCACCCGGCGAATCGCGAAATCATTCCGCTCATAAAAGAAACCGTAAATAACTGGATTCCGGAGGTTATGCCGGAAGAAATGGGCGAAGTCATTTCAGTAGGAGACGAAATCGCCACAGTTTCGGGCTTAGAGCATGCTGCTTATGGAGAAATTTTGCTGTTCTCTTCGGGCGTCAAAGGCATGGTACAAGACCTGAAAGAAGGGGAAATTGGCTGTATTTTGTTTGGCGACGAAGAAGAAATTGTCGAAGGTAGCATTGTGCGCCGCACTGGAAAAACCGCTGGTATTCCGGTAGGCGAAGAATTTTTAGGGCGTGTAATCAACGCTTTGGGCGAACCGATTGACGGTAAAGGAGAAATCCAGGCCAGCGAGTATCGGCCTATCGAGGCTCCCGCTCCTAGTATTATTGAAAGACAGCCGGTTGACACGCCTATGGAGACGGGCCTTTTGGCCATTGACTCCATGTTCCCAATTGGCCGTGGTCAGCGAGAGCTGATTATTGGCGACAGACAAACGGGTAAAACCGCGATTGCGCTAGATACCATTCTGAATCAGAAGGGAAAAAATGTAATCTGTATTTATGTCGCGATTGGTCAGAAGGCTAGTTCGGTTGCGCAGCTTGTGGAAACGCTGCAGCAAAACGATGCACTGGAGTATTCGATTATCGTAAGCGCCTCGGCCAGCGATGCCGCAACGCTGCAATATATCGCACCGTATGCGGGCACTGCGCTGGGCGAGTATTTTATGTATAAAGGTAAAGACGTACTCATTGTATATGACGATTTGTCTAAGCATGCCATTGCGTATCGTGCTATTAGCCTGTTGCTGGAGCGTTCCCCTGGACGTGAGGCTTTCCCCGGCGATGTATTCTACTTACACTCTCGTTTGTTAGAGCGCTCGGCGCACCTTTCTGACGAAATGGGCGGCGGCAGCATGACGGCGCTGCCGATTGTAGAAACACAGGCGGGTGACGTTTCGGCGTATATTCCGACTAACATTATTTCCATTACCGATGGACAGATTTTCTTGGAAAGCGATCTGTTCTTCTCCGGTCAGCGTCCGGCTGTTAACGTGGGGCTTTCCGTATCCCGTGTGGGCGGCGACGCGCAGACTAAAGCCATGAAGAAGGCGTCCGGCGGTTTACGTCTGGATTTGGCGCAGTACCGAGAAATGGAAGTCTTTACACAGTTTTCCAGTGACTTAGACGAGCTGACTAAACGGCAACTGGTTTACGGCCAGGGGCTTATGCGCCTGTTGCGGCAGCCGCAGTATCACCCCATGCGTCAGCATGAGCAGGTGATTTTGCTTACGGTGGCGCTGCGTCACCTGATGCAGGATGTGCCGCTGGAAAAGATCGATCAGTTCTGTAACGATTTGCTTGCCTATATAGAGAATAATAGCGCTACCCTATGCTACCAAATTGATCAGACAGGCAAACTGAGTGAAGAAGATCAGGACGCCATTGTTCAAATGACGAAAAAATATCAGGCAGATCTCAAGCTGAAAGAAGATTTAGCGGGAAAGGATAATGGGTAAGCATTATGCCAAGTACAGCGGAAATCAAAGGACGAATCAATAGCGTTGAAGATACGCGTAAGATTACGAACGCGATGTATTTAATCGCTTCAACGAAACTGCGGAAGGCTAAAAATGATCTGGAAAAAACCAGACCGTATTTTGACGCCTTGAGAAATGAGATCAAACGGATTTTCCGTACGGTAAGCGATGTCGATAGTCCCTATTTCTACCCGCCGGATAAAGAGCCTGTTATTGAAGGGCCGTATGGCTGTCTGGTGATTACGGCCGATAAAGGCCTTGCCGGAGCTTATAACCAGAATGTAATTAAGGAGGCGCTGCAGCTGGCTAAAGACCACGGAGAAATGAAGTATTTCGTTGTGGGCGAGTATGGCCGCCATTTTTTTACGCAGCACCATATTCCGATTGAGCATTCTTTTCTTTATACGGCGCAGAACCCTACTATGGAGCGGGCACGCGAGATCAGTACGCTGCTTTTGGAGAAATTTGACAGCGGCGAACTGAAGAAAATGTATATTGTCTATACCGATATGGAGAACAGCCTGGAAGCGGTAGCTAAGTCAACGCGCTTGTTGCCATTTCACCGCGCGTTCTTTTCCACCCCCGCAAAAGAAGAAACCGTGCAAACGCCGTTTGAATTCTTGCCCTCTGTAGAAGAAGTGCTGAACACCATGATGCCGAGCTACCTGTCGGGATTTATTTACAGTGCTTTAATTGATAGTTTTTGCAGTGAGCAGAATGCGCGTATGAATGCAATGAACGCAGCCAACCAAAATGCGGAAGAACTTCTGGCAGAGCTTTCTACTCAGTTCAACCGCGTGCGGCAGGCGGCGATCACGCAGGAAATAACGGAAATTAGCGCGGGCGCTAAAGCGCAGAAAAGAAAGCGCATGCGTAGAAAGGAAGTTTGATTACGATGAAGACAGGAACCATTGTTCAGGTATCCGGACCGGTTATCGATGTAAAGTTTGAAAATGGTTATTTGCCTAAAATTCGCGAGGCACTATATATTGTTTTTTCTGGAAAAAAGCGGGTTATGGAAGTTTCGCAGCATATTGCGAACAACATGGTGCGCTGTATTATGCTGGCAGAAAGCGATGGCCTGGCCAGAGGCATGTTAGTGTACGCTCCCGGCGAGACCATTACCGTTCCGGTCGGCGAAGTTACGCTGGGTCGTATGTTTAATGTTATGGGCGATCCCATTGATGGCGAAGGAGAAATTCCGGAAGAAACCGAGCGGCATAGCATTTACCGTAAGCCCCCGGCCTTCGAGGAGCAGCGTCCGGTTACGGAAATTCTGGAGACCGGTATTAAGGTTATCGACCTTTTGGAGCCCTATCCCAAGGGAGGTAAAATCGGACTTTTCGGCGGCGCCGGCGTAGGTAAAACCGTATTGATTCAGGAGCTGATTCACAACGTAGCCATGGAGCACAACGGCTACTCTGTATTTACCGGCGTAGGAGAACGTAGCCGTGAAGGTAATGATTTATGGCGTGAAATGCATGCCAGCGGCGTGGCCGATAAAACGGCGCTGGTATTCGGGCAAATGAACGAGTCCCCCGGCGTGCGTATGCGTGTTGCGCTTTCAGGGCTAACTATGGCGGAGTATTTCCGGGATCAGGAAAATAAGGACGTACTGCTGTTTATTGATAACATTTTCCGTTTTGTGCAGGCCGGTAGTGAGGTTTCGACGCTGCTGGGCCGTATGCCCTCGGCCGTTGGTTACCAGCCCACGCTGGCTAACGAAATGGGTGAGCTGCAGGAACGGATCACTTCTACCCGCCAGGGCTCGGTTACTTCGGTGCAGGCTGTTTATGTGCCGGCCGACGACTTAACCGACCCGGCTACGGCCACCACCTTCTCGCACCTAGATGCGACAACGGTACTGAGCCGTAAAATCGCCGAGCAGGGTATTTACCCCGCGGTGGATCCGCTGCAGTCGAACTCTCGGCTGCTAGAGCCTGCCAGAGTTGGCGAAGAACATTATTACATTGCCAGACGGGTGCAGGAAATTCTGCAGAAATACAATGAGCTACAAGATATTATTGCAATTCTGGGTATGGACGAGCTGAGCGACGAAGACCGCAATACGGTTATGCGTGCCAGAAAGATTCAGCGTTTCCTGGCGCAGCCTTTCCATGTGGCTGAGAAGTTCAGCAATATTCCTGGTATTTATGTGCCTCTTAAAGATACACTGCGCAGTTTCAAAGCCATTGTAGAGGGCGAAATGGACGAATATCCGGAGGCAGCCTTCTTCAATGTCGGAACCATTGAAGACGTAGTGGAGAAGGCGAAAGCCATGGAGAGTGAAAACTAATGAAACCATTTAATGTCCATATTTTGGCTGCTGACCACACATTCTACGACGGAGAATGCGTATCGCTCATTGTCCCGACGGTAACAGGAATGTATGGCATTCATGCGGGGCATAGCAATATGATTAGCGCCATTGTGCCCGGTATGCTCTCATATCAGCTGGAAGGCGAAGAAATGCAAATCGCCGCCATTTCACCGGGCATTATGAAGATTGAAAATGGCGAGGTGCTGGTATTGGTCGACTCCATTGAGCGGCCGGAGGAAATCGACGTTAACCGCGCTAAGCGCGAAGCCGACGCCGCGCAAGAAGCAATTTTGCAAAAGCGCAGCATGAAGGAATATCGCCTGGCGCAGGCTACGCTTTCCAGAGCGCTTAACCGTTTGAAAGTAAAAAACAGTATGCGATAAAAAGAAAAGAGGATGTTTCCTGCCTAGGGGCTGTAAGCCGTAGGTCAGAAAGCATCCTCTTTTTTAATGTTTATGAATTACAGAGCTTCGCCGGTTAGCATTTCATAACCCTGCAGATATTTGGCAATGGTCTTGTCGACTATCTCCTGCGGCAGGGTCCAGTCGTGCTGGCCTTCGTTTTCTTTCAGCCAGTCGCGGGCAAACTGTTTGTCGAAGGAGGGCTGACCATGACCGGGCTCGTATCCCTGCGCCGGCCAAAAACGAGAGCTATCTGGCGTTAACATTTCGTCGCCCAGCACAATCTCGCCGTTTTCATCCAGACCAAATTCAAACTTAGTGTCGGCAATAATAATGCCGCGGCTCAGCGCATAATCGGCGCATACCGTGTATAACTGAATAGTGTAATCACGCAGCTTGGCCGCATACTCCGCGCCCTTGCCGGGAAAATATTTTTCCAGGTGCGCTACGCTCTGCTCATACGAGATATTTTCGTCGTGATCGCCAATTTCAGCTTTGGTAGACGGGGTGTAAATCGGTTCGGGCAGTTTGTCGGATTCGCGCAGGCCCTCGGGCAGCGTGATACCGCATACCGTGCCGTTTTTCTGGTAGCTGGCCCAGCCGCTGCCGGTAATATAGCCCCGTACAATGCATTCAATCGGCAGCATGGTCAGTTTACGGCACAGCATACTTTTGCCTTCAAACTGCGGGGTTTGGAAAAAAGCGGGCATGTCTTTGGTATCGGTCGAAATCATGTGGTTGGGCACAATTTCTTTGGTCATGTTAAACCAGAATTTAGACATCTGCGTGAGAACAGTTCCTTTTTTGGTAATTTCGTTATGCAAGATCACGTCAAAGCAGCTGATGCGATCGGTGGCCACCATAATAAGGCTGTCTCCATTATCATAAATTTCACGAACTTTGCCTTCTTTAATCGGTTTCATAAGTATCCTCCATAGGGTAAAAATTAGTGGTGGAACAGGCGCAGGCCGGTAAAGGCCATAACCATGTCATGTTTATCGCAGGCGGCAATAACGTTGTCGTCGCGCACCGAGCCGCCAGGCTCTGCAACATACTTGACGCCGCTCTTGAACGCGCGCTCAATATTGTCGCCAAAGGGGAAGAACGCGTCAGAACCCAGCGCTACGTCGGTGAGCTGATCCAGCCAGGCCCGCTTTTCTTCGCGCGTAAAGACGGGCGGCTTTTCTTTAAATGTTGTTTCCCAAACGCCATCGGCCAAAATGTCCATATATTCGTCGCCGATATACAGGTCAATCGCATTATCGCGATCGGCACGGCCGATGCCGTCAACAAATTGCAGATTCAGAACCTGGGGAGCTTGACGAAGCCACCAATTATCGGCCTTGCTTCCCGCTAGGCGGGTGCAGTGAATCCGTGACTGCTGCCCGGCGCCAATGCCGATGGCTTGGCCGTCTTTTACATAGCAAACGGAATTGGACTGCGTATACTTTAAGGTAATCATGGCAATCGCCAGATCGGTTTTGGCGCTGTCAGGCAGGTTTTTGTTTTGCGTGACAATTTGGCTGAAAAAGTTTTCGTCGATTTTCAGTTCGTTGCGGCCTTGCTCAAATGTAATGCCATACACCTGCTTGCGTTCCAGCGGCGCGGGGCGATACGCAGGGTCAATCTGCAGTACACAGTAGTTTCCGCCTTTTTTCTTTTGCAGCATTTCCAGCGCTTTGGGCTCATAACCGGGCGCAATGACGCCGTCGGAAACTTCGCGGCGGCTCAGCCGGGCGGTCGGAACGTCGCATATGTCGGAGAGCGCGATAAAATCGCCGAACGAGCTCATGCGGTCGGCGCCGCGGGCGCGGGCATAGGCGCAGGAAAGGGGCGAAAAGGTTTTGACATCGTCAACCCAGTAGATTTTTTTGAGCGTGTCGGTGAGCGGCAGGCCTATGGCAGCGCCGGCAGGGGAAACGTGTTTAAACGAAGTCGCGGCGGGCAAACCGCTTACGGCTTTGAGCTCGCTCACAAGCTGCCAGCCGTTTAAAGCGTCTAGCAGATTGATATAGCCCGGGCGGCCGCAAAGCACCTGAATGGGTAAATCGCTGCCGTCTTCCATAAAAATGCGCGATGGCTTCTGATTAGGATTACAGCCATATTTTAATTGCATTTCGTTCATGATAATCCTCCATTCTGGTTTTATTGATTTTTATTCACAATACGAGTTTCGTAAGCGCCGGTTTCAATATCGATAAAACGGACAAAGAGCGAAACCTTGTTGTCTTCATTGAGACTTTGCCATAGTAGATCGGTGAAGTCGTTTAAGTTGTTGGGAATGGAAATGAGCTTGGGTTCGCCCTCGAAGCTGGGCAGCGGATCGCCATCGCCCTGATAGGTGTGAATAAAGTGTCCCTGTCCCGGCTGCGCGTTATTATACGAAAACGTAAACCGCAGGCAAGAAGAGGGATCGCCGTTTTCTGTTTTTAAAATAGAAAGGGCGTAGTTGTAAAGGCCGCTTTCAATGTGCAGAATACCGGAAATGCGAGGCGTGTAGTTGGGCGCGTCGGGCTCGAACTGACGGGTTCTGAGTGCCTGTTCAAAGGTCTGCTGCTTGTCCATGAGCTGGTAAATGGTGTCGGTTTGGTCACCGTTGGTTACAATGGTTTTATTGCCCATAACACGGACAGGAGCGTAAATAATGAGACTGGGATCTACCAGCTTAGAGGGATCATACGCCTCGGTACGAATGCCCTCGCCCTCTTCTACAAAAATGCGATTGCGGCTGTTTTCGCTGCGGCCCATAATAAAATAGGCGACAACGGCCTTTGTGCCATCCGCGCTGCGACCAATAACAATACCGCGGCCGGGGTAAGCGTTTTCCCGAAGTTGCTGTTCAATGGATAAAATGTTCATAGAATCCTCCGTTTCATATACTCACCAAACCAAAAAGGGCAGCATCGTACACAGGTACGCGCTGCCCAGACGGTCGGCATAACTTAGGTATACTGCTCCCCGGTGGTTGGCCACCTTGATTTCCGTCAGTTGCAGCATCCTTTTAATTTCCTCTATCATATCATTTTCGCCGCGGACTGTCAATGTAGAGATTTTTTTAAGACAGTGTCAAGATGTTGTGGAGTTTTTTCTTGACAAACTCCCGGGAGTTTTACAGTTGAATAAATCAAAAATACCTTGCAGGCCGCATAAAGCCTGCATTTTTTTGTCAAATTTTATGTTTTTATCTGTACTTGTTTGTGATAGTGTGTTATAATAAAAAGAAAAGA
>CALWPV010000124.1 GCA_944383515.1 uncultured Clostridia bacterium
CCTCCTCGAAGGCCCAGGGTTTTCTAACATAGTTTTTCTTTTTCAAATCGAATTCCTCCCTCTATATATAACTATCGTACAAAAAACAGGAAGTGTCCTCGATTTTACAAAAAGTTCATAAAAAAAAGAAGGGATTTGGTTTTCTCACAATCTGGTGTATAGATCTTGGAAAAATACTGACTATATTTCTTGGGTACTTTTCTTAAAATTTTTCAAATAAAATACGCTCCCTTCTAAGAGACAAGTTTGATTATTTTGCTTGTCTACCTAGAAGGGAGCATCTTCCCCCTCTGCTTTTAGGTATTATCCTGCTTTCATTTCTAATCTCATGCGATCCGCAATCAGTGCAATAAATTCACTATTCGTTGGCTTGCCTTTTCCCATACTAATACTATAGGAAAACAGTTTTTCCAGCGTATCCATTTTGCCCCGGCTCCACGCTACCTCAATCGCATGCCGTATAGCCCGCTCAACCCGGCTAGGCGTAGTATCAAACTTTTTGGCAATGGCCGGATACAGCTGTTTTGTAATTGCATTCAGAATATCCATATCTTCAATCGCCATCAGGATCGATTCTCGTAAATATTGATAACCCTTAATATGAGCCGGCACGCCCACTTCATGAATCAAATTCGTTACCTCGGTTTCCATATCGACGCTGCGAGCACGCTGCGCGATATCCTCATTACGTAACGTTCCTTTTTCTGCCCGTGGCAGCTGTGGCATTGGCCCGGCTCCTTTTAGCTGCCGGATTCTCGTTAGCAGCAGCTGCATATCGCATGTTTTAGCCATATAGTAGGCAGCTCCCAATTCCATTAGCTGTGCCATAATCGCGTCATGAATCACTGCCGATAAAATAATAAAAACAGGACGGCTCTCTTGCAGCGCTCGTTTCTCACACCCCAACCTCGCCATGCTCTCCATAACCCCAATTCCATCTAGCTCTGGCATGACAAGATCTAATAAAACTACATCGGGCTTAAGATACTGGATCATTTCCAGCGCTTCCCGTCCATCGGCTGCTTCCCCCGCCAGCTTCATGTCCGATTGCTGTTCAATCGCTTTTTTAACCGTCTCCCTGAAGGTTCGATTGTCGTCTACCACTAATACTGTTAATTGGCTCACCTGTATAACTCCTTCCTTTCTGACAAGATTAGTCAGTGTCTATTTACCATTATATACCATTTCTAGCAAAAATCAACTCTTTTATGGTAATTTTTGGAATTCTTTTTCGGCTTGCCTTCTTCTTCCATACTGTTACCACTTTATTTTAAGCAATCTGGCTGAGCATATCCTCAATATAAACGCCATATCCGCGTGTAGGATCATTCACAAATACATGGGTAACCGCTCCAATCAGCATTCCGTCTTTTACCAGCGGACACCCACTCATGCCCTGAATTACGCCTCCGGTTGCATTTAATAGCCTTTCATCCGTAATGGTCACAACCAGTCCCGTGTCAAACACCGGAATGCCCGATGTCTTTTCAATCTGTACCGTATACGCGCGCACGGTATCCTCTAAAATATCGCTGTAAATAACGGCCTCTCCCTCGGTAATGTCGTCTCGCAGCGCAATCGGCAGGCTTTGCATAGTTGATACGTCGCCCTGATACGTGCCATAAACGCCCATATCCGTGTTTTTTGTCACACGGCCGCTAACAATTCCGGTTAAGCTTCCTTCCACTTCTCCGGGTTCTCCTTTTTCTCCTTTAACTAAATGACGAATTTTCGCCTCTGTAATCAGTCCGTCTTGTACGGGCAAAACCGTTTCAAGATCCACGTCGCTAATGCCGTGACCTACCGCGCCAAACATGCCGCTCGCCGGATCCACAAAGGTTAACGTTCCCAGCCCTTGCGCGCGGTCTCGAATCCAGATTCCGATCCTTGGCATATGGTTCTGATCTAAAATAGGCGTAACAGAAACGGTTTGCAGCGTGCCCTCTCTTGTCAGCTCCAGGGTAACCGCCTCGCCCCCGCTTTCGGCAATAAGCGCGTCCACCTGCTCCACGCTACGTACCTCTACGCCATTCACTTTGCGTATCCGATCGCCTGTGTGTACAATCCCTTTAGCCGGGCTAGACACGCTTCCGCTTTCTGTCTCAATTTTGCCGGTTCCCAGTACCAAAATGCCGTCGGTATACAGATCAATGCCCAGCATACTGCCGCCAACCAGTAGCTCCCGGTCTTCCCAAACCTCTAAAGAAACCGATTTTAAAGGCAGAACGCCCCAAAGCTTAACTGTTCCCTGTACCGACGCATTGCCTGTTGTTTCAATGGCCGTGCTTTTTTCAATTGTATTTTCATTGACCGTAATCCACTGCGTCTCTTCTGTTTCCAGGCGAACCCAATCGCTTCCCCAGGATTCGCCGTCCCTCACCCGAATCGTCTCTGGAATAGAAAGCAAGGCATAGGTATAAATTCCGGCGAGTAACGACAACATACATAAAAAAAGCCCCCGGCAGATGCTGCGCGAGAGCCTTCTCTTTTTTTCTTTCATTGGCTCACACCTCTTCGTTATGATATTCTAGTGTGAGCAAGTTGTGTGTCTCTTATGCCTGACCACTAATATGAGACGCCTTCCAATCCTTGGCAAGCGCCTTCATTTCCTTAGCATTTTGCAAAACAGCCGGCGTAATCGAGGCGCCGCCCAACATTCGGGCCAATTCCTCTTCCTGCTCCTTTTCGGTTAGCAGCTGAATCTGTGTGATCGTATGATCTTGCACCACCGTTTTCTCAATGCGCAAATGCGTATCGGCCATAGCCGCAATCTGCGGCAGGTGGCTCACGCAGATAACCTGATGAAACTGAGCGATTAAACTCATTTTTTCCGCCACGCTCTGCGCGGTTCTTCCGCTGATACCGGTATCGATTTCGTCAAAAATCAGCGTGCCAATTTCATCTTGCCTTGCCAGCACTGTTTTAATAGAAAGCATGACCCTGGACATTTCGCCGCCCGATGCGATTTGATGCAGCGGCCGCATGGCTTCGCCCACGTTCGTGCGAATCTGAAACACGATCTGATCACAGCCCTTGGGCGACAATGGTTTTTCCGTACGGGTAATTTTAAAAATAGGTTGATCAAATTGCAGGGTTTCCAGTACGGCGGTAATATCTTTTTCAATTTTTTTCGCTGCGTCTAAACGCAGCTTTGTCATTTGATCGGCCAAAACCTGCATACTCTGCTTCTGCCTGGCCATCTCGGCCTCCAGCGCCTGCATGGTTTCACTGATGTGCTCCAGTTTATCTCGCTCGGCTTTGGTTTTTTCGTAGTAGGCTCTCACCTGCTGCCATGTCTGCCCATACTTGCTTTTCAAATGAGCAATCACATCCAGCCGTTCCTGCACCGCCGTAAGGCGTTCCGGATCGGCCTCCAGCGCCTCGGCATAACCGCGCAGACTGGCGGCAACATCGCGCAGTACCTCTGCTTGCTCCTGCAAAGTACTCACATACGGCGAAAAAAACGCGTCGTCATAACGAGCCGCGTCTTGTATTTTTTGCAGCGCGTCTTCTAGGCTATCGATTACCGAACGCTCGCGAAGCTGCTGCCCATGTAAATCGGTATAAGCTCCCAAACAGCTTTCGCTCAGTTTTTCGCTATATAACAGCTTTTTTCGCTCTTCCTGCAGCGCCTCTTCTTCTCCCTCCTGCCAGGCCGCCTCCTCTATTTCCGTAAGCTCATACTGCATTAACGAAAGCAGACGCTCGCGGTCTCTTCCGTTTTGCTCATAGCGCTCCCATTCGTCTTGCAGCTTTCGGTGCTCTTCCCATGCATGCGTAAGCCGCTTAGCCAGAGGATCCACCTCTGGTATGAAACGGTCCAGCAGATCAATGTGCCGGCTGCTGTCTAACAGAGACTGGTGTTCGTGCTGCCCGTGGATATCGATCAGCTGCGCCGCCAGCTTTTTCACCTGCGCTGTTGTCACGAGCTGCTGATTGATTTGACAAATGCTGCGGCCGCTCGGGGTAAAGCGGCGCGCGATAATGATTTCGCCGCCGGCGGCCTCAATGCCCCACTCTGCCAGCATTTCCTGCACTGCCGGCTTTTCGTCTACAAAAAGAAGTTCTACCGCGGCCGGGCGCGCTGCATCGCGCAGCAGCGACTTGCTGCCCCGGGCGCCCAGCGCCAAATTGATGGCGCCAAGCAGAATACTTTTACCGGCTCCTGTTTCGCCGCTAAGCACATTGAGGCCTTCGCCCAGATCAATGGCGACCTCGTCAATAAGCGCAATATTTTGTACGCGAAGATGTACCAGCATGGTTTCACCATCCTTCTTTTACATCAGGGATAAAATTTTATCCCGCAGTCTCCGCCCTTCCTCAGGAGAATGCACTGCCAAAAATATGGTATCGTCACCGGCAATGGTACCTACCACTTCCTCCCAGTGCAAATTATCCAGCGCGGCGGCCACAGCCATAGCCATGCCTGTCATGGTACGAACCACCACTAAAGAGCCGGCCACCTCTGCGCTTAAAAACCCTTCCTGCAAGACGCGGCTAAAGCGCTGCGCCGCCATGGGCGGTTCTTCTTTATGATCGCCGCTGGGCAGCGCATATTTTTGAACTCCGCTCTCGCCCACTATTTTTGTGAGCCTAAGCTCGCGTATGTCCCGCGATACCGTGGCCTGCGTTACTTTACAGCCTGCCTCTACCAGCCGGCTTACCAGCTCTTCCTGTGTTTCAATCTCATACCGCGTAATTAGATCACAGATCAGTTTTTGCCGTTTTGACTTCATTATCCTTTTTGACAGGCTTCCTGCACAACCTGATGGATACGCGCTAACATATCTTGCGGTGTCAGGGCCGCCGTTTCTCCTTTCGCCTGTATTTTTTGTAAATATAACAGAAATTCAGCGTTTCCTTCCTGGCCTTTAATCGGCGAAGTCGTTAAGCCGCATGGCCTAAGCCCCAGAGCCGCCGCAAAAGCCGTAACCTCTTCCAGCACCTGCCGGTGCACCCGGCTGTCTTTAACAACGCCTTTCTTCCCAACCCGGTTTTTCCCTGCCTCAAACTGAGGTTTAACCAAACAAATCAGCGGCGCCCCTTCGGCCAGACAGCCGCAGAGCGCCGGCAGCACCTTGGTAAGTGAGATAAACGAAAGATCCGCCGTTCCCAGCGTGCACAGCTCTCCCAGCGTCTCGGGCTGTAAGGCGCGCACATTAACGCCTTCCATGCTAACCACACGCGGATCGCACTTGAGCCGCGGATCTAGCTGATCGTGCCCTACGTCGACGGCGTAAACCTTAGCCGCGCCATGGCGCAGCAGGCAGTCGGTAAAGCCGCCGGTAGAAGCCCCGGCGTCTAAACAGACGCGTCCCTTTACATCGATAGCAAAGGAGCTTAACGCTTTTTCCAGCTTTAACCCCCCGCGTCCCACATAAGTAAATTCCGCCTCTTGTTCCATTTGCAGCAGAGCCTGCGCCGGCACCATCGTGCCGGCTTTAGTGATTTTTTTATGATTCCATGTCACCAGCCCTGCCTGCAGTGCCTCTTTAGCCCGCTCCCGCGAAGTAGCCAGCCCCAGTTCTATGAGCCTAACGTCTGCTCGTTTTTTTCCTTCCATGCTTTTATAATTCCCTCGGCCGAAATGCCGTATTCCTCTAAAATATGCCGCCGGCTGTCTTGCGCTAAAAATTGATTAGGAAAGCTGAGACAGCGAACGCTACAGGCTGCGCCTATCTGGTTGGCCAGCGCGGCCACTTGCATGCCAAAACCGCCTCGGTAAACCCCGTCTTCTATGGTAATCAGGAGCGAATGCGTGCGCAGCAGTTTTTCAAGCAATGCCTTGTCTATCGGCGACACAAACCGGGCGTCTACCACCGTAGGCAAAGCGCCCTCCTGCTTCATTTGCCGGGCAGCCTTTAACGCTTCCTCAAGGCAGCAGCCCACGGCAACAATAGCCACCTGCGCTCCCTCACATACCACGCGGCTTTTCCCCAGCTCAATTTTAGCCTGCGCCGCCTCCGGCCGGCTAGGCACCGCTCCTTTCGGATACCGGATGGCCACCGGTTTTTCCAAGCGATACGCAAATTGCAGCATATCGCGCAGCTCTTCCTTACCGCTGGGCGCCATTATCGTTAGCCCCGGCATATGGCTTAAATACGCGATGTCAAAAATACCCTGGTGCGTTTCGCCGTCTTCTCCCACAACGCCGCTGCGGTCAATGGCCAAAATCACCGGCAGCCGGGGCAGACAGACATCATGTAAGATCTGATCGTAAGAACGCTGTAAAAAAGAAGAGTAAATCGCCACCACCGGTCTGAGTCCGGCTTTAGCCATACCCGCGGCAAACGTAACCGCATGCTCTTCGGCAATGCCTACATCGTACAGACGCTGCGGCATATGCTTTGCCAGCTTGTCCAGCCCGGTTCCCTGAGGCATGGCCGCCGTTACCGCGACAACGCGCGGATCTCGCCTAGCCATCCATGTCAGCTCTTCTCCTAGGACATCGGACCAAGATTCCTGGTTTTCGCATAGCGCGTCGCCGGTCTCCACCTCAAAGGCGCTAACGCCATGGTACCGAGCCGCGTTGCGCTCCGCCGGCGTATATCCCTTGCCTTTTACCGTTTTTACATGAACCACCACCGGTCCATTCACAGCCTTAGCCTGCTGCAGCACCTGCGTAAGATCATGTATATCGTGCCCGTCTACCGGCCCCAGATATGTAAAGCCCAGTTCCTCAAACAAAATGCCTTTTACAAATAAATATTTAGCCTTGTTCTTCACAAAGTTAACGGCCGCATAAGCCGGACGCAGCACCGGAAATTTTTCCGCCGCCCGCCGGATGCCTCGTTTGCCCAGCAAGTAACTGCGCCTTGTTCGCAGCCGGTTCAAATGACTGGACATACTGCCGACATTGCGGCTAATCGACATTTCGTTGTCGTTAAGTATAATAATAAGCTTGGTTTTATCCTTGCCGGCGTTATTCATGGCCTCATAAGCCATACCGCCCGTCATGGAGCCATCGCCGATTACGGCTACCACCTCATATGTTTTTCCGAGCACGTCCCGCGCCTTCGCTATGCCGTACGCCGCAGAAATCGACGTAGTGGCATGCCCGGTATTAAACGCGTCATACGGGCTCTCTTCCATTTTAGGAAAGCCGCTTAGGCCGTCTTTTTGACGCAGCGTATCGAAGCGGTCCCGCCGTCCGGTCAATATTTTATGCACATACGCCTGATGCCCCACGTCCCAAACAATCTGATCCGTAGGCGTGTCAAATACCTGGTGCAGCGCAATGGTCAGCTCCACTACACCTAAATTGGAGCTGAGGTGACCGCCCGTTTTAGAAATATGGTGCAGTAAAAATTCACGTATTTCGGCAGCCAGCTGCTTAGACTCCGTCAGGCTTAACTGTTTGAGGTCGGCCGGCCCACTGATATGATCCAGTATATTGCCCAACCTGATTTCACCCCCGGTATCAATTTCTTCTGTGAACTAAAGAGGAGACCAGCTCTCTCACCTGATCGCCATAAACGCCAGGCAGCCCCTTCAGGCTCTCCAGCGCCAGCTCCGTCTGCTTACGAGCTTCTTCCTTAGCCTTGCCTAGCCCATACACAGAAATAAACGTCGTCTTCTGGTGCGCGCTATCATGCTGGGGCTGTTTTCCCATTTCGGCTAAGCTTCCCTCCACATCGAGCACGTCGTCCCAAATCTGAAACGCCTTCCCCGTCGCACCGCCAGCTGCCTGCATCTGACCAATCACCGCCTCATCGGCGCCGGCCAGCATGGCTCCGCCTACCAAGGCCGCCGAAAGCAGCCGACTGGTTTTATTAAACTCAATATACTCTAATACCTCTGGCTCCACGCTTTTTCCTTCGCTAAGCAGATCCACCGCCTGCCCGCCAATCATTCCGCTCGGCCCCGCGCAGCGCGCCAAATAGGCCATAGCCTGCGCTTTGCGCCCCAGCGCCTCAGAGCCCGCCGCGCCACTTTCTTGCAGCATGGCGTTTCCCATAACCTCAAAGGCATAGTTAAGCAGACCGTCGCCCGCAAGCACCGCCATGCCTTCTCCAAAAACCTTGTGGTTAGTCAGGCGGCCCCGTCGGTAATCGTCGTCATCCATAGCCGGCAGATCGTCATGAATCAGCGAATACGTATGAATCATTTCCAGAGCGCAGGCAAACGGCAGCAGCTCTGCTTCTTCGGCTCCCAGGCTTCGGCCCGTCCAGAGCAAAAGAAGCGGCCTTACGCGTTTTCCTCCGGCCAGCAGGCTATAGGCCATGGCTTCCCAAACCCTAGCATTATAGGAGTCGCTGTTTTCCATATACCGCGCCAGTTCCTGCTCAATCCGTTCTTTATCGCTCTTCTGACTCATCGCGCGCTTCCTCCTTTTGCTCCAGTATCAGTATTTCCTTTTCTGCCCTGTCCAGTACGGTTTCACAATACTGGGAAAGCTGCGTTCCTTCTTTATATAATGCCATCATCTGCTGCAGCGGCAGATTCTCCTGTTCCATTTGCTCCGTAATCTGCTGCAAGCGGTCCATTGCCTCTTCCAGCGTCAATGGCTTCTTGTCCTGCTTGTCCATTGTTTACTCCTTCTCGTGTATACGGCTTGCTTTCGCGTCAATAACTCCGTCTTTCATTTGAATTTGCAGCGTTTGTCCTTCTTTTACCTGCCGGATACTACTGATTCCTGCTCCTGCTTCATCCATGACCAAGGCATATCCCTTCTCCAGCGGATGCAGCGGAGACAGCAGCTGCAAAACGTCGCTCAGCTTTTGCAACTGAAAGCGGTTTTGCTGCAACCGATTGTGCATGGCATACCGCCGGCGCTGCCGAAGCATGTCCAGCATTTGCCGGTGATCGTCCAGCGTACGCCGCGGCGCCATGGCCGCCAGTTTAGCGCTCAGAAGCATCTGCTTTTGCCGCTCATGCTGCATATACCGCTTCCAGGCCTTCTGCCTGCGCAGCGTCATTTCAACCACCGAGGTCCAGACCGACGCGGTATCTGGTACGGCCAGCTCCGCCGCCGCCGAAGGCGTAGGCGCTCTTAAATCGGCTACAAAATCGGCAATGGTAAAATCTGTTTCATGACCAACCGCCGAAATGACCGGGGTATGCGCCTGCGCAATGGCAAGCGCTACCTTTTCTTCGTTAAATGCCCATAGATCTTCCAGGGAACCGCCGCCGCGTCCCACAATAATCGTATCGATTTCAGGCATGAGATCTAGCCGCCGAATGCCGTTTACAATGGTATCGGCCGCGCCCTCTCCCTGCACTTTAGCCGGATATACTACAAGGCTTACACCCGGATTGCGCCTTCTGGCAATTTGAATCATATCGCGCACGGCCGCGCCGGTAGGCGATGTAACAATCCCAATTCTCCGGGGAAACCGCGGTATTTTTTTCTTTTTAGATTCGTCGAACAGGCCCTGCGCCTGTAACTTTTCTTTTAACGCTTCAAACGCCAGATACAGCGCGCCGCTTCCGGCCGGCTCCATCTGCCGTACATACAGCTGATACTGACCCGTTTTCTCGTACAGCGATATCGCTCCCTGCACCTGCACCTGCTGTCCGTTTTCCGGTTCAAACCGCAGCGCTTTCGCCTCTCTGGCAAACATAACCGCCGAAAGCGCGCCGTTTTCGTCTTTTATCGTAAAATACAGATGGCCGGAGCTATGGTGCTTAAAGTTAGAGATTTCACCGCTTACCCAAAGGTTTTGCAGTATCACATCCTGCACCAGAAGCTGCTTAACATACCGGTTAACCACAGAGACCGGATACACTCTGCGCTGTGCACTCATACCGATTCCTTAGGGGTCAGCTTTCCTAAAACGCCGTTAATAAATGCCCGCCCCGCGCTTTGGGGAGAATATTTTTTAGCCAGCTCTACCGCCTCGTTGATACTTACGCTGCTGGGAATTTCCGGTACACAGCGAATCTCGTATAGCGCAAGCCGTAAAATAGCTAGATCAACCTTAGACAGCCTTTCCAGCTTCCAGCCAATCAGCGCCTCCGACAGTTCTTCATCTAGGCTGGACAGCGCCTGACACACGCCCTTAACCTCTCCTAAAATAAACGCATAATCCTGCGGCGTCACTAACTCTTCCTGCACAAAATTCTCCAGATATGTATCCACCATATTCACTATATCGGTGTCGGGTTCAAACTGCATTTCATATAAAATTTTAAAAATATGTTCTCTGGCAATGCTGCGCTTCATGCGTACCTCCTGCTTTATCAAAGAAAAAGCGCAATCGTTTTCGTAAGATTGCGCCTTTTAAATTGTACTGTAGTACCGTACCGCGACCTGCTGTTACGCTTCTTTCGCGGATTTTTCCATATTCATACTGACAATGTTCACATTAACTGCTTTAACGCTAAGCCCCGTCATATTCTCTATGGCAGCCTTAACGTTTTCCTGCACCTGCCCCGCAAGCTCAGGAACCTTGCACCCCTGCAAAATGGAAAGATCTACGTTACAAACAACCTGCCCCTCTTCCATTTGAATGGAGATGCCTCGATTCTTATTTTTCTTAGATAACTTTTCAATGCCTTTCTGATCGCTAATCGCCAGACCGGCAATGATCGCTACCACATCATCTGCAATTTTCAGCTGACCCGACTGCCTGGATACGCTTTTGGGCGTTTTTGTTTCCTGTTCCATCCGATCCTCCGCCTCCTAACGTGTACCTTCGTAAACGTATGTTTTCTCCTATTATAAACAATTTTAACGCTAAATGCAATCTTTTTTTACGCGCCAATTTTCAGCAGACTAATTCGAATCTTATCCGCGCCCAGATTGGTGATTCGTGTCAGAATATCCTGAATCTGCGCCGCCTCCTGCTGCGTAATTTCCTCCCGGTCCACAATGACATCGACGCAGTCGTCATAAATACGCACATAGGCCTCGTCAAAGCCCTTCGCTTTAATCATGGCTTCCGCTGCCGCCTCATTTTCGATCCGTTTTTGCAGTTCTAAAATTTTCTGCGCCGCTTCCGACTTTTCTTCTTCCGGCGTATCTTCCTTAGCCATTAACTCATACAGCATATCTTGGCTTTTGGCTCTGGCATTTTCACGCTCTACTTTAGCTTCCGCAAAATACTCGGGAATCACAGCGTCGCTCTCTACCATAATGGCTTCGCCCGGCGCCCGCGCTTCTTCCGTCTCGGCCACCGTAGCTTCTTCCGTTTCCGGCGTTTCTTCTTCCGCTGCGGTTTCCTCCGTGGTCTCACCCTCGGCCACCGCTTCTCCCTCCGGCAGAATTACGCCTTCCGCCGTCACATCGGAGTCACCCAGTTCCTGCGTCGATTGAACCGAGTCCTCTCCCGCGTACGTGGCCAGCTCCGTATTTTCCGTGCGGTAATTCAGATACCCCGCTACCACAATCATGACCACCAGAAGCACTACGACAATCTGGTTCTTTTTCACATTATGCATTTTTCTTTTCCTCCCTGCTTTTAATAATAAGGCGCAATGTGCACATGCTGGGCCGATACCCCTAAAAGCGCCTGCACCGCTGCCAAAAGCTCCTGTTTGACCACGCTACTATCCGCTCCTTCCGCCAAAATAAGAACGCCTCTCACCGTAGGCGCCCTCTCCTTCACCACGAATGGTTCATCGTCGGCATCCCGCACCGTTTCCGTACGCTGCTCCTGCTCGGTCCGGCTCCGGCTCTCGCCGGAATTCGCTACTATCTCTTCCTCTGACAGGGTCATTTCGCTGTCCTGGAGTACCGTCACCTGTCCCTGATCGTCCAAAGTAAGCGTTACCGATACGCGGCCGGCTCCTTGAATATGGCTAAGGGCAGTTTCCACGCGCTCTGTGAGCTCCTTTTCATAGGTATCCGTTTGAACCTGCGCTAAAGGGGTTTCCGTGCTTTCGCTCTCCTCCTTACTTGATATATGGGTATTCGATAAAAGCAAAAATATGACACCCAGTCCAAGCAAAAAGGGAAAAACCATGCCAAACCAATCCTTTTTTCCTTCTTTTTTACTCAACAGTTCTTTCCAGTTCATGTAAGTCTCAGCTCCAACCGGGAAGCGTCGATGCCCCAATACTCGCTCAGCGTATCGGCAAGCTGCGCTTCTTGCTTTTCCTGTACGCCAATACCGCCCAGCTGCAGATCATAATCCTCTAGCTGCAACGAGCCAGAGCGCTGGGCCAGCGTTACTTCTACCGTTTCTCCCGCCGTAACATTGACAAGCTCGTAGGTATCCTGCCACTGCGGCGGCAGTCCTTGCTCTCGCAGCGCGTCTTCTACCGCACTCTGCAGCATCGCATCGGCCTGCTCCTGATACTCGGCCGCTTCCCCAGCGGATTCAGTTAGCTCGCCCCCGCCCTCCAGCCAGGAAAAAGCTTCATTTTCACTTCGTAAAATGGGAGAGAGTAATACATATGCAAATAATAAGCTCAGCACCAACCGCACATATTTTTTAGCCGAACCGCCCGGCATTACGGTTTCTAAAAGTACCGCCAGCAGTGAAAAACTCCCTACTTGCAAAACATATTGTGAAATCATCCGCAAAGCCTCCTTTTACTGCCCCGTTGTCATAATAAAAATTCCTACCGCACCCGTAAAAATAATTACGCCGCCTACCAGCAGCCCTAGCAGCATCGCGGTAGAGCGCGCCAGCACCGTAAGCAGCTTAACTACCCGCTCATCCACCACCGGCGCGAGAAAGGCCGCCAAAAGCCGGTAAATTAGCCAAATAGCTGTTAAGCGGGCTACCGGCACCAAACATAAGCAAAGCAGCACCATACACCCGGCTGCCCCTATTCCGTTTTTCACCAACATACTGCCCGCCATAACCGATTCCACCGCGCCTGACATGGCAGAGCCAACAACCGGTACGGAGGAAAGAACAGCGGAAGAAGCTTTATATAATGCCTTGTCCGCTGCGGGGGCAACCACGCTGCATGTCCCCATTAAAAACAGATACAGGCCGCAAGCCGCCTTCATGCCCTTTTCTAAAACGGTCCGTACCAGCGAGGTTAAATGGCTAAGCACGGCTCTGGGGCTGATATAATTAACAATTTCAATAATGGTGACCCCTAAAATCCCTGTAGCAATTATCTGTTTCATGACCGTGAGCAGCAAACTAAAGCCGCCGGTCATCAGTTCGCTTTGCAGCGTACTGCTCAGCGCATACCCGCCGGCTACCGCCACCGCGGCCATGGCCGGCATCATATACAAACTGACCGTCTGCATACGGCCCAGCACCTCGCGCGTTTCTTCATAAGCAAGCTGAAAACTTTGAAGCAGCAGCATAACTAGTACACCGTACACACATAAAAAGCCAATGCTGCCAGCCGATCCTTCCCCAAAATTAAGCTCTAAACCACTAAAAAAGCGGCTGAGTACGGCTAGCGCAACAACCTGAATCATGAGGCTCACATACTCTTTGACATGACCACCCAAAAGATCAATAAACGCCCTAACCCACTGTTTCCAATCGGCCGTATGAGCGCCGCTGAGTAAATCTTCCAGCAGCTCCCCTATTGACCGGCTACCCGTTTGCTCTTCCATTACCTCCTCTGCGCCGCTTTCTTCTAAAACTTCGTCGACCGGATTAAAATCCATTTGAGACGGATCTACCTCTGCCTGCACTGTGATCGATGCGCTAAGCAAAGCAATGAGCATAAGGCCAACACCGATTCGCCACTTCACCTTATATCCTCCTCTAAGTCAGCAGCTCGGTAATTAGTGTGAGCAATGACTTAAATACCGGAAGCGCCAGTCCGGCCATAATCAGCCGGCCACCCATCTGTAATTTGGCGGCTAACGCCTGCTGACCGGCGTCTTTGCAAATCTCGCTGCCAAACTCAATCACATAGCCGGCCACCAATAGTTTAATCAGAAGCTGCCACTGTCCACTGCTGAGCCCTGCCTGATCGGCCATGTCTCTCAGGGTATTCAGAATAGTCTCTAAGAAGCCACTGGCCATGAAAAGAAGCAGCACTCCTATAACAAGGGCAAGAGCCAGCGCTATCTCAGGCTTATGTTGCTTAACCGTTACGATCAAAATGGCGCCCGTGATCCCTACGGCTATCAGCTGAAAGAGTTCCATGTCTTTATAAGTCGAACAGCGTTCGAATGGTATCAAACAGCTGGCTAACGTATTCGATCACCCAAAATAAAACGACAACCAGCCCGGCCAAGGTGGTAAGCATGGCCATATCGTCGCGCCCCGCGCGTTGCAGCACTTGCCCTACCACCGCAACCAAAATTCCTACCGCCGCAATGCGAAATACAATTTGAATTTCCATTATGCCAGCACCACCATAACTAAAATGGCTGCCAAAACGCCAATACTTCGGTACATGCGGCCTTGCTCTGCCGCGGCCATTTCCAGACCGGTTTGCTGCGCGTGGAAAAAGTCCTGTACCTGACTTATCTGTCCAAGGCAGCTCTCTAGGTCTGACCTCGATAAGCTCTGTCCCAGCCCCTCCAGCATCTGGTAGTCTTCGTTTTCCAAATGAAGGCCGGCCTTAGCCTTTTTAAGCTCCTCCGGCCAGACCTTAGACAGAGGCTCGCGCGCCTGTAACCGCCGTGCCATAGCTGCTAACCAGGGCTGAAACGAACCGGCGCCGGCCGCAATACAGCTTTCCATAGCCGCAGCCAAATTCTCTCCCATGCGCATACGGCTTCCCAGTATGTGCAATATTTTTTGCATTTGCCGGTATTCTTCCAGTCGTTTATCGAGTCGGTAGGCCAGCCAAAAACCGACGCTGGCCGTGGCCAGGCTTAACAGTATAATACCAATCCATTTATACCAGTTCATAGCCTTGCCCCTCCTCCCAGCGATAGACGGCCGAAATTGTACCCGGTCCTTTTGCGGCGTTTAAAATCACAACTCGCTGAAAAACGCCGCTGTCCAGCAGCCGGTTGAAGCCGGGACGTCTGCTGACCTCCCCCAGGTCGCTTCCATGGGCCGTGCAGAGCAGTGTAACGCCGGCATGTAAAATTTCCTCTACCGCTGCTATTTCTTCCGCGCGGCCCAGTTCGTCAACAGCGATAACCTGCGGATTCATAGCTCTAAGAAGAAGCATCATGCCTTCTGCCTTCGGGCAGCCGTCCAGCACATCGGTTCTCTGCCCTATATCGCACTGTGGAATGCCGCGATAGCAGCCGCCTAGCTCTGAACGCTCGTCGACAACGCTTACGGTCAAATGCAGTTTGTCGGCAGCCAGCCGGATCAGATCGCGCAGCATCGTCGTTTTTCCGCCGCCCGGCGGCGAAAGAAGCAGCGTATGTTGAAGCCGGCCCCCTTGAAGCAAACGCGGTAATAATTCTCCCGCGCATCCGCGGATCTGATGGGCAATGCGGACATTCAGCCCGGTAATGGGGTTAATGCCGCAAATGCTGCCGTTTTTAACAATGGCTTTGCCTACCATGCCAATACGGTGCCCGCCTTCTACGGTAATGTAGCCGCTTTGGATTTCGTTTTCAAAGGCGTACAGGGAACTGCTGCTCATGAATTCGACGCAGCTTTGCACCATTTCCCATGTCACGCGTAACGCTCCGGTAGTTTCCTCTTGCAAACCGCCCTCCGGCGTTACAAACCAGTTTTTCCCGGATAGGGAAACGCTTAAAGCACTGCCGGCACGAATGCGAATTTCCTGCAGCTCGTCCCCATACACACGCTCCAAGTGGCTGACTGCTTCGGCAATCGGCAGGCAAAATAAACGTACAATATCGGTCATAGCCGTTTCCTCCTTTTTACTGCTTGGTAGTGTATCTTATGTGGACAGGCGAAGGTTTATGATTACAAAAAGGACAAGAAAAAAACCTCTCTTAGCAGTCATGACTCTTACTTTGACTCCTAAAAGAGGTTTGTCTCTGTTTTCTTGTTTAATAAGGCTTCGATTTGACGCCGCATATAGTCTGCCAGGGCCTGTGTTTCCGCGCTGCGCTCGGTCCAGTGGTCGTCTGCCGCTCCCAAATAACCCTCCTTAGCCAGCTGCAGCAAGGGAGCGTAAGACGCCGGAAGGCGATCAAGCGCCCAAAGCGCAGAGTGATCCTTCGACGTAATGCCGTGCGTAACCAGCGTGTACCACATGCGAGAAAGCGTAAGCAAAACGTTTCTTTCGTCGCCTTTCAAATTTTCCATTAGATCTGGCAGCGACGCTACCAGGGCCTTTTGAATTTCTTCAAACGAAAACTCGGGAAGAAGCGCTTTAGCCTGTGGGCCATGCAGCGCGGCGCTATGCTGACGGGCCTGCCAAAGCAAAATGACTAGATCCGGATTTTCATGGGCCTGCGGATATTGCCCGGCTTCTATCTCTTGGCGCAGCCATTCCCCATATAAATACTCGCAGCGAGGCGGAAAATGCCGCGGGCAGATCTCGGAGATCGCAACGACTGTTACTTCCAGCGGCCGCCGGCAGGTATCTCCCACCCGGCCGGAACAGGCAAGCAGCGCCCG
Organism: uncultured Clostridia bacterium; assembly: GCA_944383515.1. Lineage (GTDB taxonomy): Bacteria > Bacillota > Clostridia > Lachnospirales > Bianqueaceae > CALWPV01. The sequence continues at coordinate 16,371 of CALWPV010000124.1, forward strand.
CGTGAGTTGATTTCTGGCTTCTTCGGAAAGCGCCCCGCGCAAAACAAGTAATAAATCGATATCGCTTTGCGGGTGTAAGCCTCCTAACGCGGCGGATCCATACAGATACATAGCCTGCAGCTCCGACTGAAAAAGCGCCTGCGCCAGCTCATAGACTTCCTGTATTTGCCGGCGATCGGATGGAGAAAGCGTAGCAAGAGAAACCATACGGTCAAACTCCTTTCAAAAAAATAAACCCGCCATAGCCTAAGCGCTACGCGGGAAAAGAAGAAATGCAGGTGAAGGGATTCGAACCCCCACGCCGTAAAGCGCTAGATCCTAAGTCTAGTGCGTCTGCCAATTCCGCCACA
>CALWPV010000125.1 GCA_944383515.1 uncultured Clostridia bacterium
AGATCAGTCCTATGTGCTGTATGGCCTGAGCCAGGCGCAGTTAAGCCGTACGCTAATGCCGCTGGGCGGTTACACCAAAGAAAAAGTACGGCAGATAGCGGCTGAGCTTGGTCTTGGCAGCGCCGAAAAAGCCGATAGTCAGGAAATCTGTTTTATTCCCGATAACAATTATGCCCGGTTTATTACGGAGTACAGTGGACGCACCAGCCCTAAGGGGGCGTTTGTTACGGCAGATGGAGCGGTGCTGGGCGAGCACCAGGGCCTGATTCACTATACCATTGGTCAGCGCAAGGGGCTGGGCATTGCGCTCGGAGAGAGGGCCTTTGTTACAAAGCTCAAACCCGAAACCAATGAGGTGGTATTGGGACGCAATGAAGACTGTTTTCAGAGCCGCGTACTGGTGCAGCAGGTCAATTTTGTTATGGAAGAAAAATACCACCCGGGCAGCAGCCCGGCGCTGCAGGGTAAAATTCGCTATGCGCACCGCGAAGCTCCCTGCCGCCTCAAGGAGCTAGAAGACGGCTTGTGGGAATGCCTGTTCGACGCTCCCCAGCGGGCGGTAACGCCAGGACAGGCTATTGTATGGTACGCCGGTTCTTTATTGTATGGCGGAGGCATTGTGAAAGCATGAGCTGGGTAGATCACTTAGTGTGCTGGTTTGCGGAGTATAAGCGCAGCCTGCCCTGGCGCGAAAGTAACGACGCTTACGCGGTTTGGGTTTCCGAGATTATGCTGCAGCAAACCCGGATTGAAGCGGTGCTGGGGTATTATCAGCGGTTTATGCGGGCTTTTCCTACCGTCGAAGCGCTGGCCGGCGCCCCGCTGGAGAGGGTACTGAAGCTATGGGAAGGGCTGGGGTACTATAGCCGGGCCCGCAATTTGCATAAGGCCGCTCAGCAAATTGTAGAGCGGGGAGGCTTTCCGCGCACTAGCGCAGAGCTACAAACACTGGCCGGCATTGGCGAATACACCGCCGGAGCCATTGCCGCCATCGCGTTTGGCGAACCGGCGCTGGCCATCGACGGGAACGTCATGCGCGTGGTTTCCCGGCTCTATGCACTGGAAGAAGACGTTTTGCTTGCTTCCTCCAGAAAGCATGTGAAAGAGCTTTTGTTGCAGGTATATCCCAAGAATCGTGCCAGTGATTTTGTGCAGGGCCTCATGGAGCTGGGAGAGCTGGTTTGTATTCCTAAAACGCCCCGCTGTGAAAGCTGTCCCCTGCAAACAGACTGTCAGGCGCTGGCGCGCGGCCTGCAAACGAGGCTGCCGCTGCGCGTTCCCAAAACCAAACAGCGCCTAGAGCACCGCATAGTATGCATTGTGCAAAAGGAAGGAAAGGTGCTCCTCTTTCAGCGGCCGCAGGAGGGGCTGCTACAAGGGCTCTGGGAATACCCCAATGTGCTTGCGGCAGAGCCTAAAAAGGCGCGCAGCGCCCTGAAAGAGACGTATGGCATCGATCTGAAGCCGCTGGAGCTGATGGGTAAGGCCGAACATGTGTATACGCATATTCGGTGGCAGATGCAGTTTTTCAGGGCGGAGGCCGGCAGCGACTTTGCCGCCGCGCGGCGGCCGTATCGGTGGGCCACGCGTGAGGAGCTGCGGCAGGATATTATGCTGCCGACAGCATTTAAAAAAATAGACTGGGAGGAATGGTCATGAAGAGACAGGACTATATTTCGTGGGACGAGTACTTTATGGGAGTGGCGGTGCTGGCGGCGCGCCGGAGCAAAGACCCGAACACGCAGGTGGGCGCCTGTATTGTGAGTCCGGAGAATATTATTATTTCTACAGGCTATAATGGATTTCCGGTAGGCTGCTCGGACGACGAGTATCCGTGGGAGCGCGAGGGCGAGCAGACGAAGTATCCGTATGTGGTGCATGCGGAGCTGAATGCGATTTTGAACGCCCATGGCCGCGTGCTGCAGGGCGCGCGTATTTATGTGGCGCTGTTTCCCTGTAATGAGTGCGCGAAGGCGATTATTCAGTCGGGTATTAAGGAAGTAGTCTATTTGTCGGATAAATACGAGAAAGACCCTATGACGCAGGCGAGTAAGCGCATGATGGCCTCGGCCGGCGTGGTGATGCGCCGCTTTGTGCCGGAACACGACAGTATTACGCTTAATTTTAAGGTGGACGAGCCATGAATTTATTTATGCAGTGTCATACAGTGCGGCCGGAAGCGTTCGCGGCGTTTCCGCCAGGATATGAGGCTCGGCGCTGCAGGCCGGAAGATGTGCCGGTATGGACGCGGCTGGCGGCCGGAGAGGCATATGAACAGGAGCTTGTCCGGTATTTTGAGAGAGTTTATGCGCCGCAGGCAAAGGCTTTTTTTGAACGCTTTTATTTGGCGGTCAATAGCGCGGGTGAGGCAGTGGGAACTTGCGGACTCTGGCGTGCCTATGGGCAGGTAGAGACGGTGCATTGGTACCGTGTACTGCCGCAAATGGAGGGCCTTGGCTTAGGGCGCGCGCTGCTATCTGTCGTGATGCGGTCGGTAGGCGATACGCCGGTATATTTGCATACGCATCCGGAATGCGATCGTGCGGTGCATTTATATAGTGAGTTTGGATTTGAGCTGATTACGGACGAGCGGATTGGATATCGCGAGAATCATGTGGAGGCGGGAATGGCCTATTTGCAGGCCCATATGCCGCTGGCGTATTTTGAGAAACTGCGGCTTACGCAGGCCGATGAGGCGCTGCGGCTTGCGGCGTTATCGAAGAAGGAGGAAGAATTTTAAATGAAGGTTCCTGTATTAGAAACAGAGCGGCTTATTCTGCGGCCGTTTGCGCAGACAGATGAAGAAGCGGTACTGGCTATTTATGGCGATCCCGTGGTTATGAAGTTTGTGCCGCTGATTCCGCTGGCAAATCTGGCAGAGGCGCGGGCGCATTTGCAAGAGCATTTACTGCCAGTTTATGAGACGCCCGGAGAATGTCTGTTTGCGATCTGCCTAAAAGAAGAGAACAGCCCTATTGGCTATGTGCATGTTTCGGGGGATGACAGCCATGATTTTGGTTATGCGCTGCGCAAAGAGTTTTGGGGCCATGGATATGCCACCGAAGCGGCGTTAGCGGTGCTTGATTTTGTGCGCGAGCAGGGCGTTTTATATGTAACGGCGACGCACGATGTCAATAATCCGGCAAGCGGCCGCGTAATGCAGCGGCTGGGCATGCATTATTGCTATTCTTATAAAGAGCTTTGGCAGCCGAAAAATTTCTGGGTTACGTTTCGTATGTATCAACTGAATTTTGACGGAGATTCTGAGCGGGTGTACCGGGAATATTGGGACAGGTTTGAAGAGCACTTTATAGAAGAAAATGTAAATCAATAAAAAACAGTTCCGTAAATGCAGGAGTAAGGTATCCTGCTTTAGCGGAACTGTTTTTTGCGTTAAATCGTTTCAATATGCGAGGGATATTGGTGGCGCGTACTGATAAGACGTATGCCGCTTTGCTGCATTTGCTGCATAGTTTCCAGCGTGGCGGCTTCAATGCGTTCGCCAGGAACAATATAGGGGATTCCCGGCGGATAGGCATAGACGAATTCGCGAGCGATATGGCCGGCAGCCTCGTCTGGCGTGCGCATAATACTGGGGTGCTCAAGGGCCACAAACGGCGGCATGGCCGGAACGGAAAAGGTGCACTGCTGCAGCGTAAATTGCGCGCCCAAGGGGCCGTCGGTTAGGCCGGCGTCAATTTCGAGCAGCGCGCTGGCTAAGCGATCGAAGCCTTCCTGGGTATCGCATATACTGGTCATAGCCAATACCATATCGCGCAGCTTCATTTCCATTTGCAAACGATAGCGATCGAGCAATATGTCATATAACTGCGCTCCCGTAATATTGGTTCCCCGGGTTGAAATCAAGATTTTACCGGGATCGTACTGATAAATATTGGGGTGGGACTCCGGCTTGTCATGGCCCATACACAGCACACGCAGGTGTTTGAGCGCCTTCATTTGCTCAGAGAACTGAGCCAGCCGCGAGCGATATACGGAAAACAGCTGCTCACCCTCTTGTTCCAGTAAATCGACGCACTTATCGGCGCTAGCCATAAGCACATAGGAGGGGCTGGTCGATTCAATGACCGTGAGCTGTCGCACAATGTTTTCTACATCGACCCGGTCGCTGCATACATGCAAAATGGAAGTCTGCGTTAAAACAGGCAGCGTTTTATGCAGGCTCTGAACAACAATATCGGCGCCCTGATGCACGGCGCTGTCCGGAAAGCCGGGGAAAAGCCCTAAATGTGGGCCATGCGCTTCATCGACCAGAAGTGGTACATTGTGCTCATGGGTAATGGCAGCAATGGCGGCTACGTCGGAGACAATGCCGTCGAAGGTGGGAGATACCAGTACCGCCAAGCGGATATCCGGGTGCTCCCGCAGCGCCAGAGCTACGTCCTCAGGGCGCAGATTCGCGTAAACGCCAAAGGATTCGTCAACCGACGGATAAATATAAATCGGACGCAGGCCTGCCAGCGCCAGCGCATTGTAAACAGATTTATGGCAGTTGCGGGGAATTAGAATTTCATCGCCGCGATGGGTGCAGGCTAAAATAGAGCAGACCAAACCGGCCGTGCTGCCGCCCACCAGATAAATGCTGTGCTTAGCGCCAAACAGACGCGCCGCGCGCCGCATGGCATTGGCCAAAATAGAGTCGCGCCCTAAGTGCGCGCTGGCCTCATGTAAATCATCCAGGCCGTCAATTTCAGTAAAATCAAGTCCATAGGGATTGGCCATCTGCATCATTGCCGTATTGCGCTTATGGCCAGGCATATGATACGGATAAATATCTTTTTTAACATATTCCTGATAGATATCTTCCAAATTCATTTGTAAAATCCTCTTCTTTTTTTTATTTTTGCAGATTAGACTGCATTTCCACGGCGCCATGGCCGGTACCAATCAGCGTACCGGGGCCCAGCGCCTGTAACAGCTGCGTCACCTGTGAGCGCGTACGGCGCGCCCGCTCCGGATCCACATCGACCGACGTCATCATATACGGCGCCAGCGCCAAAAAGTCCTTAAGCCGATCCGAAAATCCCTTCACATTTAAATAGACATCGCCCGTAAACGCCAGACGCGGCTCGCGGCAAACATAGATCATTTCACCATACAAATGGCCGCCGCTTCCTTCATATACCTCAAACGATAAATCCCCAAAGGTAAAGGTATGAATTAAAAGGAGCTCTTCATGCTCATCCGGCGCGTCGGCGCCAAAAATGACAAAGCGATCCGGATTAGGGGGCTGATAACAGGAAAAGATACGGCTTAGGCGGCTGTAGCCTAAATGAAAGACGTTTTTTTCGCGAAAGTCGGCGCGGCCGTCTAGCTGACGAATGAGCCCCTGCGCGCTTTTTTGATTTAACACAATGCGTGCGTCGTCAATAACCGATAAAAGGCCGCAGTGATCGACATCGGCATGCGTAATCATGAGGGTTTTCTTTCGCTGGTCAAAGTCCGGAAACAGTGCGTGAAGTACCTGCATCATTTCTTCGGCATAGAGTGCAAAGCCGGTATCTATGAGCAGCAGTTCATTTTGGTATTCAAGAATATATGTATTACTGCCCAGAGGCGGTTCAATCACATGCAGTTTGGTCTGCGCAGTAAGCTGGTAATGGGTAATAAACGGTTTAAAATGAGCGCCGCGATAGCGGGCCAGTTTTTCCGCAAAGGTTAAAATATGCTCAAATACAGTTTGCGGGTTTTCGCCGCGCTCTTGCAGCATTTGGAGCACCCGATTAGCTTCGCTCATAAATTCAATGGTTTTTTCATTCGACAAATGGAAAAGCTGCTGCATACGCGCTGCCATACGAATATAAAAAACCGTATTATCCAGCGGCGTTTCCAGCGGATCGTACTCTTCAATTTCAACCGGGTAGTAGGCGCTGATCTCGTTTAGAATTTGACCGATGGTCTGCGGATCTTCGATTAAAATACCAAGTCGCAGCACCGCGTCTTGATCGGGAGCCAGTTCATAGCTGTTGATATAGGAAATATTTACCTGATATCGATCGAGAATCTGCAAAATCGGGTAAATGGTTCCCGGACCGGAGGCGTGGTGAACCTGCAGCATAATCACCTGGGAAGAAGGGAGTGAATTCTCCAAATAACCGATTTCTTCTAAAGCGAGACGAATGCGGCGAAGATCTTCTTCTTCGCCGCGCACTTCTAAAAAGGTGGTGTGAAGATCGACCGCCTTGTTATAGCTGAGACGCAGTATATTGCCGTGATGCTCGCGAATAATGCCGCAGACCAGCAGCAGCGCTCCGTGTTGATCCGGCAGATGCGTTACAAAATTCTCGGTTTTTCTCATGGATTACAGCAGATGAGCACGCAGCTCGTCCGCGGGCAGCGGGCTTAGGTAAGCAGGAGCAATGTCGAATACGGTTTTGCAGCCTTTCTGGCCCTCTTGCTGCAGGCGATAGGCCGCGCGGGCATAGGCCACCAGTACCGAAGAGGTGAATTCGGGATTGGAGTCTAGTTTTAAGCTGTATTCAATCACATGGTTATGCTCGCTGTTCCAGCCGGTTTTACCGGTATGAATGACAAATCCGCCATGAGGGATACCGGCATGGTCGCGTTTGAGTTCTTCTTCGGAAATAAAGTGTACGGTCGTGTCGTATTCGTCAAAATAGTTAGGCATGGTCACAATGGCTTTTTCAATGGCGGCCAGATCGGCGCCTTCTTCGGCAACGACGAAGCACTCACGCGTATGTTTCTGACGCGTTGTCAGCTCGGGGTGAGAGCCGCTGCGTACTGCCTCTAGCGCGCTTTCTACGGGAATCGTATATTGTCTGGCGTCTTTGACGCCGGGAATACGCCGGATGGCGTCGGAATGTCCCTGACTTACGCCCTTGCCCCAGAAGGTATAGAACTGTCCCTGCGGCAAAATAGAGCTGGCGTAGAGGCGATTTACTGAAAACATACCCGGATCCCAGCCTACAGAAATAATGGCAACCTTACCGCTTTTTTGCGCCGCTTCGTTAACGGCGGCGAAATGCTGCGGAATATGCGCATGGGTATCGAAGCTATCGACAACATTAAACAAAGCGGCCATGGCCGGCGTTTGCTCGGGCAGATCGGTAGCGCTGCCGCCGCACAAAATCATTACATCAATATCGTTTGTCATGCTAAGCGCGCGGTCAATATGGTAAACGGGCGCGTCGCTGTGAATTTCTAGGCTGGCCGGATCGCGGCGGGTAAATACGGCGGTAAGCTCCATATCAGGAGTTTGGCTTAAGGCATATTCTACGCCGCGTCCTAAATTACCATACCCATAAATAGCTGTACGAATCATGTTAATCCTCCATTCCGAAGCGCTTTAGCGCGGAGATCGCGGCGCAAATTTGAAATTTGCGCCTGCGAAAAAAACTATTTGTGGCGCTTCGGCACAAATAGCCGTGTGAAAAATCAGCTATTCGAGCTGATTTTTCACACTACCTCCTTATATAAACTGAGTAAAATCACACGCTGATTCCAAATGCAGAACCAGCTGCACAAGCCCTGCTTCATCTTCCGGGTTAAACCGGTTTAAAATAGGACTGTCTATATCCAAAACACCCACAACCTGGTGGTCGGCGTGAATGGGAATCACAATTTCAGATTGAGAAGCGCTGTCGCAGGCAATGTGGCCCGGAAACTCGTGCACATTGGCAATGCGCTGCACGCGGTCTGTTTTGGCGGCCGTGCCGCATACGCCCTTGCCCCAGGGAATGCGAATGCAGGCGGGCTGGCCCTGAAAGGGGCCCAGTACGAGCTGCTGCCCGCTGGTTAAATAAAAGCCGGCCCAGTTGAGGCGAGGGAGGCTGTGGTAGAGCAGAGCGCTGGCATTGGCCAGATTGGGGAGCAGGGCCCGCTCGTTTTCCGTGAGGGCTTGAAGCTGCCGGAGTAAAAGCGAGTAATCGGTCATGGCGTTTCCTCCAAGTGATAGCGGCCGTAACGGACGTTTTCCATATGCTGCAGGCTGCCTTTTTCTTCCTGCACGTTGTAGGTGAAGCTGAGGGCCTGAGAGACGGCGCGCGCGGCGCGGCTCATGAGGTGGCAGGTAGAAAAGAGGGCGTTCCAGAGGGCTTCCTGCTCGAGGGGAGCGAAGGTCTCTGCAAGAGGCTGCATCCAGCTGTCAGAGAGATAGCCTGGCAAATATTTGAAAGATTTTCCGGTGCTGATGGTGAAGCCGTGCTCGGAGGCGGCCAGATAGGAGAGCATGGTGAGAAGCTCGCCGCGAACCTGCGTGAGCATGTCGCTGGCGTAGAGCAGCTCGTTACGGGCCAGCCCTTTGGCCACATAGGGGGCCACCCACCAGAATTCGTTGCAGCGGGCCGTGAAATGCTGCTGCGTGGGGCGCTTTATCCAGTGAGTTTCATCGGTAGCGGAGGGAATGGGCGGCAGCACGCCGGCTTTGTCAAAGAGGAGTACGGTGAGGCGATCCTCCAGGCAGGCTGTTTTGGCCAGATCCGGATGCTGGAAGGTGAGATCGATGCGATCCCCATTTTGAAATTGCATTAAAAAGGCGTATGCCAGGGAGGGATCGCGTTCTGACGGAAAAAGCTCGGAGCAGTCTGGTTCTTGCATGACTGCAATTTCGCCAAAATAGGAAATCCAGCTTTTGTCGTGAATATAGCGCTGGATATCGGCGGTTACATAAACAAGGTCGTAATCTTGGTACAGATCGCGAGGCGCGCTGGGATTGGTGCGAGAGCCGTTTAAATAGGCGGCTAAAATATCCGGATGCGCGCTGGCAAAATCGTTGATTTTCTGAAACATAACGCTGGTAGGCAGCATGACTGTATGGCCTCCTTACCGTTTGAGTAAAATTAGATTTTACATATTTTTTGCATTCTTTTTAAATAATGCTTGCAAAACAGACACGCGATTATTATAATGGTTTTATTCTACTTTTTCAAGACATAGGGAGATTGAAATGAAGAAAAATTCGTACGAAATTGATATGGTGCATGGCCCCATACTGGGGAAAATGCTGATGTTCGCGTTTCCGCTTATGCTATCTAGTATTTTGCAGCTATTGTTTAACGCGGCGGACGTTGTAGTGGTGGGGCGGTTTGCCGGTAGCGCTGCTTTGGCGGCAGTGGGGTCAACCTCGGCACTGATCAATTTGCTGATCAATGTTTTCGTGGGCGTGTCGATTGGCGCCAATGTACTGGTTGCCCGGTATTTAGGGGCGCGGGATTTTGAAAACACCAGCGAAACTGTGCACACTTCTATTTTGGTGGCCTTGGTCAGCGGTGTGCTGCTCATTTTCATTGGGTTCTTTTTATCCCGGCCCCTGCTGTCGCTTATGGGTACGCCGGACGACGTATTAGACATGGCTACGCTGTATATGCGCATATACTTTGTCGGTATGCCGGCTACCATGCTGTATAACTTTGGTTCGGCGATTCTTCGGTCGATTGGCGATACGAAGCGGCCATTATACTTCTTATTTATTGCCGGTGTCGTTAACGTGGTTTTGAATTTGTTTTTCGTGCTTGTCTGCGGCATGGATGTAGACGGCGTTGCTACGGCAACGGTAATTTCGCAGGTGATTTCAGCCGGTCTGGTGCTCATTTGTTTAATGCGGCTGGACGGCATGTGCAAAGTGGAGCTGAAAAAGCTTCATATTTTTAAAGATAAGCTGATTAGCATGATCCGCATTGGCCTGCCGGCGGGTTTGCAAGGCGCGGTTTTCTCTATTTCCAACGTGCTGATTCAGTCTTCTGTTAACTCGTTTGGCTCTGTGGCCATGGCGGGTAATACAGCGGCCTCCAATATAGAAGGCTTCATTTATGTAGCCATGAATTCTTTTTATCAGACCTCGTTGAATTTTACCAGCCAGAACATGGGGGCGAAAGAATATAAACGAATCAATCATATCACAGTTACCAGTGTGATTTTAGTAACGATTACGGGTTTTGTGCTTGGTATGCTTGCCCTGTTGTTTGACCATCAGCTGTTGAGTATCTATTCTTCCTCACAGGAAGTGATTGAGTATGGTATTATCCGTATGTCTATTATTTGTACCACCTATTTCACTTGTGGTATTATGGATGTTATGGTGGGCAGCTTGCGCGGTATGGGCTATTCTATTATGCCTATGATTGTATCGCTTACCGGCGCCTGCGGTCTTCGGGTGCTGTGGATTTTTACTATATTTCGTATGGATCCGACGCTGCGCTGTTTATACATATCGTATCCGGTATCATGGGTTATTACGGCGGCGGTTCATATTATCTGTTATATTGTAGTCAAGAGAAAACTAGATCGGCGGGTAGCGGCCGAGAAAACGGCATAATAAAAAGCCGGAAGAAATTCCAGTTAGGGCATTTCTTCCGGCTTTTTTATTAAGCGTTTATGACATACTGATCTAGACGATGGAAGGCTTCTTGAACACGGCTTAACGGCAAAGCTAGGTTCATACGAATGGCGCATTCGCCGTGGAAGGGGCGGCCGTCTTGCCAAGCTACGCCGACATCCCAGCCGGCTTGCAAGAGTTCGTCAAGGGTTTTGCCATGTTTTTCGCACCACGCAGAGCAGTCGAGGAAGAGCATGTAAGTGCCTTCGGGCTTGGTAAGCGTAATGCCGTCGAAATGTTCCTTAATATAGTTATAAGCGAAGTCTACATTGCCGGTAATGACCTGGCAAAGCTCGTCAACCCATTCGTAGCCTTCAGGCTGGTAGGCGCCAATTAAAGCATACATAGAGAGAACATTCATAGAATTATAATGGCATTTGGAGCTTTGGGCCAGTACACGGTCTCTCAGGTACGGGTTGTAAATAATGTGGTAGCTGCCAATAAGACCTGCTAAGTTAAAGGTTTTGCTGGGAGCATACATGGCCACCGTACGATTTTTGGCGTCTTCGCTGACCGATTGCGTGGGCGTATGCTTGTGACCGGTTAAAATAATATCGGACCAGATCTCGTCAGAGATAACCAGGCAGTCGTTGGCTTTGTAAACTTCCATTGCTTTTTCTAATTCCCAGCGTTCCCAGACACGACCGCAGGGATTGTGCGGGTTACACATTACGGCTACATGAATTTTGTTTTGCTTTAATTTGGCATCCATATCTTCATAGTCCATGCGCCATACGCCGTTTTCATCCTGCTTTAACGGGCTATGTACAATACGGTATCCGGCATTGGTAATGCTGCCGGTAAAACCAATGTAGGTGGGGCTATGTAATAGAACGCTGTCGCCCGGTGCGGCAAAGGCCATTAAAGCTGAAACTACGCCGCCTAATACACCGTTTTCGTAACCAATGCATTCAGGGGTAAGACCAGTAACGCCGTTCCGCTTTTCCTGCCAGCGAATAATAGAATCGTAATATTCCGGACGAGGAGCAAAATAGCCAAAGGTGGGAGATTCTAAGCGTTTGGCAATAGCTTGCGTGATTGTGGGAAGAACGGGAAAGTTCATGTCGGCTACCCACATGGGGATTGCGTCAAAGCCCTCTTTAGGAGCTCCCGGAGCAAAGCCGTTGCCCAGAGCGTCTACTGCAGTCGCATCCTTGCCGCGGCGGTCTAGAATCGATGTAAAATCATATTTCATTCTTTCTTCTCTCCTTGCTAAAGTAGTTTTTAAAGTATTCTTATTATATCGCGAATACGTAGGAAGGTCAAGATGCTGCTGGTGTTTCGGAAGTGTCGTTATTTGTGGTGGCGGTGTATGAGATAAAGCGATGTATAATTATCCCCGCGCAGCGGGATAATTTACGCAAAGGGGAGGCGGAGGGGACGTTATCTCTCTTTCTTCGGCTAATTATTTGGACGCACGGGGATAATGGGTTCGGGCTGTGTCCCTATATTGCAAATGAAAAATGCAGCGCAGGGATAATAGCGACGCAATTTGTCCCTGTCCAAAAGAATATCTGGCAGCATAGCAATAGAACGTCTCTTTATTCGGTTATATATCTGACTCGGCAGGGGCGGAAAGAGCCGCTGTTATCCCTGCCCTGCTAATTATCTGGCGCGAACAGGGACAGTTCTGCCCTCACATTATCCCTAATCGGCGCCAAACTTATCGTCTAAACAGGGAGACCCCGTATCATGGGGACGGACCTCCCCTGGAATCCCTTCCTTCTCGCTCCCTTCCTTAGCTCCGTCCCGGGTGCATCTTATCCCTGCCCGCCCGGTTTCTGGTTCGGCATCGGCTGTCCGGTCGCCGCGTCCTTATCCCCGTCCGGCTTCACTTTCTGAAACGGCTTGGACCGAATAAATAACCGCACATTGTCCAGATTCACCGTGCCATTATCTTCATACGTCACGATCAGCCGCTCATTCACATACAGCCCCGCCAGTCAAAGTCATAGCGCAGGTGGTGGCGGTTTAACTCATTCGCGATCATCATTTCAGACTTAGACCACACCGCCTCCAAGCGGTCGGTAAAGTGTTTGCGCGAATCGGGATAGCGTCCCTTCTACTCATAACTATCGTACAAAAAAGGCGTTTTTTCGAGGTTTACAAAAAGTTCATAAAAAAACTGCCTCGCAATGCGAGACAGTCTCATACAGCTGCCAAAATTTGTGCTATTTCCACCCCGTGTTCCTGATCCGAAAGCGGCGTCTCCAAATAAAACGGCAAATGTGAAAGCGCCGGGTGACGCATCACTGCCAGCAGAGCCTCCATGCCAATCTGTCCCTGGCCAATCGGCGCGTGACGGTCTTTGCGCGAGCCAAGCGGCATCAAGCTGTCATTCAAATGAATCGCCCAAAGCCGCTCCAGCCCCAGCACGCGGTCAAACTCCAAAAGCACCGCGTCCAGATCGCGCGCAATGTCATATCCCGCCGCAAACACATGGCAGGTATCTAGGCAAATGCCCAGCCGCGAGGAAGCGCCGCAGGCGCGCAAAATGGCGGCGAGCTCCTCAAAACGATAGCCAATCTCCGTTCCTTTGCCCGACATGGTTTCTAGCAGCACCGTCAGAGACTCCGGCCCTGTCAGGGCCGGAGTCAAACCGGCGACAATTTTTGCAATCCCTTTTTCTGTTCCCAGACCGGTGTGGCTCCCGGGGTGCAATACCAGCATAGTGACGCCTATGGCGTCCATACGCCGGATATCTTCAAAAATGGTTTGGCAGGCAAATTCGTAGGCGCGATCCTGCGCGCTGGCCAAATTCAGCGTATAGGGCGCATGGGCAAGCAGCGGCCCGAAGCGGTGCTGCCGCATGATCTGGTTTAGCGCCGCAATTTCGTCCGGCGGAAAATCGCGGTAGGCGCTGCCGCGCGGGTTGCGGCTGAAAAACTGAAACGTATTAGCGCCAATGGATACGGCGGTTTCCGCGGCTTTATGCAGACCCTTAGCGGTAGAAATATGAGGACCAAGAATATAAGGCATGGGAATCTCCTTTTTTAAATGCCAAAGTAGGCGGCAATTTCGTTCATACGCGCCATTTGATCTACATGGAAGGGGCAGCGCCGATTGCAGTGTCCGCACTGCACACAGTCGCTGGCGTGGCGCTCCAAATGGCGGTAGTGGTCGGCGGCCAGTTCGTCGCCGATTTTGGCTAGATCGTAATATTTATTGATTGTGGCAATGTCCAGACCAGCCGGGCAGGGGTGGCAGTGGCTGCAATAGACGCAGCGGCCCTGCGCCTGCGCGGGCGTAAACGTTCCGATTACAGAGTAATCCCGTTCTTCCGGGGTGGCCGTCAAATAGGGAAGTACCTCGTTTAAATCGTCTAGACCACGGAAACCGGGCAGCACATTGAGAACCCCAGGCGTGTCTAGAGCGTACTGAATACATTGCGTTTTGGTTAATGCCTGGCCAAACGGGGACAGCGCGCTATCCAGCAGCTGGCCGCCGCCAAACGGCTTCATAACAGTAATGCCTACTTGCTCCTTTTCACAGCGCTGATACAGCGCTAAGCGGTCCTCCACGCTGCCAATACCGTAGCTTCCTTTTTGGTAGTCGTATGCGGGGTTAATGCTGAACATAACCACATCGATCAGTCCGGTATCCAGCATGGCATGGACTACGGCCGGCGTATGGGAAGAGAGGCCAATATGACGCACCACGCCCTGCTTTTTCAGCGTTTGAATATAATCCAGCGCGCCGCCTTCACAGTACTGCTGCAGGTCCGACAGCTCGTCAATGCAGTGTACCATACCAAAATCAATATAGTCCGTGCCCAGCTGCTCCAGCACCCACGAAACGCCGCGAGCAATTGCCGCGGGATTAGTAGTCCAGCCATATTTTCCTGAAGAATAATCTGCTCCAAAATGTACTTGTAAATACGCTTTATCGCGCATGCCGGAAAGGGCCGGGCGGTAATACGAAAAGGCACAGGCTTCAGACATAGCCATGTCAAAGTAGTTAATGCCATGCTCCAGCGCCCGCGCAATGGTGGCCGCCCCCTCTTTTTCGCCAGCCTGATGAATACCAGAGCCGCCAAAGCCAATCACGCTGATCGACTCATTACCTCTGGGAAGTTTACGATACTGCATACTTGTCAGCTCCTTTTTTTAAAAGATAGTGTAAGCATACAACCTAAAGCTGACTTTAGGTCAAGCAAAATTTTACTGAATGACAAGTTTAAAAAATTTGCTTTTTCCAAGACGCAGCACATAGGCGCCGGCCTTCTGCGGCATTTCGTCGGGGCTTATCAGTTTTTCGTTATCTAGCAGCGCCGCGCCCTGCGCGAACAAACGGCGAATTTCGCTTTTGGAGCGGTAGGTGCCAGCGGCCAGCAAAGCGTCGATCAGCTGCAGTGGCAGCGGAGCGGCGCCGGCAAGCGAGAGATCGATCTGCGGAGCGTCGTCGGGCACCTGGCTCTGTTGAAATACGGCCTTGAAGCGGGCCTGGGCTTCATCGGCCGCCTGCGCGCCCGCATACAGCCGGGTTAGTTCATGGGCCAGCTGCATTTTGACATCCCGCGGGTTGGCGCCAGCCTTAAGGCGATCTTCGATCCGTTTAATTTCGGCCGGTGAAAAATCGGTGCATAGGGTGAAGTAACGAAGAATCAGCGCATCCGGAATTTTCATGGCTTTTTCGTAAATAACAGGAGCGCTTTCGCTAACCCCAATATAGTTTCCCAGACTTTTGCTCATTTTTTCTACGCCGTCCAGCCCCTCCAGAAGAGGCATTAGCAAGGTCAGCTGGGGCTCTTGGCCATAATCACGCTGTATGCTGCGTCCCATGAGAATATTAAAGGTTTGATCGGTACCGCCCAGTTCAATATCGGTATGCGTAACCACGGAGTCGTAGGCCTGCATGAGAGGGTAGAAAAATTCATGCAGCGAAAGAGGCAAATGGTTTTGGTAACGGTTTTGGAAGTCGTCGCGCTCGAGCATGCGGGCTACGGTTACCTTAGAAGCCAGCGTAATCACGTCTCCGAAATTGAGCTTACTTAGCCATTCACTGTTGAAGCAAACCTTGGTTTTATTCGGGTCAATAATTTTAAAAATCTGCTCCATATAGGTTTTGGCATTTTCCTGTACCTGCGCCTCTGTGAGGGCTTTTCTGGTTTTTGACTTTCCGGTGGGGTCGCCGATGCGTCCGGTAAAATCACCGATAATAATAACGGCTTCGTGCCCCATATCCTGGAGCTGGCGAATTTTGCGCAGCACCACGGAATGTCCTAGGTGAATATCGGGGGCCGAGGGGTCGAGCCCTAATTTAACGCGCAGCGGACGGTTTTCTTTGCGGGCCTGCCAGAATTTACGACGGATTTCAGAAATTTCCGTGTGCTGCGCGGCGCCCTTCAGCATCATGGCGATTTGATCTTCGACTTCTTGCTCTTCTTCGGTGAGCGAGCCGAAGCGAAATTCGGTATTTTCGCTCGTGAGGACGCCATGGGTTGGCGTAACATGAAACAGCTCCGTAAGGCACCGGCAAAGCTCGGAAACCGCCGCGTTTACCGCCTCGCGGTTTTCAAAAAAGCCGTCAATAGGAAATAAAAAGTTGCGGGAGGCGGCGATGACGCGTCCGGCGCTGGTTTGGCGCCAGAGGAAGCGGCGGGTACGAATGGAGGAGCCGGTGGCGTATACGGGTTCGCCGGGGCGCGGCGGATCAGCGGGCTGGGCGTTTTCGGGGGCCGTACAATCGGTCTGGGTGGCCAGGCGTACCACTAGGTCGCCGTTTAAAGTATCGATGTCGTGTACGCCCACGGGTATGTGAAAGCGCAGCGAAATATAGTTGCCAAGGTCAACCACGGGGCTGATGGAAGGGAAGCTGTGCTGCGAGGCGATGCGTTTTTCCATGGCGCAAATAGAGCAGGGGTAACGGTGTGGATTAACGCCAAGAGCCGTGAGGGCTATGTGGTAAGGAGCAAAAAGGGTTTCGCCGGCAGGCTGCGCGGCCACGCGTTCGACTTCGGTTTGCAGCAGCTGGCGCACGGCGGGTTGGGGCGTTTCATTATCTACATTCCAGGCGGCAACGATGCCGGTGTACAGGCCGGGAGCGGCCTCAAAAATTTGTGGTTCAATACGAAAAAACATAGTTTTTCTCCTTTTCGAGCGGATTTTTTACATTATCCTTCATTTCTAATGTTGGTGCGCTGCCGGAGGCTCCGGATCCGCCGGCTAACAGAAATAAAAAAGACTCGTCCTATCCAAAGGACGAGCCTGACTCGTGGTACCACCTTAGGTTTACACGGTTGCCGCAGAAAAGACCTGTAGGGCAAGCGTGTCTTATGGCTGAGCCTACGGCCACCGGGCTGAAAAGCGCAGGGCGATAAGCTACCGGCCTATAACGGGGCATCCGTCGCAGCCTACTGACGCAGAGGCGTTCGGTGCGCAGCTCCAAGATGTATTCATGCTGCGTCTTCCCGCGCCTCTCACCGGCCGGCAGCTCTCTGTCGGAAGGTCTCGCTGCATTACTCTTTCTTATCTAAGCTTTTGTCGATGGTAAGGAGTATAACAGAAGAAAGGCCGATGTGTCAAGAGGGAAAAATACATTTGGTTTTTTTACGAGTCTTGTTAAATTAGAAAAGAGAGTTATAATAAATGGTAAATAATAAACTAATTGTTGCTTGGGAAAGAGGGCTTGATTTACTATGACAGAATGGATTAGGGAGCATAAGTCACAGAGCGTGGCGCTGGGAATCATTATATTGATTGTATTGATTCTTATAGTCGTACTGACAGGACGCAGCGCTACGGCGACAGAGGAGAACGAAAGCAGCGTAGTCACATCGGCAGAGCGTGAGCAGAGCCGGAGGGAATCGTCTGCAATTCAAAAAGAAAATGCTGCAAAACCGGAAGAGTCGATTGTTATTTCAGAGGAATCGCCAGAAGAGCAAAGCGCGCCAGAGGCGCAAACAGAGAGCGTGACTGCTTTAACCGAGGAGACAGAGAGCAGCAGCCCCGGTGCCGATATAGAGGAAGAGCCAGCCTCGACGCCGGAAGCAGCGGAGCAGCCGGCGGGCGGCCAGGAAGAAACGCTACCAGCCGCTTCGAATTCGGCAGAGGCAGAGGAACCGGTACATACGCATGTTTGGCAAAATCATTATGCACAGCGCTGGGTTTCTAACTGGGTAACGGTGGTTGATACGCCGGAGCAAACGGTGTATGGAGCGCAGCTTTATACAGAGCAAGCAGACGGCACATGGATTAGCAATGGAGAGATTTATTGGTTTGAAAACGGGTATACCATGGACGATTTTAAGAGTATGCTTGCAGATCTTATAAAAAATGGTTATATGGGTAACTATGTCAATAGAACCAAAACCATACCTGCGGTCACGCATGAAAAAGATCAGGGCTGGTATGAAGAATACGTAGACTACCAGTATTGCAGCTGTGGCGAAACGCGGAGTCCGCAGTAAAAACTGAATCCGGACAGGGAGCTAGGAAGGAACCTTGTCCGGATTTAATTATAGGTACCTGCTAAACATAATACTGGGCCTGCGCGTTCCACAGCTTGGCGTACTGTCCGCTTTCGTCGCGCAGCAGCTGTTCATGCGTACCGTGCTGCACTATGCTGCCGCCCTGAAACACGGTGATTTCGTCGCAGAACTTGCAAGAGGAGAGGCGGTGGCTAATGAAAATGGCGGTTTTGTCGCCGACAATTTCATTAAATTTGCTATAGATTTCAGCTTCAGCTATGGGGTCGAGGGCAGCCGTAGGCTCGTCGAGAATAATAAAAGGCGCGTCTTTATACAGCGCTCTGGCAATAGCAATTTTCTGGGCCTCGCCGCCGGACAGAGTTACGCCGTCTTCGGCAAAGTCGCGATAGAGCATGGTATGCAGCCCCTGTGGCAAGGTGGCAAGCCTGTCGGCGAAGCCGGCATCGGTAAGGGCCTGGATTACCCTGGGTTCCGAATACTGGCAGGAGGAGGCAACATTAGCGCCCAGGGGCTGAGCCAGCAGCTGAAAGTCCTGGAATACAATGGAAAAGAGATTGATATAATCACGATATTCATATTTGCGAATATCAATGCCATTGAGTAAAATCTGGCCTTCCTGCGGATCGTAGAGGCGGCAGAGAAGTTTAATAAAAGTACTCTTACCGCTGCCGTTTTCGCCAACAATGGCCATGCGTTTGCCAATATTGAATGTTACATTAACATGGCGCAGCGTCCAGGTATCGGAATCGGGATAGCGGAAAGAGACATTACGAAACTCAACCGGATATTGGCGATCTAAACGTTTTTCTGTGGTTAAAGATCCCTGATAGAGGTAGTTAGGAACCTGTAAAAGTTCAAAGACGGTATGCAAAAAGGGAGCATTATTTTTTAATTCTCCCATGGTTTGGAAAAGTAAGCCAATGTTTGTGGTTAGAGCTGAGAGAGCTCCTATATATTGCGTGATAGCCCCTATACCAAACGCACCAGCTAAGGCCTTTATGACAACGAATACATAGATTAGTCCGGTTAAAGCAGCGCTGATTCCAGAGCCAATGGCAGCCCAGATACCTATGGGACCTTTCACATAGGGACGCTCTGCTTGTATCAGATCTTGAGAAAGGTAGTGCATAATTATGGGGGCTTGATGATATATGCGGATATCGGTAGCGTTGGATGCCTGATCAGAATAAAGGAAAAAAGAGGAGAAAAAACGATTGGAAAACTTAACTTCTTCACTGATTTTAACCCAATAAGAACTTGATTTTGTTTGACAAAGAGGAGAGGCTAAACTGATCAAGAAAAGAAGTAACAGAAAAAGTAAAACAAAGAGTGGGTGATTCAGAAATATCAGGGCGCCAGCGGTAGCCGGTACCGGCAGTGTGAACAGACTCACCGTAAGTACGATGGCACCTACAATACCGATCATACTCTGCATAAGATCGGGAAAAGCCATTATGGCCTTGGGCATTCCCCATACATTCCAATGGCTATTTTGTTCTACTTGAGAAAAAAGATCATAGGTATGCGCATGATCCAAGGCGTCGTAATTGATGGAAAAGAGTTTATCGGCCATGATACGGTCACAGGTAACCGTAATCTGCCGTTTTAACGCGGTCTGTCGGCGAAGCAGCGCGCCGGAAAGCAGCATAAGCAGCACGCCGCTGCCAAGAGCAGAGGCAGCCCAGAATATAAGTGTGTCAAAGCGGCGCAGCCCAGCTAGCTCGTCTAATAGGCGGGCGGAACAAAAAATAGTCACATAAGGGCTGAGCGCTATGCAAAGCGCGTAGAAAAACATGACAAGAAAAATATGAGGGCTGTATTGGCTATATAATCGATAAACACGCAGCGTCAATCGTATAGTTTCACGCAGAGAGTTACGGTTTGTATGTTGCTTCATGGCTTACGTCTCCTTCCTGATAATAACGGGCTTGCACGGTAAAGAGTTTGGCGTAGGCACCGCCGCGCTGCAACAAATCGTTATGAGTCCCTTCTTCTATAATGGTTCCATTCTGCAAAAACAGAATGCGATCACAAAAGCGAGTAGAGGCCAAGCGGTGGGAAATAAAAAGTGAAGTTTTTCCATTTGTCATATGTCGATATTCTTGATAAATGGCACTTTCCGCTATAGGATCTAGTGCAGCCGTTGGCTCGTCTAAAAACAGAAAAGGAGCGTCTTTGTACAGAGCACGGGCCATCATGAGGCGCTGCGTTTGACCACCAGAGAGAGTAATTCCGTCGTCATATATTTCTTTTCCCAATATGCTCTGGAGTTTTTGAGGCAGCTGCTGCACTGCATTCCAGAGATCAACTGCCTGCAGACAGTCTTCGACCTTGGTGTCTTGAATATGGGTAATCGATTGGGCTACGGTTTGAGCCAGCGTAATATTCAAAAGAGAAAAATCTTGGAAGACGGCGGAAAAAAGGCGATAGTATTCGGTACGATTAAAAGTACGAATATCAATTCCATTTAACAAGACCCGTCCCTCGTCTGGATCGTAAAGACCACAGAGTAGTTTTACCAGTGTGCTTTTGCCGGCGCCATTGAGACCAACAATCGCCAATTTTTCGCCTGCGCGAAGCGTTAGGTTTAAATGTTTAAAAATGGGTGTAGCGCTGGAAGGGTAAGAAAACGTAATATTTTCTAAACGAAGTTCATAGGTTGTGGCTATGGGGATATTGCGCCCGCCTCCTAAAAGAAAGGGCTCCGGCGTGTTCAGATATTCCCGAAGACTGCATAATTCCAAAGATTGCTGATAGAGCTGTGTGTAGTTTTCCAGAAGTTTGGATATCCAGGTGGCGAAGCCATTAAATGCGGTGAAATAGAGAAGAAACTCGGAAGCAGGCAGTTGCTGCGTTAGGGTAATGTATAACAGGTATCCGTAGGCAGTACCGGTACGAATGAGGTATAAAGCGGTGTCCGTTAAACAAATGGCAAAATACTTTCGTTCCTGTCGCTGAATAAAAGCGTCATATAACCGAAGCGTTTGTGTGTAAATTTCGGAGATCCATGGGCCTAGATTGAAAAGACGAACGTCTTTAGCTAACGCTTTGTTTTTGGATTGGTTATATAGATAATTGATTTTTTGCAGATATTCTCCTTCTTCATTGCGATGGATATAGCCCCAAAGCTGAATGCGCCGGCTTAGTCCATAACTAAGGATAGCCGCAATACAAATGACAAAGAGTAACAGAGGATTTAGATTAGAAAGGACTAATAGGTATATAATGAAACTTGCCAGGTTAATCCCTATTTGAGTGAGAGATTCCCAAATAGCTTCGGAGGCCTGTGCGTTGCCGCCTCCACAAGTTTCCATGGCGGCTTCCTCTAATTTCATAAAATCGGGATCTTGTGTATGGGGGTATGAAGTGGTACATTTTTTTTGCATTAAGTTTAAGAAGATTTTCGTGCGTACATCTAGCCGGCCAAGAAATTGAACCTGAGAAAGATAAGACAAAAGAACTCTGGCTACAACAAGAGCAAGCGTAAAAAGAAGAATCAAAGTAAGGACATATTGAAGAGGAGCCCCCATTTCTACTTGACGCAAAATTATGGGTACTAAATATAGCTGAATGAGGTGAATTCCAAGAGTAAGTAGGGCGGTCAGTAAGCAGAAGAAAATCACACTTTTTCTATGTGTCCATGCCAGTTTTAGCATGAAAAAGATATTTTGCGTAACACGATACATAGGTTTGGGCCGTTTTTTCATAGCTAACATTGCCTCCTTTTCTATGCTCCCATTGTAGCATAAAAAAATCCCCAAAACCATTGGGGGGACGAATTGTATGGTTTGGGGGATGAATGGTTATATTTGCGGAATCAAAATTTCTGTTGTGAAAGCGCCGTCCTCACTATTTCGGCTTACGTACCCGTACAGCCGGTCAATAATGCTGTCAATACGGATGAGGCCAAATCCATGTCCCTCGCCCTTGGTCGATCTAAAACGGCCGCCCACCTTTTGCATTTTACGCGAAGCGGTAAAATTGGTAAACGAGATATAAAGCTGCGTTCCCTTCATATCCATGTACACCCGGATCATACGCTCGCCCGCGGGCAGGGCCAGATTCGCTTCAATGGCATTATCAAACAAATTGCCCAAAATGCAGCATAAATCCAGTTCCGACATTTTCAGCTTCACAGGGACATGCGCGTCAATCGTCACGGGAATATCCTTAGCGCGCGCCAGCGAAATTTTACTGTTAATAATCGCGTCGGCCATAGGATTGCCGGTCTTAATCACGGTATCCACGGTGGACAAATCCGTTTCCAGCTCGTCCAGGTAGCGCCTTAGCCCTTCCAGATCGCCGCCCTCGGCCAGCGCCTTCATAACCTGAATATGATTACGGTAGTCATGGCGCCAGCCGCGGATTTGGCGGTACATGGTATCCACTTCCTGGTAATGAATATCGATCAGCTCCCGCTGGTAGGCCGCCAGCTGTTTATCTATTTTTCGGCTTAACCACCCCATATGCCTTACTCCATTTCTATGAGTGCTTGATTGATTTTATGGTACGCGCTGCGTGGCAGCGCAAGCACGGCGCCGTCTGCCAAATAAACATCGGTTTTCGTAACCCGGCGCACATACGTTAAATTGACAATAGCCGAGCGGCCGGTACGAAAAAATCGTCCGTCGAGCTGCTGCATTAAGTCGCTGAGCGTCTCTTTAACCGTGTAACTTTCTCCGGCATGAATGGTACAATAATTGCCCTGCACGTCAATGTAGCGAATGGTGTGCAGGGGAATGCGCAGCATTTCACCTCCGCTGGTTATATATAATACGGTTTCGTTACTCTGCACTTTTTTTACCGCACGCTCCAAAACGGCGTATAGCTTGTCTGGAGATACCGGCTTCATAAGGTAGTGGAGCGCCGCTACTTCATACCCTTCTGCCATGTAGTCCGCATAGCCTGTAATGAAAATAATCTGCATGGTTTCGTTTTCCTGCCGAATTTTTTTGGCCAAAGAAACGCCGTCCATAGCCGGCATTTCAATATCGAGCAGCAAAATATACAGATCGCTTTCCTGCGCGTATTGAAATAAAAAGTTCTCGGCGGAAGAAAAAGTTTGCACGTAAACGCGGCGGTGGGAGGCAGAGGCCCACTTCTGCACAAGATCTGAAAGATACTGGCGGTCCTGCGGCTGGTCGTCGCAAATGGCAATTTTAAGCGAATTCATAAAAAATACGATCTCCTTTGTTGAAATCCCTTAGGGTGTTAGTTCTTGGTGTGAACGGGAATTTCTCCCTTCTGGAGCCAGTTTTTATAGTCTCTTTCATAGCTTTCGTCAGATTTTCTTTGCCATTCGTCTAGCATTTTTTTGTAATCGGGATCTATGGTTTCACCAAAGAAAAGAAGGCATTTCTGAAACAGATCTTCGGGGGAAGCTTTAGACAGAATAGCTCCTACGGTGTGCGAAGAAGTCTGGCAACCGGCCTGCGTAAACCGCGCCGCGGTGTTTTCTAAAATGGTTTTATATTTTTGGTAATCTAAATCGAAGGCGCTGATATTCTGATACGGAATTCCCGATTTCTTAAATTCATGAAGCACAGCGCTTTTGATCACTTCTGGTATGAAGAGTAGCGTCTCTGTATCCGTTAGTTTTAAGTCGTCAAAACGAATCATAATGAATAATCCCTTTCTTACCGAGCATAGTTTAAATATATTTTACTCTTCTTGTAGTTAAAAAGTCAATCCGGTATATGTATAGGCGTTTTAACAGTTCCATAAAAAGAATTGCATTTTCTTAGCTGATCGTGTATAATAGATTCGTCATTTGTAGAGGCCGACAGTTCGTTTGTACCATCCTGTCGTAAAACAAAACCAGGACTACTATTCAATATTGGGCAGTAATCGTGGCTTTGCATTGGCAAAGCCTTTTTTCCTCTTTGGAGGTAGTTCGCGTTTTGAAACTTATTTTCTGGAGGAAAACAATGAATACCCCAAATGCAACTTGGAATGAAAATGCGTTAGCATGCAGAGGAATCAAGCAGAAAAGAGAAGAGATCGCGCTTTTGCTACGCTGCGTTCCGGCTACAGCCGTTTCGCTGTTTGTAGTGAGCGTGGTGTGCATGAATTGGTTAGCCAACAAAACAATTGTGCAAACCAGCTGGATTGCCTTAGACGGCGGTATTTTAATATCGTGGCTCTCTTTTCTGTGTATGGATATAATTACCAAACATTTTGGCGCAAGGGCGTCCAATATGATTGCTCTTTTCGCGACAGCAGTAAATCTGCTTGTTTCATTGGTTTTTTATATTGCCAGCGTGATTCCTTCTTCTGCTGACGATTATACGGCTTTGAATGAAATTCTGGGAGGCACCTGGTTTATTTTACTAGGAAGCACGGTTGCCTTTTTGGTTTCAGCTGCCGTGAACAATGGGCTCAATGGAAGCATTGGCAGGATCTTCCGCCAAAATCCAGATAGCAAAGTGGCTTATGCCGCCCGGTCGTATATATCCACCTTTGTCGGCCAATTTGTAGATAACTTCATTTTCGCGGTGATTGTTTTTGTTATTTTTGCGCCGATCTTCTGGGACGGATTTCATTGGACGCTGCTGCAGTGCAGCACCTGTGCGCTGACCGGGGCTGTGGCCGAGCTAATTATGGAAGTAATATTTTCTCCCCTTGGCTACAAAACTGTTATGCGCTGGAAAAAACAACAGGTCGGGAAGGACTATCTTGCTTATATACAAGGAGAAGAATAGTGAAAGTATTGATTACAGGGAGCTCGCAGGGAATTGGCAAAGCCACCGCCGAGCTGTTTTTACAAAAAAAACATGTGGTTATTGGTATCGATCGCCAAAAAGCAAGTATCGATTCCCCTAGCTATACGCATTATCAATTAGACATTCGGCAGTACAACTGCCTTCCGGAGATTCCGGGCGTTCATATTCTCATCAATAATGCCGGAACGCAAAATGAAGACGATATTGATATTAACCTGAAGGCGCTCATGCATATCACCGAGCGCTATGGCGTGCAGCCGGACATTCGTTCTATTTTGAATATTGGTTCGGCTAGCGCTCATACGGGATCGGAATTTCCCGCTTATTGCGCCAGCAAGGGCGGTGTTATGGCCTATACGAAAAATGTGGCTATGCGGGTAGCTGTGTTTGGCGCCACCTGTAATAGTCTGGATCCGGGCGGCGTACTTACGCCGCTGAACTCATGTGTCATGGAAGATCCCGCGCTCTGGGCACAGATTATGGACGAAACACCGTTAAAGCGCTGGGCGACTCCCGAAGAAATTGCTCAGTGGGCTTATTTTCTGACGGTAGTCAATACCTTTGCTACCGGACAGAGTATTGTGGTTGACGGCGGAGAATCCATTAAACATAATTTTATTTGGAAAGACGCATAGACGCGCGGCACAGTCTCCTATGCCTAGGCATGGGAGATTTTTTATGCAAAATATGCTTCCCTTTGCAGTAGCTGTAATACCTTAGTCTCCCGCGCTGTCATAATAAAAAAGTGAGGATCATAAGAACGCTGGCCATGCTGGGGACTTTGGTTTATGGCTATGGCTTGTTCGGGAAGAACCCATGTAAGAGTAAACTGTTCTTCGGATTCATACGGATCTAGCTCTTGCGAGGCGGTTTTTTGATCTACCTGACAAAAATAGTAGTAATTATCCTGTACAAATATCTTGCCCTGACGCCCTAGTTGCTGACGGTGTACATAGCCGTAAGCTTTGACCGAATCTGGAATTACCATAAGTCCGGCTTCTTCGCGCACCTCGCGAAGTAAAGTAAGAAGATGATTTTCACCATTTTCTATACCGCCGCCAGGAAATTTGTAGTAATTGTATTTCAAACTATGAATCATGGCAATACGTCCGCTCTGTATGATAATAGCCCGTACAGAAGGGCGAATCAAACGAGCGCTGTTGGGGTTATAGTCTTTGGTATCGAGTTCAAAGAGTAAACGCATGTTTCTGTTCTCCTGATATTACAAATAGTTTTGGAGTTCTTTCCAATGAGTAATCGTTAATACATCGTCTTTGGGAAAAGATGGAAAAGGCGTAGCGGAGGAAGCGCCTGTATATAGTACTGGAAACAGTCCCGCGTTTCGCGCGCCAACTACGTCACACAGATATTGGTCCCCAACGTACCAGACTTCCTCCGGTAGAAGTTTGGCTTTGGTTAGAGCCAGATTAAAGATTTTAGGACTTGGCTTGCGAAACAGGTATTCGCTGGAAGCAATTATGAACTCAAAAGAGTGATTGGGAAGTAAGTGGCGAATACGGTGGGCAACTACTTCTCCGCAATAAGAAATATTGCTGATCACACCGGTTCGAATTTGCCGCTCCGATAAAAAGTCAAGAAAATGCGTTATACCAGGGGTAGGAACCGCGGGAGAAGCAGCGTCCCAGAAGATCGTTTCGATTTCCTGAGGCGATAACGATAATTCAATTCCCAACGATTCATATAGAAAGTGATTAAATGGCCAACTGGGAATTTCCAGTGAAAGCTGGTGCTGCGTCTGAGGATCGAAGCGGCCCAGCTCTTGGTTTAGCGCATCTGCTGCTGCCTGAACTTCCTCAGGAGTTCGGTTATTTGTATTTGTAGTAGCGTATTGCAAAATAGCCTTCGTTCCGGCAATACCGTTAAACGGTTTTTCGTCTGCTAAGGTACGGCCGTAATCGAACAGAATCATTTTGGGTTTAGGCATAGCGGAATACATGATATAGGGGATCCTCCTTAAAAATGTATAATTTTGAACAGAGTAAGCGTAAGTGTTTTACGACAACCTGAAATGGTCGGCTAGCGCTGCCAGCACTTGATCGCGGGTATCGGTTTGGGCATCCGTTCTTACAAGGGTAAAAAAACCGCTGCCAGCAAATTGATCATAATACTTTGGGCTATTTATTCTCGCGATACAGGCTTTGAAATTTTGAAGTGCTTGCTTTGGATCAGGACATTTAGCAATTTCCTGAAGTAAAAATTGTTTTTCTTCGTCTTCGCGGTTGAAAAATTGTTCCACGGATAAAGACGGCGGCGACAGCATAATGGCGACATGGTGGTAATCCGATATTTCTTTTAAAATGTCGCAAGGAATATTGGTATCGACAATCACTTTGCCTTTAGCTGAGCGCAAAATCAGCTCGGCGATTTCAAAATCAGCAACTTCTCGCGCATTTCCGTTGTACCATTCTTCGTATTCGTCGGGAGTACGGCTAACGTATGCCTGCCAGCTGGTTTTGGTATTAAAATAGTTTATATTAGGTTGTTGTTTTTGGGTTGCAACAGACAAAATCATATCCATATTATAATTTTCTTCGCAAAGGATCATGTCATACTTTTCGGCAAGCATTTTGCACATGGTTGATTTTCCGGCATAGGCAGTGCCATTGATAAAGTAGCAGTTTCGCAAATAGTGTTTGAGCACATTGTTTTGAATTTCCATAGGACGATCCTCCAAGAAGTGATTAGTTTACGAAAGGATTTTGGCAGCCATTCTATGAAGGTATTGTAGCATGAAAGAAGAATAGAGCGCAATGAAAAATAAGGGAGATTTATACCTGATCAGGACAAAATTGCTGGTTTATAGAAGACAAAAAAGAGTCCGTACTGAAGGATTCAGCACAGACTCTTGGGACAAAAAGGATTTTTTATTTAGCGAGCAGAACCACCGTCTCCACATGCCCCGTCATCGGGAACATGTCGCAGCAGCGAATTGTCTCAATGCAGTACCCGGCTTCCACAAAGGCAGGCAAATCGCGCACTAGGGAAGTGGGCTTACAAGAAACGTAAATAAAGCGCTCCGGGGCAAAGGCCAAAATTTTGGGCAGGGCCTTAGGGTGAATGCCGTCGCGCGGCGGATCCAGCACAATTAAGTCCGGCGCCTGCGTGAGCGTATCCACATAAGCGAGCACGTCGCCGGCGATGAAATGGCAGTTTTTAAGGCCGTTTTGCGCCGCATTTTCCCGGGCGGCCTGTACGGCTTCTTCCACAATTTCAATACCGGTCACCGTAGCCGCGCCCGCAGCCGCCATAATTTGCGCGATCGTTCCCGTTCCGCTGTATAAATCAAAAACCGTTTGATTCGATACGTCGCCGGCCATATCGCGCACAATCTGGTATAGGCGCTCGGCGCCCAGCGTATTCGTCTGGAAAAAAGAAAATGGAAAAATCTTAAACGAAAGGCCTAGCAAAGATTCGGTCAGCGAAGGCTCGCCGTAGAGCACCTGCAGCGCGTCGGCCTGTACCGTATCCGCGGGCGAATCATTCAGCGTATGTAAAATACCGCCAATGCGCCCTCCCAGCGGCAAGCTCAGTAATTTTTCGGTAAAGGCAGTCAGCAGCGCCTCCTTTCCGGCTATGCCGGACGTGGTAACCAGGTTGAGCAGCAGATCGCCGGTGGCAAAGCTGCGGCGCACAACTAGGTGGCGCAGCACGCCTGTATGTGTGTGGGTGCTGTAGTACGGCAGCCCGCTGGCGCGGAAAAAGCTCTCGGTTTCCGCAAGGATGCGGCGCATATCCGGATGCACCAGCCGGCACTGGGGCACGCTGATAATGTCGTGAAAGGCGCCGCGCCGGTGCTGGCCCAAGGTAAGGGGGCCGCCTTTTTCGCTGTCGCCAAAGGAAAATTCCATTTTATTGCGATACAGCGCCGTAAGGGGGCTGGGCTGAATGGGAAGCCAGTTTGCCTCCGCGATGTCGGGCACGGGCGCTAGCAGTTTTTGAACCTGCTGCTGTTTGAAACTGAGCTGCAGCGGGTAAGGAACTGTTTGGTAGCAGCAACCGCCGCAGAGCGCGGCGTGAGGGCAAAGGGGCGGCACCTCATAGGGCGCGCGCCGTAAAAGACGCATGGGGCGCGCTTCGTGACTGCGCCGTCCGTTTTTATGGGCGCTGACCAGCCATGTTTGGCCGGGTAAAACGTTTTTAATGGCAAGAGGGCCGTACGGTTTCTTAGGCTCTACGTACAAAATACCGGCAGATGAATCAGCCTCGCTAGGGGAGGGCTGATCTTCTGTCGGTATCAGCGTTCCTTTGTTAGGAAATAGAACCTCAGAAACAACGCCCTGTAGTAGAACGCGTTCTTTCATAATGAATTTCCTTTTTATGCAGTGATGTTACGTTGGGCTAGAAAGGGATTATTCCGTTACGGTTTCAGCCGCGTGTTCGGCAGCAGCCGTGACCTCTTCCTGAACGGCAGTCTCGATTTCGTCGTCTTCCTCGTCGTCAAGGTAGTCGAAATCGTCATCACAGTCACAATCATCGCAGCAATCATATTCGGTGAAGTAACGAACTACCAGAAAAGCCACAACAGCCGATACAGCAACCGCGGCCAGAATGATCCAAATCAGGGTAGATTTCTTTTTACGCTCTTCCCCTTTGATTTTGGACATTAACTCTTTGATCTGTTCCTTCTCTAATACATTCTTTGCGAAGTGATTCATGGATCGTGTCTCCTTTCGTCAGCATAAATTCAGTGATCGTTTCTCTGAACTTTTGAACTATTATACCCCAAACATGGAAATTTCACAAGGGATTTTCAAAATTTATTTGATGCGTAGGCTATTGCGGTAAAAGCGAAACGGGGGTATAATATCATAAGTTTGGTATTCTCGTACCAAGCGGATGACCTGGGTGAGAAACCTTGAAAAAGAAGGGAGGATCACTATGAAACGAATAGGACTAACAATCCTGATACTCATGACGGCAATTTTTTTGTTTGGCTGTAACAGTACGGAAGAAGCAAAAAATTACACGTATACGCAGGAAAATGGAGTGTACCGCGTGCAGGAAGAGGGCCTTGTAATCGAAATGGATGAACAGGCGTTTGCCGATCAGGGCGAGCGCGATCGGGCGACGAGTCAGCTGCTGCAGGCACTGGAGAAAGCCAAAACCTTTTTAACCGGCCGACAGGCCGCGCAAACGCAGGTGCAGTGCCGTCTGCTCTCTGGCGACGGAGTCAGCCAGGTTCGAGACGGCGAGGTCGATATTTACTATTACGATACCATTCCGCAGCCATACGTTAACTATATGGTGCAGGCTTTATTAGGAACGGATGTACCGGATTTTCTGCGCGAGGGCGTAGCTGCCTACGGCGCGCAGCAAATGGGAGAAAGCTTGGCCGATTCATACGCGCAAGCGCTGCAGCCTTTATGGGCTCAGCAAGAAGGCGAAGAGTCGTCTGGTAGCCATGTAACGCTAACGGATATGGCCAAGGCGCTTGCGGCCGACGAGAAATTTGCCAGCGGCAGCTTGGCGGAAGCTAAAGAGCTGGGCGATATGCTGGCCGGCATCAGCGAGCAGGCAGACGGCGAAGAGGCGCAAAATTACCATGCCGCTTACTGCATTTACGCGGGTTCTTTTATAGAATACTGGGCAGAGCAGCAGGGTATAGACACTATATTAGACTGGTATGAGGAAGGAGCCGATGAATCGGCAATGGAAGAGAGCTTGCCTCTTCTCATGGCAAGCTGGAGACAGGAAGGATTAAACAGTTAATATAATGAGTACAATTCTTTTAGTAACACCAAATGAAAAGAATAGGGGGTCGTTTAGGGAGTATCTATTACTAGAAGGGTATCAAGTATTAGAAGCGGCCAGCGACGAAGAAGCGCTGGTAATCTGGCAGGAGCAAAGGCCAGAAATGCTTATTGTAGACGCATCGCTGCCGGGCGGCGGCGCCATGCGGGTTTT
>CALWPV010000126.1 GCA_944383515.1 uncultured Clostridia bacterium
CCTCGATACCGAACTGACCGAAGACCTCATGGATCAGATCACCATGCTCACCTGGCTGAGCTGCGCCGATTATTACGCGGAAGAGGACGAATTGGCGCAGTATGGACTCGATACCCCTGCCTGCGTATCCACCATCCAGTATAAAGACAGCGATACCTCCGAAGATTTACTTAGCTTCACTATAGAACTGGGGCAGTACAGTGACGGCAACTGTTTTGCCCGCATAGCGGGATCCTCTATGGTGTATACGATTGGCGGCGCCATTGCGGATGCGCTGTTATATACGGAACGGGACAATCTTCTTCCGGATGAAGTGCTGCTGGTAGCAGGAGATGCCTCCCATGAGGGATGCGGCTCTTGCTGGTAGATTTTTTATTTATAGGAGGTTTGTTTATTATGAAACGAAATTTGAAAATGCTTACGATTGCCACATCGCTTATTTTTTTCTTTTGTCTCATGGCCGGATGTTCGGATACAGATTCGCAGAGCGCGGCCAGCTCCAGTAGCTCGGCGTCTAGCAGTTCTTCTGCGGAAAGCGAGGTAGAAGCGGAGGATGTGATTGGAAGAATTGCCAGCATTGCGGACGGCCAGATGGAGCTGGATTTGTATGAAAGCGCGGGCGATATTACAGATTATGCGGCGCTGGATCTGGAGGAGCTGGCCGAGACGGGGCAGAGCGAGACAATTGAACTGGAAACGGACGCGGTATATTATTATGTTTCTTCCTCTCGGTTACTCTCGACAACCGAGGATTATATGAAAGAAGGCGACACCGTAATTGTCACAACGGGCGATAACGGCGAGCAGGAAATTATTATTTACGAAGCGGAAGAGGGTGAAAGCGAGAGCAGCGATACCAGCGAGGACAGCGCTGCCAGTGACGCCAGCAGCACGGCAACGGAATAAATTAAGGAGCCATAGGGGCAGCGAGCGGTTGTTCGTTGCATTCAGATTTCATATACTGTATAATGCAGCTAAAGTGTTTTGTGAATAGGAGTGATGCATATATGTTATCTGAATGGTTGAAACTAGAGGCGGCCGCGGGGGCGGAGCAGCTTATGCGCTATAACCAGGTAGACCGCTCGCCCATCGGCGGCTACGGTATGAAGCGCCGCGTGCAGGAGCTGATTCGCCTGCTGCGCACGGCTATGTATCCCAGTGTGTATTATGAAGGCGTGCCCGATGAAAAGTTTCTGGAAGCTATTGTAGCGCAGCACTGGCAGGAAGCGGCTATGCTGCTCTATCAAATGGCCTGCGACGTGCTGCGCTCCGAGTGCCCCACGCCCGGCCAGCGATGCCAAAAATGTCAGGAAGAGTCGGAACAGATTGTCAAAGACTTTATAGCGTCGCTGCCGCTCATTAGCCAGACTCTCGATACCGATATTCAGGCGGCGTATGAAGGCGACCCCGCCGCGCGTTCGCGGGAAGAGGTAATGCTGGCCTACCCCGCCTTTGAGGCGATTAGTATTTTTCGTTTGGCGCACCGCCTCTTTGAACTGAACCTGCCGCTGATTCCCCGCATGATGACCGAATACGCCCACCAGATTACGGGCATCGATATTCACCCCGGCGCGCATATTGGTCCGCACTTTTTTATTGACCATGGTACCGGCGTTGTCATAGGCGAAACCTGCCGTATCGGCCACCATGTTAAACTCTACCAGGGGGTAACGCTCGGCGCGAAAAGTTTTCAGCAAGAAGAAGACGGCAGCCTTGTTAAAGGCGGCAAGCGCCACCCCGACGTGGGTAATCATGTTGTTATTTACGCTGGCGCTACCGTGCTCGGCGGCGGCACCGTTGTCGGCGACCATAGCGTGATTGGCGGCAGCGTGTGGCTCACCCACTCGGTTCCCGCCGGCAGCAAAATTTATAATCGGTGAAAGGAGCCTTCCCATGATCTACGAATCTATTACACAATTAATTGGCCATACCCCGCTGTTAGCCATGCCTGGCGCGCCATGCCGCGTGCTGGCTAAGCTGGAGCGCATGAATCCGGCCGGCAGCGCGAAAGACCGCGCGGCGCTCTTTATGCTGGAGGCCGCCGAGGCGCAGGGACTGCTGAAACCGGGCGCCACGATTATTGAGCCCACGAGCGGCAACACGGGCATAGCCCTGGCCGCTCTTGCCGCGCCACGCGGCTATCACGTGATTTTAACGATGCCAAGTAGTATGAGTATAGAGCGGCGTAAGCTGCTAATGGCGTATGGCGCGGAGCTGGTGCTGGTAGACGGCGGTATGGCTGAAGCGGTGGCGAAGGCGGAGGAGCTGGCGGCTAAGGTGCCGGGAAGCTGGATTGCCGGTCAGTTTGAAAACCAGAGCAATCCGCAGGCGCATTATGAGACAACGGGGCCGGAGATTTGGCAGGATACCGAGGGACACGTGGACATTTTGGTGGCGGCCGTGGGTACCGGCGGCACGCTGTCGGGCGCGGGCCGGTATCTGAAGGAGCAAAACCCGGCGATAACCGCTATAGCCGTGGAGCCGGCGGCCATAACCGCTATAGCCGTGGAGCCGGCGGCCTCGCCGCTGCTGTCGGGCGGGCAGGCGGGTCCGCATAAAATTCAGGGCATTGGCGCTAATTTTGTGCCGGATACGCTAGACCCTTCTGTATACGACGAAGTGGTAACAGTGGGCGACGACGAGGCAATAGCTATGGCAAGGCGTCTGGCCAAGGAGCAGGGACTGTTAGTTGGCATTTCTTCCGGCGCGGCCTATTGCGCGGCGCTTAAGGTAGCGGCACGGCCGGAAAACAAGGGTAAGACGCTGGTGGTTATTTTTCCCGATACCGGCGAGCGGTATTTATCGGTTTTGGCATAAAAGGCAGGACAAATGGAGGTGAAAAAGAATGACCAATGAACCGGGAATCACCCCATACGAAACCAGAGAGATTCTCTTTTATAAAACCGAGAACGGAGAAGTGCGGGTGGAAATCTTGCTGTACCAGGAAGACCTATGGCTGACACAGGCGAAAATGGCAGAGCTGTTTGAGGTGCAGAAAGCAGCGATTTCCAAACATTTGAAAAACATTTTTGAGTCCGGTGAGCTGAGCGAGGACGCAGTTGTTTCCAAAATGGAAACTACTGCGGCGGATGGAAAACAATACAAGACAAATTATTATAATTTGGATGCCATTATTGCCGTTGGGTATCGCGTAAACTCCAAAAAGGCAACGATGTTCCGAATTTGGGCCAACAGAGTGTTGAAGGAGTTCATCATCAAGGGTTATGTAATGGATGATGTGCGGCTGCGCGACCCGGAGAACTTTTTCGGCAAGGATTATTTCGAGGAACAGCTGGAGCGCATTCGGGACATTCGGGCCAGCGAGTGAAGGTTCTACCAGAAAATCACAGACATCTATTCCCAGTGCAGCGCCGACTATGATGTGGACAGCCCGATCACAAAGGAGTTTTTCGCTACGGTACAGAATAAACTTCACTATGTAACCATGTACCTGGATTATGCAGAACGGCAGGCCCGCAGAGGCAACGTCATGTATATGGCTGATTGGGTCAAGCGTCTCGATGCATTCTTACAATTTAACGAGGAAGACATTTTGCGCGACAAGGGCAAAGTGACCGCCGCCATCGCCAAAGCCTTTGCCGAGAAGAAGTTTGAAAAGTTCCGTGTTTTGCAAGATAGAACCTACCAGAGCGATTTTGACCGGCTGATTGCGGCAACCAAAACAGAAGATATAACGGAATAAGCTCAGAAAGAAAGCCCACGCTGTCGGAGTTGTCCCGACAGTGCGCGCCTTTCTTTTAGGCTTGCTTTTGGAGTGGGAGTAGTGTATAATGTCCAATGATAAAAATTTCATAGCAAACGGAGGTATGGATTTTGCGGCATTTTTTGAGTCCTACGGATTTTTCTCTGGAGGAATGGGACAAGCTTCTGGATTTGGCAGAAGCGATCAAAAATAATCCCGAAAAGTATGCACATGTGTGCGACGGAAAGAAAATTGCAACTCTGTTTTACGAGGCCAGCACGCGCACGAGGCTTAGTTTTGAGGCAGCTATGCTCAGCCTAGGCGGTTCGGTGCTCGGGTTTCATTCGGCAGAGTCGAGCTCGGTTTCCAAGGGCGAGAGCGTGAGCGATACCATTCGCGTTATTTCTTGCTTTGCCGATATCTGCGCGATGCGTCACCCCAAAGAGGGCGCGCCCATGGTGGCCGCTTCGAAATCGAAGATCCCGGTGATTAACGCGGGAGACGGCGGGCATCAGCATCCGTCGCAGACGCTCACCGATCTGTTCACCATTCGCTCGCTGAAAGGGCGGCTGGACCACCTGACCATCGGCCTTTGCGGCGACCTGAAATTTGGGCGCACCGTGCATTCGCTGATCAACGCGCTCACGCGCTACGAGGGCATTCGCTTTGTTCTGATTTCGCCGGAGGCGCTGCGAGTTCCCAGCTATATTCGCCGGGAAGTGCTGGAGCAAAAGAACATACCCTTTAAAGAAGTAGAAAATCTGGACGAGGTTATGCCCGAGCTGGATATTCTGTATATGACCCGTATTCAAAAAGAACGTTTCTTTAACGAAGAAGAATACATACGCCTCAAAGACAGCTACATTCTGGACGCCGCTAAAATGAAGTTGGCTAAAGAAGACATGCTGGTGCTGCACCCGCTGCCGCGTGTGAACGAGATCGCGGTTGAGGTGGATGACGATCCGCGGGCGGCTTATTTTAAACAGGTTCAATACGGCATGTATGCGCGCATGGCGCTGATCATGACGCTGCTGGGATTGGAGGATGCGGTATGCTAAATGTAGGAAAGATTAACCGGGGCATCGTGCTGGATCATATTAAAGCCGGCTGCGCCATGTCCATTTATCGCGATCTGCGGCTGGACAAGCTGGATTGCTGCGTGGCCATTATTCAAAATGCGCGCAGCGGTAAAATCGGACGTAAGGACATTATTAAGATCGAAGATCCCATGGAAAACATCGATCTGGATGCGCTGGGTTATATCGACCCCAACATTACCATTAACGTGATTGAAAATGGGGAAATTGTGGAAAAACGCGCCATTCATTTGCCAAAGCGCATTACGAATGTTATTAAGTGCCATAATCCGCGCTGCATTACTTCCATCGAGCCGGAGCTGCCGCATATTTTCGAGCTCAGCGACGAAGAAAACAAAGTCTATCGCTGCATTTATTGCGAAGAGGGCTATAAAAGAAGCTAAACGCAAGGAGCTATTGCAAAATCAATGGGGATCATTGATTTTGCAGTAGCTCTTTTTTATTGCCATAAAGGTAAGTCAATCTCCTCATTGCGCAAACTTTTTATCCATACAGGGGTAATTTATCCCTGCGCAGCAGTAAGCAAACGCTGAATCAGGAAAACGCAAAAAAACAGGAAGAAATTAGAATTCTTCCTGTTTTTAAAATCCTTCTAAAGCCTGCGGTCATGGCATGAGGCAGTTAAATAGTAAACGAATCGGCTACCTCGGGGAAATTGCGCACCGGCTCAGGCGAAACGCTGTGCGGCCCCAGTTGTTTTTCCATCCAGACCATATCGTACCACCGATTAAATTTATAGCCGCATTTTCTAAAACGGCCCACCAGGCGGTAACCCAGATGTTCATGAAACACACTGCTATTATTCGTTAAGTAAATATCCTCGGCCTTGGTATAGGCAATGCAGGCATACGCGCTCAGCACGCCCTGCCGCGTCAGCGCCCGCTCCAGCGCCGAGTACAGCGCCCGGCCCAGCCCACGCCGCTGCTGATCCTGGCGCACGTAAATGGTTACTTCAGCGCCCCAGCCATAGGCCTCGCGTTCATGAAACGAGCTCGCGTATGCGTAGCCCAGCACCGTCCCGTCTGCTTCCGCAACCAAATAAGGGTAGCGCGTCATTGTATGACGCATGCGATCTTCAAATTCCTCCAGAGACGGCACCTCATATTCAAAGGTAATCGCTGTATTTTGCACATAAGGCGCATAAATAGCCAGTAAGGCAGGCGCGTCGGCCAGCGTCGCCAGACGAATGGTAGCACCGGATGTCATAGCTAAAACCTCCTTTTTCCTTGGCTTGAAAAGCCCTGATGTGCGTCTATTATAATCCAAAATTCAAAAAACCGCAAGGCTAGCTTTGCAGGCCAAGCCACCGGGCAATAGCCGCGGGATCCTGCGCGCGCGGCGCGCAAAAAGAGGCGTCGTTTGTAAAGCCGTAGCCATACGTAACCGCCAAAAAATCCGTGCCGGCCGCCGCCGCTCCGTCTCTGTCGTGTACCGTGTCTCCAATCATTAAGGCGTCTTCGGCGTTTTCGCGCGTTAGGGCAAGGCAGCGCGTAATCACATCGGCTTTAGAGAGCGTACTTAGCGGATTCATGCCGCAAACAACGGCAAACCTGTCTTGCAGCGCCAAATCACGCAAAATTTCTTTCGCAAACGCTTCGCGCTTGAGCGTAGCGATGCCAAGGCGCAGGCCGGCGTTTTCCAGGGTTTGCAGCAAAGGCCGAATTCCGGGGTAGAGCTGGAGCTGATAGCGTCCCTGTCGCTCGTAATAGGCATGGTAGGCCGCCGCCGCGGTTTCCGCCTGCGGCGGGGTAAGCCCTCCCAGCGTTTCCAGCGCCTGACGAACGGGAAGGCCAATGGCGCGCCGCACGAAGGCATCGCCGGCAAAAGGCCGGGAGAGGGCGGCGAAGGCGGCGGCGTAGCCGCGGGCAATGCCTTCGTAGGAATCAATGAGCGTACCGTCCATGTCGAAGAGTATAAGTTTATACATGGCAGCCTCCATTCTCCGGCGCGTAGGGCGAAGGCGTAAGGAACGTAAGAGAAAGCGCAAGCAGCTCCAGCTGGCGCCGGAAACGGGCGTGCAGATCTTGCTGGGCGCTGCCGGCAAAGCCGTCAAAACCGGCCAGGCAGGCCGCCTTGGCGCCGCAGGCGCGCAGCAGAGAAAGCAGCATGAGACCAGCGTTGTCGGAGACGAGGGGATCGGCATTGGTGTAGCGGTCGTAATCGACATACCAGCAGGCGGGGGGCGCTTCTACGCGGGGAATGTTGGAGGTAATCAGGGCCTGAATTTCCGGGTGGCGCGCCAGCTCGCGGCCAATCATGTCGAGGCGCTTGTGATTGCTGACAAAGCAGGCGTCGGTATGAAACTGGGGCGGCATACAGTTTACGCTGATCACATAGGGCTTTTCCCGCTGGATATAGTTTTGAATGTGCTCTTCGCAGCGCTGCAGGGACGGGCCGGGGGCGAGCAGAAGTAGCGAGCGGCCGGCAATGGCGGCCGATAGCGTGGCGAC
This sequence comes from uncultured Clostridia bacterium, assembly GCA_944383515.1. Lineage (GTDB taxonomy): Bacteria > Bacillota > Clostridia > Lachnospirales > Bianqueaceae > CALWPV01. Next base: position 7,251 of record CALWPV010000126.1, read on the forward strand.
GGAAGGGGCGTCGTCGATATGACGGCTCTGGAACTGGTGATATAGCTGGCGGATCAGCTGGGGATCGTAGGTGATTTTAGACTCGGCGGGAATGGACAAAATAATGCGCTCAATGTCTTTCATGGTTAGCGTACGCTTACCCAGCAAATACGTGGCGTAATTGGGGTGGCAAATATGGCTGGCCGCAATATGGTAGGGCATGGAATAGCCCCAGCTCATGGCATGGCGAATAGGGGCAATATATTCGTCGTAAATATCCATCACGCGGGTTACGTCGTAGCGGACCCCCGCGGTTTTGTTGATATACTGCGTAATCAGCTCGGTCGGTAAATTGCCGGCGCCGCGGCCCATACCATATACGGAGGAGTCTAAAATCAGCGTGCGCCGGGTTTGAATCTGTCCCAGCGCCTGGGCGTTAGCAAACGCCAGCTGCAGGTTGTTATGCGCGTGAAACCCAATATGAATTTCCTCGCTCAGGTTTTCGTCAATCAGGTAAAAGCGGTAGGCTACGTCGCTCCGGTACATGCTGCCCAGCGTGTCCACAATATAAAAGGCATAGGGCGAGAGCTCGTTCATGCGCTCAACCAGCTGGAGCAGCTGCAAATCGGTGTATAGCACCGTGCCGACCGGCTGCATAAACACCAGGTATCCTTTTTCCTGAATCAGGCGGGCCCAGGCTATCGCCTGGTCAATTTCCGACTGATGAAACGTAAGGCGAATGCCGGTAATGCCCTTTCCGCTGCACACCGGTAAGGCGCTGGGGTGCAGCTCTTTTTCGCCCATGGCGATCATGGCCACGTACATGGCGCGGCGCTCTCCCGCGGGCAGCAGCGGTTCAATGGCCTCGGGCGAATGAAAAAGCGAACAGGCGTCATCGTGCACCATGCCGGTTAAAAAGCCGCACTCAATGATATCGATATGCGCTTCCTCTAGGCGCTGCAGGGTGCCGCGTATGACGCTGCGGCCAAAGCGCCAGTCATTGATATAGCCGCCGTCGCGCAGGGTGCAGTCTAAAATCTGAATCATAGCGTCGCCTCTCCTTTCTCCAGACGCCCCTCCAATATGCGGCGCACGTGCTCCAGATCCTTCGGCGTATCTACCGACAGGCTGTCGCTGGCCACGGCCTTCATGCGCAGCGGCTTGCCGTGTTCAATAAAACGCAGCTCGTTAATGTCTTCAATTTGCTCCAGCGGCCCCTTGGGCGTTTCGTTGAAGAAGCGCAGCGCTTCCGGCGAATAGGCCAGCACGCCCACGTGTTTATAAAACTCGTAGCTAAGGCTCGCCTTGGGGTGAGGAATGGGGCTTCTGGACATATACTGGGCATAGCCCAAAGCGTTTACGACTACCTTAATGTTGGTTTCGTCCACCACCTGCGCCGGGCTGTGTATAGGCGTCATAAGGTTAATGGCAAAGAAGTCGCCGGTGGGAATTACCTGCTCCACCACGGCGGGGTCAATGAGCGGTTCGTCTCCGTTTACACAGACATAGACATCGGCCGGCACCAGGCGCGACGCCGCGTAAACTCGCTGCGTGCTGGTGGGAATGTCGGGGCTAGTCATGAGGTAGGGCAGGCCATAGCGCTCACAGGCGGCGGCAATGGACGGGTGATCGGTAGCGATATAAACGCCGGCAAACTGCGGGCAGCGGCTGACCTGACGGTGTACCCACCAGAGCATGGGGCGGCCGCAGAGATCGGACAGCGGTTTGCCCTTAAAACGGCTGGATCCGTAGCGGGCAGGGATAATGCAAACGATTTTCGTAGTCTTTTTCATGGTTTACTCCTTCTGTTTTCCGAAAAGCCGCGCCAAAGCGCGCAGCGGGCGGGTAATTTTCCAGCAGGTAGACGATTCGTAGCGGTTTACCACGTCGCGAATGGCCTCGTCTAATACAGCCGGCGAGGGAGAAACGGCCGCGCGGGGCGTAGGCTCCTCGGGCGGCACGCCGGCTGCGGCCTTGCGAGTATCTTGCAGGGCCTTTTTGTACAAATTCCAGTTTTCCATGAGCCGGGCCGACCAGAAGGCCAGCACCCTGTCGCTGACCAGCTGGTATCCCTCTGGCGTTAGGGTATCGTGCTTGCAGCAGTTTTCGCCGTCGCCCATGTCGTAGGCCAGCACGCTCGGCAGGTACACGCGCACGTCGCCAGATAGGGTCTGGGCGCGCCCGGTAGGCCGCAGGCCGCAGTGCACAATTAAAAAATCGCGCAGCCGGTCGGCCAGGGGCAGTAGCGCGGTGTTAAAAATATTCTCCGTTTGGTACGTGTCCAGCAGGCCCTTCACAATATAGTGGTGCGGCAGCGCGCCAAAGCAAATGGTGGTAAGCGATTCGTCGTCTTCAAAGCCGAAAAAGGCGCCCGACAGGCGGAGCTGCTTGAGCGGCAGGCGCGGCCTAGCGCCCAGCGTGAGCGCGATACCGCCGCCTTCTTCCAGCGCGAGCAGGGTCACGTATTCTTCGGCAAACGAGAGGTTTCCCTCGCATAGCGCGCGGCGCACACAGGCCGGCAGCGTACTCTCTGCGTACGTGTCTTCGGTAAGCGTAATCAGCTCGGCATAGGGAAATTCCTGCTGCAGGGCGCTAAGCCAGGCCGGCGGCGCTATTTCGTTAAAATCGGCCAGCACAAACCGCTCGGGAATGACAGGCTGATCGATAAGCGCCAGCAGCGGTTTTAGCGAGGCATCTTGCGCAATGAAGGGGTTGAGCAAAAACCGCTGCTTCATTTCTTGCAGCAGCACCATAAAATCGGCTTTAAACACGGGACGGGCCTGATGCACGTTCCAGTTGATCTGTTTGGCGGCCTGATACGTGATTTCCTCTTGGTAAGCGGGACTTACCCGCGTCAGCAGAAGGCGGTAGGCCTGCACAATATCGCCCATGGCCGGCGTGACCGAAGTAGAGAGCGTGCCGGGGCGGCGGTAGTAGTGGTAAAACGCGCGGGGCACATAGGCGGTGTGCGGATACTGCGAAAGGAGCGCGGGAATCAGCGCAATGTCTTCAAAGACCATTTTCTCGTAGCGGTGCCGCTCCCAAAGGGAGCGCTTAAACAGTTTATTAACGCTATAGGTGAGATTGTTTCCGCTCTTCAGGTATTCGCTAAAATCCAGCGCTTCCGACGGGTAGCAGGCGCTAATCGCGCTGCGGTTTTCCTGGGTATAGTGAATTTCCACGTCGCACATGACAATGTCGTAATCGCCTTCCCGCGCCTTCTCATAGAGCGTGCGGTACATGGTTTCGTCTACGGTATCGTCGGAATCGATAAAGGCAATATATTCGCCGCGGGCTGCGGCCACGCCGCGGTTGCGGGCCAGGCCCAGCCCCTGATTGTCTTGGTGGATTACCTGAATGATATCGGGATAGGCCAGTGCGTAGCGGTCGCAGATCTGACCGGAGGCGTCGGTGCTGCCGTCGTCCACTAAAATGAGTTCTTTTTCCTGCAGGGTTTGGGCCAGCACCGATTCAATGGCGCGCTCTACGTAGAGCTCTACCTGGTAAACGGGCATAATAATGGAAACAGCGATGAAGCGGTTCATGAGAAAGTCCTTTCTGAGCCGGCGCCGTAGTAGCGCATTATGTGGGCCAGCTCGAATTTGGTTTGCGGCGCGTAGAAGCAGGGCGGCGCGTATTGCTGCATGAAGCGGCGCAGGTAGCGGCGCAGCACGGCGTCTTCTTTCCAGAGCACGCGGCCGCGAAAGAGCGGATATAAAAGCAGGGTGGGCAGCGGCCGGTTAAAAAGCAGCCGGCTGCTTAAGGCTGCGCTGGAGCATACGGTGAGCAGCACTTTGCCGTCTAGATCGCCGTTCATAAGAAACAGCTCCCAAGGCGTTTCGGCCGGAGCCGGAAACGGCCGGCTCAGTCCCAGCTCCCAGGCGCTGGCGCCGCTCACGCGCGGGTGCGGCTTCACGACAAAGCCGGCGCGGCCCGCATGCTCTCGGCAAAGCTGCATAAGCTCCCTATCGTTTGTTTCCAGCTGCTCCGCCCGGAACGACTGCTCCAGAAAGATAAACGTTTCGGGCAGCGCCGGTGGCTGGTAGTCAAAGACAAAGTTGTAGAGCGAAAGCAGCGCCGCGTCGCCGGGGTCAATGGGGGGCAGCGCCGCGTTTTTAAACGAGCCGCCGCGCAGGCAAAGCCCCGGTTCATACAGCAATACGCGCTGGATTTTCTCGGCCAGCGCCCGCCCCTCGGCCAGCTGATTGGCAGGCACACGGGAGGGCTTAAAAAAGTCAATCACGTACGTAGAAAATCCGTCTTCATACCAGATAAACGCGGCCGGGTCCTGGCGCAGCGTGTAGGCCAGCATGCGCGAGGCCGTATCTGGATTGGCGAAAAAAATTTGGTCGTACTGGTCTAAAGGCGCGCTGAGCGCGAAGGCGAGCAGGCTATTTGCCTTGGCGAAGCCGGCGGCGATTTCCTCTAGGCTGCCCGTGAGGTAGCGGCTAGTCAGGGACGCCGTATTTAAATAGATAACCCGGTTAAACAGCGCGGTCTGCGAAAGGCGCTCGCCCAGCGTGCGCGCGGCGGGCAGCAGGTCGGAGAGAATAATATCTACGGTTTCCTGCGCGAGCAGCGTGCGCTTTATATGCATGGCGGTGAATAACTGATACACCGAATTAACAAGAATGAGGGATTGGTGACGCATGTTCTTCTCCAGTCAAGTAGTGAATGTGCATGTGGCGGCGCAGCGTAAGGGCGCCGGTGGAGCTAAAGGTATACAGGTGGCGCGGCGGACGGTCAAAGACGTACGGCAGCAGTTCGGAGGGAAAGGGCTGAGTTATCATCTGCGCGCCGGGGAACAGAGACCGATAATCGAGGCGATCGTCGGGGTGGCGCTTAATCATGAGCGGCACATGCCGCAGCGTTTCGGCGGCGCGCCGGTAAAGGGCTTCTTGCTGGGGCCAGAGCAGTATGCCTAAATTAGAAAAGTGCTGGGTCAGCAAAATGCTGTCGGCCGTGGCGGTGAGGGGGCGGGGCATAAAGAAGCGGACAAAGCGCTCCCGGACAGCGGGTGGCAGGGCGCTGAGCGCGTCTTCCACGGAAAAATGACAGAGGGAGCGACCCGGAAGGCTGACGGCCGGATCGCAAATGGCGGAGAGCACATAGGGGTTGTCCGCGGTAAACAAACCGTAACGCCTTGCCAGTGCGGCCTGCAGCGGATAACGGCGGCGCAGCGGCCGGTAGAGGTCGGCGGGACGGCGCAGCATGCCGGGCGCGTCTTCTAAAAAATAGAAATAGCGGCGTTTTTTGAGTATATACAGAGTGAAATAAAAATGCGCGCCGGCGATATAAAGGCGGTCGAAGCGGCGCAAAGAAAGGCGCAGCCGGCGGCAAGAGCGGGCCGTGTCGCGCAGCACCTGGCGCGCGGTTTCATGAGGAATCTGCTGGTACGGAAAGAGCTGTACGCGGTCAAAAAAGCCCTGCGCGGCAAGACTTTGCCACTGGGGGTACTTGTCCGTAATAAAGTCGGGAAGCAGCAGCGCCGCGTGGTCGGAGGAGTGAAACAGATGGCGGTGGAGCATAACTTCCAGCAGCTGATACGAGCTAATAGCATGGTAAAGAACGGTTAGCTTACTAGACTCCCGGTTCATCTAAATACACCTCCCAGTCTTTCAGGTAGTTTTTTTGTTTCAAAAGCTGTAGCATAGGAGCGTAGGCGTCGCGGCCGCTAATCGGCAGTTCATATCCCAGGCGCTGCTCTAAGGCCGTAAACTGGCGAATAAAATCGAGCGCGCCCTGCTGAATCTGCCGCGTGAGCGCGGCGCTGCGGGGCGGCCGGCGGTATACCAGGTGCGGCGCGCCGCTTGGCGTTAGGTAGAAGCCTTGTAAGCTGGGCTCGGGCGCGCTGAGTAAAAGCTCAAAATACAGATTATGCCCCCGGGCTGCGTTATGAAAGCGCCAAAGATCACGGTTGGTAGCTGCGTCAAATAAATAGGCGCCAAGCAAACCGCTGGTTATAAACGGAGCGGCGGCGTCGCCCTCCGGCGCGGAGGCCGAGGTGGTGCCGGCCATTACGCCGGTTATGCGGCAGGGCAGGCGCCACAGCGTCTGCACGGCATAGCGCAGCAGCAGGGGGCCGCTGCCCACCCAGCCAATGTCTACCGCCAGCGCGCGGCGCGCGTCCTTTAGTTTCGGTTTAAAATAGAGCCCGGCGGCCACGCGCTGCTCTTCATACGAAGCGAGAACCTGAGGCCAGTGCTGTAACAAGTAGTCTTTGAGCTTGCCTGCCGTTTTATGCGTGAGAAGCGCCGCGCCGTCTACAGGCGGCGTCAGACCTTTCAGCTCCATGGCCTCCAGCGCCTGAGCTACGCGAATGCCGCTTCCGGCCTTGTGGTATATAAAGCGTTTGACATATTCATGCCGAAAGCCGTCTGCGCAAATTTTCAGCGCCGCTAGGCGCGACCAGGGGACATAGAGCGCCCGCTCCGCGGCCTCGGGGTGCAGCATGGTGTAGACGCGCTGCAGCAGATAGCCGTCGCGGGCCAAAAAAAGCAGCGTATCCGCGCCCTGCCGCTCGGCCTCGCGGCAAATAAAACGCACAAACCCCAGCACCAGCAGCCCGCCGTAGGCAAAACCAAACTCATACGCCTTGGTCAGCGCCTCGCCGCTGTGCAGCCTGGCGTTTACCAGGCCGCGGTATACGCTGCCCACCAGAGGCGACATGTCCCTCGTGCGAAAGCGATCGCCCAGAGAGGGCACGCTGGGATACGCCAGCGTCGTCAGACCGGCGCGGCGGGCCTGCACCCCGTCGGCATACGGGTTATCGCCCATGTGAAGGCAAGAGGCGCCGCCAATATGCGCGCGCAGCGCGGCAAATAGGCTGCCGTCGTGCTTAGAGGCGCGCTTCTCAGAGGAGATAAAGTAGGCTTCAAAGGGGGGATAATCCTGGAGCAGACGGCGCATCTGCTGCTGCGAGAGATACATATCGGATAGGGCGATGAGCCGTTTGCCCTCGCGGTGCATTTGCCAGATGGCCGGCAGCAGATAGGGATTGGCCTGGCAAAACCGCTGCTCCAGCGCGTATTCCAGTGCGGCGCCGCGCGCGGCGTTAAGACCGGTTTCGCCGGCCAGCGTTTCCCAGATTTCGGTTAGCGTGGGCTCGTAAATATGGCGGCGCGTTTGTTGCTCGGCCTGCACGCGCAGCGTTTTGAAGTAGGGGTAGCCTA
>CALWPV010000127.1 GCA_944383515.1 uncultured Clostridia bacterium
AGCTCGCTGGTATTGCTAACGCCATTCTTGCTTTCTTTATATTTCCAGTGCGCCGCAATACCATATTCCGCCGTGCGGTGCATTTCAATGGTGCGAATCTGTACCTCAAAAGGACTGCCGTTAGGACCCATCAGCGTTGTGTGCAGCGACTGATACATATTGGTTTTAGGCATGGCGATATAATCTTTAAAGCGCCCCGGCATGGGGACATACATTTCATGAATCACTCCCAGCGCCGCGTAACAATCCTTCACGCTGTCAACAATCACTCGTACGGCCAGCAGATCGTAAATCTCTTCCAGCGTTTTATGCTTATTCACCATTTTTTTATAAATACTAAAAAAGTGTTTCGGCCTGCCGTATACTGTTGCCCTGATTTCCATTTCTTCAAGCTTCCGGCTAATCTGAGCAACAATGTTGTCAATATATTGCTGCCGCTCTTCTAATTTCTCATGAATCTTTTTAGAAAGATCATAGTAGACTTCCGGATTCAGATATTTGAGACATAAATCGTCTAGCTCTACTTTAATTTTACTAATACCCAGCCGTTCTGCAATAGGCGCATAGATATCCAGCGTTTCCCGCGCCTTCTCCTGCTGTTTGGCTTCGTCTTTATAATTGAGCGTTCGCATATTATGGAGCCGGTCGGCCAGTTTGATTAAAATCACGCGAATATCCTTGGCCATAGCCAAAAACATTTTACGGTAATTCTCCGCCTGAATTTCCTGCTTGTCGTTAGTCTTATAGGTAAGCTGTTTCAGCTTGGTTACGCCGTCTACCAGCAGCGCGACTTCACCGCCAAACTCGGCGCGAATATCGTCTAGCGTAATAGAAGTATCTTCTACGACATCGTGTAAAAGCCCTGCCACAATGGATTCACGGTCCAGATCAAGCTGCGCTAAAATTAAAGCGACATTGAGCGGATGAATAATATAAGGCTCGCCCGATTGCCTCTTTTGGCCGACGTGCGCCTTATCCGCCAGATGATACGCTTCTTCTACCTGGCTTAAATCACTAGACGGATGGTACTGCCGAATGGTTTGAACTAATTGATCATATAACGGATCCATAATATTTTCCCCCCTACCTGAGCGCGGCCCTCCAACCGGCCGCCTCACTCTCTGTTTCTATCAGACTCTATCGGATAATACCTTATTATATACATTTTGGTCCGTATTTTCAACATATTTCTACATTACATCACCATGTTTTTATCCCGCCTCACTACCGCTGTACTCTAGAATATAATAAGATCTACAGGGCCCACGCGTGATACTTATGATTCCACAACCGTCTTTTTTTGGAGCCACCGTCCGCCGCGGTAGCGCAGCACGTAAAAAATACAACGAACTACCCACTCCGCAATCATACAGTACCAAATACCACGGATGCCGTATCCCATAGGAATGGAAATAACATATCCCATTCCCACGCGAAAAACCCACATGGCAATTAATGAAGCCACCGTAGTGAAATACGCGTCGCCCGCGGCGCGCAGTACACTAGGCATAATGTTGGAAACCGGCCAAAACAGAATCATGCCGGCTATGCCAATGGCCAAAAGCTGATAAACTAACGACTGCGTTTCTGCCTGCGGCTGATACAAACTAATGATCCATGACAGCATGGGCAGCATAGCGATTAGGGAAATCAATGCCACGCCATACCCAAGCAAAATCAGTTTTTTTCCATACCACTGAGCCAAATCACGCCGCCCTGCCCCTATACACTGTCCTATTACCGTGGTCGCCAAAATGCCCACAGCCATGGTTGGCGCATACAGAGTACTAAAAATGGAATTGGCAATCGCGTGCGCCGCTACGCTAACCGTACCCAAAAAGACCATATAGGCCGAAACCAGAATCGCACCGCCGTTAAAAAAGACTTCTTCGGCGCAAAAAGGAATGCCCAGCTTCCAAATTGATTTCAAATAAGTAAGCTTAGGTTTTAGCATTTGACTCAGCCTAATATGTACCTGACTGTTCTTTTGAAAGAAGAGAAAATAGAGCGAAGAAAGCAATCCCAAAAAACGCGCTAAAAAATAAGCCACCAGCGTTCCCACAATATCCCATTGCAACAGATTGATAAAAATATAGCAAAAAATAAAATAAGACACATTGATTAAAATACTGCCAAACAGATTATGTTTGATATCGCCAACGCCTCGCAACCCGGCCGATGTCGCGACCCGCAGCGAATGCACAATCGTGTTAATGGCCATGCCGGCCAAATACAGCGTTGCTTTTTCCCGAACCCCTTCTTCTGCCGCGCCAAATAAAAGATTAACCAGCGGCGAAGCAAAAGCGGCAATCAGCCCGTTTAACACCACGGCCAAAATCACGCAAATCCAAATGGTTTGTCCAATGGCTTCTTGTAACTTTTCTCGGTCGCCGTGTCCTTTATACTGAGCCACTACTATGGCGCCCCCCGATGAAAGCGCTGTAAAAACCGCGGTAATTAAAGTAACCACTGGGGTTACCAGACTCACAGCCGTTACAGAATCCTCTCCTGAGGAGCTAATCATGGAGGTAGTTAACAAACCGATCATATAAATAAAGAGCTGATCCAAAATCAGTGGAATTAGCATTCCGATAATCTGTTTCGTTGTAAACTGTTCGCTCTCCAGCTGCCTGGCAAACCAGTTTCTCTTTTTTACTTTCATAGCGCGACTCCTTGGTTTATGTAAGATATTTTCGTTAGTTTAGCTTTTTTTAGCGGGTAAGTCCATGAAAAATAATAAACAGTGCATGGATGATGAGAAAGAAACCTTGCAGTTCCTATTGGATTTTGCTATACTAAAAAAACAAAGCGGGCTCTACTGGCCCAGGATTTAAGGAGGCATCGTATGATTACCATTACTATGAAAAACGGAAAGCAAATCAAAATCGAATTATATCCGGATATTGCACCCATTACCGTTAAAAATTTTATTGACTTAACCCAGAAGGGCTTTTATAACGGACTTACCTTCCACCGCGTTATTAGCGGGTTTATGATCCAGGGCGGTGATCCGGAAGGAACCGGCATGGGCGGTCCTGGCTACACCATTAAAGGAGAGTTTGCTCAAAACGGCGTACAGAACAGCTTAAAACATACGCGAGGCGTTATTTCCATGGCACGTGCCATGAATCCCAATTCTGCCGGCTCTCAGTTCTTTATTATGCACCAGGATGCTCCACATCTGGACGGCGCTTATGCTGCTTTCGGTAAAGTGGTAGAAGGTATGGAGGTTGTTGACGAAATCGCGGCCTGCCAGACAGACTTCCGAGACATGCCGGTTGAGCCTCAGATTATGGAAACGGTAGAATATACGGAAGACTGAAAAGGCCAGGGAAGTTTCAAAGATTGGTAACATTCTCTTCATTTTAAATTCATTTTGCTTTCGTATAATACCATTATCCCCTTCTTTTTTATGAAAAAGATCCCCTCTTACACAAAAAAGAAAGGAAAATGCGGCAGGTAGTCACCTGCCGCGTTTTCTTTTTATTGCTTTTATCTTCGATCTTTGCTATAATAATGCGAACCTGGGAGGCTGATCCTGTTTTTTTCCGGCCTTCTTGTTGAATCCCATGAGGTGACTATGAAAGAACAAATCACAACCTTTAATACTTTATCGATTGATGAAGATATTGTGCAGGCAATGCACGATCTGGGATACCAAAAACCCACCCCCATTCAGGCCCTTTCCATTCCCAAGCTTATGCAGGGGCATGATTTAATTGGCCTTTCACAAACCGGTACCGGCAAAACCGTTGCGTTTGCGATTCCGTTAATTGAACTGATCGACCCGGACGACCGCCGTCTGCAAGCCGTTGTGCTCTGCCCTACCCGTGAGCTTTGCCTCCAAGTTGCAGAAGAAATCCGCAAGCTTCTCAAATACAAACCGGGAATTCGTACCCTGGCGATCTATGGCGGTCAGCCCATCAATCAGCAAATCAACGCCATGAAACGAGGCCTGCAGATTGTAGTAGCAACCCCCGGCCGCTTTCTTGACCACCTGCGCCGTCACACCCTGCGACTGGATCAGGTACAAATGGCTGTATTAGACGAAGCCGACGAAATGCTCGATATGGGTTTTCGTGAGGATATGGAGTTAATTCTTTCCCAAATGCCTATGCCCAGGCAAACGGTTCTTTTTTCGGCAACTATGTCCGAAGACATTAAGCAGCTGATTGCCCAGTATATGGAAGATCCCAAGGAAGTCAACACAATTCCTGAAGAGCACCGTACTGTCGACGAAATCGAGCAAATCTACTTTGAGCTTAAAGAAAAAATGAAACCGGAGGCGCTGCGGCGCATTTTAGACTTTGAAGCTAAATCCCGCGTGCTCGTATTTTGCAATACCAAAAAGCAAGTGGCTGATTTAACGGAAGAACTGCTCAAGGCCGGCTACCCTGCCGGCGGTCTCCACGGTGATCTCAAACAGGTACAGCGCGATTTGGTCATGCGCCGCTTTCGCGGCGGTGAGCTAAGTATTCTAGTCGCTACCGACGTGGCCGCCCGCGGCATCGATATCCGCGATATTCATATTGTAATCAACTATGATCTGGCCTCGGATCCGGAGACATATTTACACCGAATCGGCCGTACGGCCAGAGCCGGCCGCAGCGGCAAAGCCTATTCGTTTGTCGTTGGTAAAGAGCTGAAGCATTTAAAGGAAATTATGGCTTTTACAAAAAGCGAAATTTTCCCTAGGCGACTGCCTACCATTCAGGAAGTAGAGGAAATCAAACGAGATCAGCTAGTAGAGCAGGTAACGCAAGTCATTGACAGCGGCCAAACTATTAAATATTCCGGCCTCGTCAAGCATTTAATACAGCGCGGTTACGACGCTGAAAAGCTGGCTGCGGCTCTTTTCTCTGTTCTCCTGTATCTGCCGGGCCGTTCCCAAGCGGAGCACGAAAATGAATTGACCAAAATGCCCACTAAAATTCTGCCGGATGAAATTCAAAACGCCCCGCGGGTTAAGCTGCACCTCAATTTGGGGCGCCAACACCGCATCCGGGTTAAAGATATTGTGGGAGCCATTGCCGGGGAATGCGGTATTCCTTCTGCCTTACTTGGTCATATCGATATTTTAGACACCTTCTCTTATATCGAAGTACCTGCTCCTCTGGCCCAGGATATACTGCAAATTATGAACCACCGTGAAATCAAAGGAAAATCCGTTAAAATTGAAATGGCACAGTCTTAATGAAGGAGGTCCTTGACATGAAAATAAAAAAACGAGTCCTTGTGTGGATGCTGAGTTGTGCGATTAGCCTTTCCGCTCTGACCGTTCCGGTTTGGGCTGACGCCGCCGTTGGCGATACGGTTGCTATTATGGGAGAAGACCTTTCCGAAGAGGAACGCCAGTCTCTGCTCAATCAGTTTGGCGCTACCGATGCCACAACTGTTTTAAGCATATCCAACGCAGAAGAACACGAGGCGCTGGGAGATTTAATTCCCGCCGCGCAAATTGGCAGCCGCGCGATTAGCTCTGTTATGATTACCTACCGCGAATCCGGCGCCGGTCTTAACATTCAAATGAGTCATATTACCTATGTGACGCCTCAAAGCTATGCAGACGCTCTAACTACGCTGGGAATCTCGGACGCTGATATTGTTATTTCTGCCCCGTATGACGTTTCCGGTACCGCGGCGCTAACCGGTATTATGAAGGGATTTGAATCTTTAACCGGTGAAACGATTGACGAAGAGGTAAAAGAAGCGGTAAATGAGGAAGCTCTGGTTTCTACCGATATCAGTGAAGAGCTGGCGGCCGATTCCAGCATTGAGGACGCTCAGGAAGTGACCTCGGATATTATCAGTGATATCAAGGTACAAATCAATGAACAAAATCCTCAAACAACAGAAGAGATTGAACAAATTGTTCGCGACGCATTAGAAAATGCCGGCATTACCATTTCCGACGAACTCTTCCAGCGACTGGTCGATTTGTTTGATAAAATGAAAGATCTGGATATCGACTGGGGACAGGTCGCTAACAGTATTGAAGACGGCGCCAACCGGCTTTTTGACGATTTAATGAATGCCGCCGGCTCTGACGAAGCCCGAAGCTTTTTCAGTCAAATTGGCGACTGGTTTTCTAATCTATGGCAGCAGATTAAATCGCTCTTTCAGTAACGCCACTTAACCTTAAAGAAAACTGCCGCATCTATGTTCTAAATATAGATGCGGCAGTATTATTTTACCTTTTGGGAACCTAACTCTGCTTGGCCTATTATTTTCCGCTACTTCCTACAGGCATTCTAGCAAAATCTCATAAATTTCGTCTCGGTCTATCGTTCGCGGATTGGTTTGAATGATATTGCAGCTATCGGCTACCTGCCGTAAAACCGCGTTAGCTTCTCTTCCGCGTCTTTTACAATATGCCGGTAATACGCCGGATGAATCACCGCCAGTCCTTGTCCATGGTTGCAGTCCGTATACGCGCCTAACTGGTGCTCTATTTGGTGTACCTGAAAATCAGTTAACCGTCCTACTTTTAAAATTCCATTTTCGGCCATGGCCGAATCCCACATTAAATTGCCCCGGGCCTGGATATCATTTAAGTCAATTAACAGCCTGCGTATATTCACCACGGTATTACGCATAATCGCCAGGGCTACGTCGTCTGAAACATTGTCGGTATCTGACTGTCCTAAATACGTTTCCATGGCATGGCTCAGCGTATCAAACGCGCCTGAAATCACCTGTTTCGCCGGAACCGTCATGGTATACTGCGGATTGAGCACGGCGCACCGCTCCCCCGCCATACGCTACCATAATTGTTTTACCGGCGCTCTCCAGTTCGGCCTTCAGCGCTTTTTGCGCGGCCTGTTCTCCAAAATAAACCTTCGTTGGGTACGAATACATAAATTCGTTCATTTAAATTCACGCTCCTTACTTCTTTACCGTATAAAATTGGTTAATACCTTTTCATTCTCCGAATGCTTCACACCCTGCTCCCGCCCCAGCGCAATGCAGCGCAGTAACCAGGCCATATTTTTACCTATATTATACATGGTCATTAGGCCTTCCCGATCTTCCTGTACCTGCTCCGGCTGCTGGCCATATACATGATTCCAATACGTCGAAGAAACCACCGGCATACTACTAATCGTGAAATACTTATTGATCACATCCAGCGACGCCGTTGTTCCCGCTCTGCGGGCGCTTAACACCGCGGCCGCCGGTTTGTAGGCAAACGCGTCGCCGCCAGAATAAAAGGCCCGGTCCATAAACGTCAGCAGCCTGCCGCTGGGGTGCGCAAAATACACCGGAGAACCAAAGACAAAGCCATCGGCCTTTTTGGCTTTTTCTACAAACTCGTTCACCCTGTCATGAAACACGCACTCTCCTGTTTGTCTGCATTTTCGGCAGGCGATACAATCTGACAGCGCTTCATTGCCAATAAAAAACATTTCCGTTTCTATTCCTTCTTCCTGCAAGGCCCGGCATACTTCCGTCAGTGCCGCGTTGGTACAACCTTGCGGTCTGGAGCTTCCATTGACCAATAATACTTTCATTCGTAACCATCCTTCTTTCTCTAAAATTAAAATTCCAGTTTTTATAACTGCTTTCTATGGTCGATTATACATTCCGGTAGTAACAACCGGTCAAGAGTTTTTTCAAAAAAATTCCCTTTTATGAAGCATGGAGTGCTCCATAAAAGGGAATGCTGCAATCTACACCGCTTTTTACTACCCTTCCAGCTCTTTCCGGCCGCCAAGTAAAATGCCGCCGCCAATCACGAAAAGCAGAATAATACTTAAAATGGCCAGCGAAGAACGCCCCGTTAAGCTAGAAATAACCGAATATAACAGAGGGCCCATAACCGAAGCAAATTTACCGAAAATCTCAAAAAAACCGAAATACTCATTCGATTTTTCCTTGGGAATCATTTTACCAAAGTACGAACGGGACATGGCCTGAATTCCGCCCTGCGACGTACCGACAAGCACTGCTAAAATCCAGAAAATCGTGAGCGCCTGCCCGTTGGTCAAAAACTGCTCTTCCATACCAAGGCCCATGACAAATCCCAGAATACATACGACGGTATAAACGCTAACGCCCAGCAAAATAACCTTAATGCCGCCTATTTTTTTACCGAGTTTACTAAACCAGATGGCAAAGGGAACCGCCACAATCTGGGTAACCAGCAGCGCCAACACCATACCGGTCGAGCCCAGGCCTAGGCTTGTGCCATACGCCGTTGACATTTTTATAATAGTCCCCACGCCATCGATATAAAAGAAGTAGGCCACAATAAAATACCGCAGTTTTTTGCTTTGCCAAATTTCTCGTGCCGTATGGCCTACGCGGCGAAACGTTTCTTTTATTATGCTGGGCTGGCTCTCTTCCGTATAATACCACTGTTTTACCTTCGTAATAAACGGAATTGAAAACAGAGCCCACCAAACCACGGTAATGACTACGGAAATGCGAATGGCCAGCGCATTGTCAATGCCGATCTGCGGTCCCCATAGCACCAGCGCGATCGCAAGCAGAAAAGGAATGGTGCTTCCGCCAATATACCCCATTGCATAGCCCCACGCCGAAACCCGGTCCATCCGCTGCGTGGTTGTAACATCGGTCAAGAAAGAATCATAGCATAAACAGGACCCGCTATAGCCAATGGAGGCTACCACATAAGAAATGAGCAGCAGCCGCCAGTCCAGCACAACCGCGCAAAGCAGGGTACCTGCAATACCAATCACCCAAAAGCATAAAAATACTTTCTTTTTGTTGTCTTTTCGATCGCCCAGCGCTCCTATTATAGGCGCCAGCACCGCCATAACCAGCGTAGCGGCCGACGAGCCGTACCCCCACCAAATATCACCTGTTTCGCCGGCTATGCCAGTAAAATAAATGGGAAACAAGGCCGCCATCATAATCGTTGCAAAAACGGAATTGGCCCAGTCGTACATAATCCAGCTACGCTCTTCTTTTGAAAATTTCTTCGTACTCTCCATACGATCCCCTTCTTCATTCATTAAAATTTGGTAGTTTCCTATTTTCCATTGTATAACAACCCGCCATAATGTGTCAAGTTTTGCTTTTTTACGACATTGTAAGTCATTCCGCTCCTCTTTCTTTTATTGTATACTAAGAAGCATCCATCAATTCAGATACTCAAGGAGTGACCATTATGGCTAAGAAAGCATTTGATTTACAATACGATTATGCGGGCCTTGGGCGCCGCATTCAAATCCTTCGTAAGGAAAGAGGGTATACCCAGGAACAACTGGCCGAAAAAATCAACTGCAGCGTTACCCATTTGGCGCGTATCGAACACGGCTTCCGCCCTAGTTTAGAATGGCTGCTTCAAATCAGTCTTTTTTTAAATATCAGTCTTGACGACCTGATCGGCATCACCCCCTCGTCTCAAAGCCCTATTCTCCGAGAAGTTATTCAATTATTTCTCGCTCACAGTACCCACCATCAACAGCTGGCCCTTCGCATGCTCATTACTTTTTTTTCCAGCCTAGAACAGGCTGAAAACAAACCCAGAAATAAAACGCTCAATATGGCTGCCTCTTATGCGCCTTCCTCCTCTGGCAAAGATTCCGCCTTTGAAACCTGGAACTGCCGTCCGGTATGATCAATCTCGTACGGCTCTTTCCATATCAGGTCAGACACGCAGACCATTTGATACCCTTCCTTTTCCAGCGCTGTCAGCAGGGTATCCAGCGCCTGCGCCGTATACGCCGTATCATTATGAAACAGTAAAATCGCCCCATTTTTTAACTCTCTATGATTCAAAACCGTGTCTATAATTTCTTCCGCCGAACGGTCCTGCCAGTCTAAACTGTCAACCGACCATTGCACCGCCTCATAGCCACTGGCGCGCGCGGCGCGAATTACCTCGGTAGTATACGAACCATACGCCGGGCGATACAGCGTCGGAGTAATACCCAGCAGTTTTTGCATTTCTTGCTTTTGACCTTCCATTTCTTGCAGCAACTCTTCCCGCTCTAGCTTAGCCGGATCCAGATGCTGATCTCCATGATTGCCGATTTCATGTCCGGCATTATATATTTTCTTTGTTTCCTCCGGATGGTTCCGAATCCAACAGCCGCATAAGAAAAAGGTAGCTTTTACCTGGTGGGCCGCCAAAATCCCCAGTAAAGCGTCTGTATCGCTGGCGCCGGCCGCCGCGTCAAAAGTAATCGCAATTTTTCTTTCTTCCGTTTCTACGCTATAAATGGGCAGCTCACGTACGCCGCTGCTGGAAACGGCCTGGCTTTCCGGCCCGGCTAACGGCCACCCTGTAACCCCTTCCACAATGCAGATAGCCAAAATAAGAATCAGACAGCCTCCCAGCGCCAGCGTTCTTTTTGTTACAACCCAAAACATGATTTTGCTCCCTTACTCCGTCTATAGAACTGTATGCGGAACCTCGCTGCATCTTGCAAGTTCCTTTCAAAAATGGTATCATGTCTTCATGATTGACGCTGCGGTTGACGCCTATGGGCCACGCGCTCAACCATTTTGAAGATAGAAGGAGGTAAAAGTATGCCGTCCCGCCCTTTTTTTCGTAAGGTTGATCTTGGGGTTGGTCTGTTCATTATTGTATTGGCACTCGTTTTCTTTTTAGTCTCACGCCAAGAAGAAACGGCAGCTTACGCCAATGTCTATCTAGACGGAGCCTTACTACAGACTGTATCGCTTACGGAAGACGCCGTATTTACGCTGGAAGATGCTCCCGGCGTCACGTTACAGGTTGAAAATGGTCAAATTCGCTTTGCCTCTTCCGATTGTCCGGATCAGCTTTGCGTCGATGCCGGTTATCTTGCTAGCCCGGGACAATACGCTGTCTGTTTACCCCACCGACTCATGGTGCAAATTGCGTCTTCCGCCGCGCCTTCCGTAGATCGCATTACCGGAAATTACGATTTTCCGGAAAGAAGGGGGGTATAGCAGTGAAACCACATCGGTTAACCCTGACGGCGCTTTTTCTGGCCATGGCGCTTGTGCTTTCTTATGTAGAAAACCTATTGCCGGCGCTTCCCTTTCTGCCGCCCGGCGTTAAGTTAGGCCTTTCCCATGTTGTCATTATGTACTGTCTCTTTTTTGTAGGCGCTCCTTCTGCTTTTTGGATTGCCCTGCTTAAATCTTTATTTGTCTTGCTAACACGCGGCATGATTGCCGCTCTTCTTTCGCTTTCAGGCGGTATGCTATCGCTTTTATGTCTCTTTACTTTGTCCCGCGTAGGCGGTAAACGTATTTCTTATCTCGCGCTGAGCGCGACTGGGGCTATTGTTCATAATCTGGGGCAGCTGTTTGGCGTTTCACTTCTCATTAGCCACTCCTTCTTATTTTATTATATTCCTGTGCTTTTGATCAGCGGTTTATTGACTGGTTTAGTAACCGGCATATTGCTACGCATTGTTATGCCTGCCCTTGCTCACTTGGAGAATCACCTATGACCCAACGACTTTTTAGTGTTATTGTGCTACTCGCTCTTATGTTAACAGGCTGCCGTGCCGAATCTTATACTATGCGCAGCCAGTCCTATTACGATCTGTTTGACACGCTGTGTACCTTTCAGACCTACGATTTAACCGAAGAAGAATTTACACGAATCTCTAACGGTTTATATGATCAGCTTCTTGCTTTTCATGAAGAAGTAGATATTTATGCTTCCCACGAAGGGGTTACCAACCTGTATGATCTGAACCAAGCCGCCGGCGGAGACGCGCTGCCTATTTCTCCTTCTTTAATGACATTCTTACAGTTTTGTCAGGAAGCTGAGACGCTTTCTCTTCATAGAGTCAATGTAATGATCGGTTCCGTGAGCTCTCTCTGGAAAACCGCAATAGAAGAAAGCCGCCTGCCCGATGCCGACGCTCTGCGCGCGGCGGCCGAGCATACCGATATTCATTCGTTAGTTCTTAATGAGGAAGCTGGCAGCGCACAAATTACCGATCCGCAGGCCTCGATCGACGTTGGCGCGCTAGCGAAAGGCTATGCTGCGCGGCTAGCCAAGGAATACTTAGAAGCCCAGGGCGTTGAGAACTATTTGCTAGATCTTGGAGGAAACGTATATGCTTACGGTCAGCCTTTGGGGACCGGGCGAACCAGCTTTACCATTGGTCTTCAAGAGCCCGACGCGCCGGATGGTACCTATTACACGACCCGTCAGGTACAAAATGAGGCAATCGTCAGCAGCGGCGATTATCAGCGCTATACTATGATTGACGGCGTTCGGTATCACCATATTGTCGATCCCGATACCCTTTATCCCGGTACTCTGCATCGCGCGTCAACGATTATTCATGAAGATCCGGCTATCGCCGACATGCTCTCCACCGCCACGTTCCTGCTTCCTACCGAAGAAGGCGAGGCGTTGGCCAATTCTTTACACGCTACCGTTATCTATTATGACTAAATAAAAAAAGCGAAAACCGTCTAACGCAGACTGTTTTCGCTTTTTATTTTTATGCCGCTTCTTTCTTAGTTCGATTGATTGAAGCCATTTTCCATTTACCGGACCGGAAACGCAAGAAGATCAGCGTAGTGCGCAAAATCTGATCCATTGCCATAGCAAGCCAAGCTCCTTCCAGCCCCCAATGGAATACATTGATCATTAGAAGAGCCACGCCGGGCCGCACCAAAAGTACCGTTATAAACGTAACAACCGCTGTTGCCTTGGTATCTCCCGCGCCTCGCAGACCACCGGCTACAATAAACTGGGAAGACTGGAACGGCTGAATAAACGCCATAACCATAAGAATTCGCGATCCCATTTCTACAATTTCCGGCTCGTTGTTATACAGCGCAACAATGGAGCCGCCAAAGAAGAAGAAGACTGCCGCAATGCCCAGCGCAATGACAAAGCCAATCCGCCTGGTCCGGCTACAGTAAGCCTGCGCCATATCGGGACGCTTGCGCCCCAAGCTCTGCCCCACCAAGGAGGTTGCCGAAACGGCAAAGGCCTGACCGCTCATAAAGGACAGCGCCTGAATATTCATACATACCTGATGCGTGGCATAGGCTATGGTTCCGAGTGAAGCCACCGTTTTCGTATAAATAATCATACCGGCACGCATAACCAACTGCTCAATCATAGCAGGAACACCGATATTGAAAATTTTGCCCAGTTCTCCCCAGTGCGGTTTAAAGCCGTCTCGCAGGTTAAGGTGTAAATAGCGTCTTCCCTTCATAATATAGAAGAACGCATACAGGAAAGCAACAAACTGGCCAATAATAGTTGCCAGCGACGCACCGGCAACGCCCATTTCGGGAAAACCAAAATTACCATAAATGAGCAAATAATTGAAAATTACGTTTACAATATTAGCCGTCATATTATAAATCATGGCCGTCCGAGAGTCGCCCACGCCTCGAAGCGCCGCGGTAACCGTTGTTGTCAGAGCCATAAAGACAAAGCCAATCATCTGGATCTGCAGATAGTCCACCGCGCCGGCCAAAGACTGCGCGTCTTGCGCTCCCATAAACACAACCAGCGGTTCGGCAAATATGTATCCGATTACCGAGGCAATTGCAGAAAGCACAAAGGTCATTAAAATACCCTGACGCATAATCATATTGGCTTTATCCTGTTCGCCAGCTCCCCGATAACGCGCTACCATAGCCGTTACACCAACGTTCATGGCATTAAACATAGTCATAAGCAGGAACTTGGGCTGCGTCGTCAGACCTACGGCGGTAAGGGCCCAGGGGCCCAGCTGTCCCACCATCATTAAATCGACCATGGAAGCCAGCTGCGTCAGCATCAGCTCAATAAACGAAGGCCAAGCGATTCGAACAATGTCTTTATAAAGCATTCCCGAGCTTACCTCTGGGGGTAGCTTTTTGGTAACCTTTTCTGCTCGTCCGAATCCGTCTTCGCTATCGTCACCAAAAGGGATATCGTCTAAAGCCGTACCCACTACTTTTACTTTTTTCGGTTTCGTCTCCGTTTTCACGATTCACTTTCCTCTCTATTTAGTTTCTTGTATGGGTTACCGATACCTCGGTAACTACATGCCGGCTCCTAAACCGTTGCCGTCGCAACCATAACAAAATTATTATAGCTGATTTGAGAAGAAAAGTATACCCCTTTTGTAAAATATTTTTAAAATCCTTTAAAAACTATGTAAAGCCTACAGCGCTAAAACTTCCCGAATAGTTAAAACTGGGTCCTGCGTAATGCCTTTTGCCCTCACTTTTACTGCCTCTGGCGCCCAGGCTACCGCAAACGAATGACCAGCTGTCTCCAGCATAGCTATATCGTTATAACTGTCTCCTAAAGCCAGCACTTCCTCCGCAGCCAGCCCCTTCTTTTGCATTAGCGCCTGCAGCGCGCTGCCCTTGTTTGTTCCCTGGGGAGTAATATCCATCCATAACGCTCCGGAAACCACAACCTGTGCCTGCCCGCCCCAGCGCCGTATCCATTCTTCACTGCTTTTTTCAATTCCGTCGCCACGGAAAATCGAAATTTGCAGCATCTCTTCCTGTATCTCTTCCAGCGCTTGAAACTCAGTAGCCGGATAAGCCAGCTGCCTTATAATTCGCTGTCGGTAGCTATCTTGCTTCGGCCGGATATAGCACCGCTCTGACGTACTAATCAGAAGCTCGCACTCCGGCGCCTCCAAAACGTCCTGCGCCATAGCCATGGCCAGATCTCGTTGAAGCTGCCTTTGGTAGATCACCTCGCCCTGATAGACAATTAAAGTTCCGTTCAGCGCAATCATGGCCATGGAATCTGCCAGCGAAGAAAATAACCTGCGTAAAACCGGATACGGTCTTCCCGACGCAGCTGCCAGCAGTCTGCCGGATTTGCAAACGGTTTGCGCTACGCGCAAAACATCGGCCGAAAGCTCCCTTTGGCCCGCGGGCAGCAGTGTTCCGTCAATATCGCTAACAACACACCGAATCATTCTTTCCTCCATTTTATTCATACCGCAGCGCCTCAATAGGGCTCAGGTTGGCGGCTTTAATCGACGGCAATAAGCCAAATACCAAGCCAATCACCACCGAAAAGATGACAGAAACCAAAATGGCTCCCACGCTAATAACGGTCATGGTTTGCGTCATCAGGGCAATGATTCTCGCTAAAACCATTCCCAAAGCAATGCCAAGAAAACCACCTAAACTGGTTAAAACGGCTGCCTCCGTTAAAAATTGCGCGAGAATACGGCTTTTTTTCGCTCCTAGCGCTTTTTTTAGCCCGATTTCCCTTGTTCTTTCCGTTACCGAGACTAACATAATGTTCATAACGCCAATCCCGCCTACAAGCAGGGAAATGCTGGCAATCCAGACGAGAAGCTGATTAGTAGCGCTGCTTAGATCCTGCAATTGTTTAGCTTGATCTAAGAGATCCTCGTTCTTATAAAGAAGCTGTGACGTACCGTTCTCTCCTCCTTCGGAAGCGCTTTCTTCTGCGGCTGCAAGACCGGCATTGGTATTAAGTATTTCTGCCGTTTTCTTCCCAGCCTGTGTCATGTCATCGGTGCTTCTAGCTTTCACCACTACGCTCTGCGGTTCGTCATAGCGGTAGATGACAGGCCAAACCGTATCTGGCAGCAAAACAACGCCTGCTTGACCGTTATTCATGTACATATAATACTCTTCCTCGGTCTGGATGACTGGCTGATAGGCACGAGCCTGCTCAAAGACTCCAATCACTACAAATGGTTCCTGCCGAATTTCTATGGTTTTACCGATCGGATCTTCCTGTTGAAATAGCGTTTCAACCGCTGCGGTATCTAGCAGAACCACCTTACGCCCCTGCGCATAATCCTGCGCGTCAAATCCGCGGCCTTGAGTCAGGCGGTAATTATACACCGACATATACTGCGTATCCGTTCCAATCACCTGACCGCCGTTTAGCGCTATATTGGTATGGTACACCGCGTCATATTCGGAGCGGGAACGATAAAAGCTAACGGTTTCCACCTCTTCTAACGCTGTAATTTGTTCGCGCACCGTATCAGTTAATACAGGAATGGACGAAGGAATCGATTCATAAGAGGGATCTAGTTCATACCCACCCTGATACAATTTGACTTTAACGGCATTCGTACCTGAACCCACCAAATTTTGTTTAATTTGCTCATTAGTTCCGGTAATGGTTGACACAATGGCAATAATGGCGGCAATACCGATAATGATTCCCAGCATAGTCAGGAAGGATCGCATTTTATGCGACCATATGCCTTGAAACGAAAGTCTTATATTTTCAATCACTTCTTTTCTCCTTCCTAATAATTATATCGCTCATCGATCTCTGTTTCCAGACCCTCTTTCGCCGCATTGCCATAGGGAAAGGCTATATAATCCTCCGCGCTTAACCCTTCAAGAACTTCAGTATAATACCCCTGCAAACCGCGGCCTTTTGTAATCGGCTGCTTAACAAGCCGTCCATCTTCTCCGCGTTTCATAACATATGCTTGATTCCCTTCTGTGCGTATATACATATTAGATAAATAAAAGGAATCGCTGTTTTTCTGGTCTCCTTGTATGGAGATATTGACTCCTTCTCCGTTGCTCAATCCCTCGGTTTCGTCAATATAAGCCGTAAACCGATAGAACGATACATTGGGATTACCTTGTATATACGAATACGCCCCATTCGTTTCTGGAAAATCGGAAATTTCTGTAATGGTTCCCGTGTATGTCATGCCTGTCATCCATGAGCTAATAACAATAGATTGGCCGGCCTTCACCTGCTCCAGCATGAGTTCGTCCATTGTACCGGTTACATAAAATCCTTCCGTTGCCGTAAGTACAATATAAGGACTTCCCATTAGCTGATTGGGGTCGCCAATCGAACGAACTGTTCCGTTAACTTTGCTTTTAACGGTAGCGTCTTCCAGTTTTCTCTCTGCCCTTTGGTATTCAATCTTATCCAGTTTTATGTTAATAGAACGTTCAGTATATTCTGTCTCCAGCTCAG
>CALWPV010000128.1 GCA_944383515.1 uncultured Clostridia bacterium
AGAGGCATGAACAGTATGACAGGGTTTGGCCGCGGAGAAGCGGAAATGGCCGGTTATTGCTTCACAGTAGAAGTAAAATCGGTGAATCACCGATATTTAGAGCCTAACATCCGGCTCAGCCGGAAAATGGCGGCGCTGGAGAGCCCTATTCGCGGTTTGCTGAAACAGCGGCTTGGCCGGGGTAAGGTAGACATGCTCATTATGTATGAAAATCATAATGAAGCGCAGGGCGAGGTGAAAGTGCAGCAGGCGAAGCTGGAAGCCTATGTACGGGCGCTGCGGGAGCAGGCGGAGCGGTTTGGTCTTACGGACGATCTAGCGCTGAGCCACATTTTGCAGCTGCCCGATGTGCTAACGTCGGAAGAGACGCAGGAAGATTTTACGGCCTTAGAGCCGGCTCTTATGGAGGCGGTAGGTGAGGCGCTGGATCAGCTTTGCGCCATGCGCGCCCGGGAAGGCGATGCGTTAAAGCGGGATCTGACGGAAAAGCTAGAGGAGCTGGGCGTCCTGGTAGAGGAAATTACGCAAAGAGCGCCGCTGGTGGTAAAGGAATATAAGGAAAAACTGTACGCCCGCATTGCGGAGCATGTGAGCGCGGGGGTAGACGTTGAGCCGGGAAGGCTGGAGACGGAGATTACCATTTTTGCGGACCGGTGCTGTATTGACGAGGAACTGACGCGTCTTAAAAGTCATATCCGGCAGTACCGGCAAATGCTGGAGAAAAACGAGCCGGTGGGGCGGCAGCTAGACTTTTTAACGCAGGAGCTGAACCGCGAGGCGAATACCATTGCGTCAAAAGCCAATGATTTAACGGTAACGAAACAGGCGCTGGCCTTAAAAAATGTAATTGAAAAAATGCGTGAGCAAATACAGAATATTGAATAAGGCTGCCGGTTGGCGCAGGGGAGGATACCAATGAGACTCGTCAGTATTGGGTTTGGCGCGGCGGTTAACGCGGACCGAATGATTGCCATTTTAAGCCCGGATTCGGCGCCGATCCGGCGAAAAGTGCAGGAAGCGAAAGAGAGTAAGCAGCTGATTGACGCAACCTACGGCCGGAAAATCCGTTCCGTTTTGATTATGGACAGTGATCATGTGGTGGTTTCGGCGATTGCGCCGGAAACGATTGCCGCCAGGCTGGAAGAAGGGATGAGAGGAGAAGAGGTATGGAAAACGCAAGAGGAGAACTAGCCGTTATTTCCGGATTTTCAGGCGTAGGAAAGGGAACGGCCGTTAAACAATTATTGCAGGCGTATCCGGACTATGTGCTTTCGGTATCGGCGACAACGCGGGATATGCGGCCGGGAGAGATACCGGGCGTTTCGTATCACTATATAACGAATCAGGCGTTTGAAGAGCGCATTGCCAGGGGAGAGTTTTTAGAGTGGGCGCGGTATGTGGACCATTACTATGGCACGCCGGCGCCATGGGTTATGGACAATCTAAGCGCCGGACGCAGTGTGATTTTGGAAATTGAAGCGGAGGGCGCCTTTCAGGTTAAGCGCCAATATCCGGAGGCACTGCTTATTTTCATGCTGCCGCCCAGCATGAAGGTGCTGGAAGAGCGGCTGATAGGCCGGGGAACGGAAGCGGCGGAAGTGATTCAAAAGCGGCTAAAAAAAGCGGCGGGCGAAGAGCTTGAGCGGGCGCGGGAGTATGATTTTTTGATTGTCAACGACGATCTGAATACCTGCGTTGCGCAGCTGCACCGGCTGATTCAGACTAGGCAGGGCGTAAAGCCGGCGGAGACGGATCTTTTAGATCGCTTGGCAGCGGAAGCAAAAGAATGGAATCCGTGAAATTTTACTGGTAATTCAGAGCCAAATCTGCTACAATAAGAAACGAATAGGCAGCGACCTATTCGGGTATGAAAAATAAAGGAGTGAAAAAAATGCTACATCCTTCTTATATGGAGCTCATTGAGCATATCAATCATGTCAATGAGCAGCAGGGCGTGCCGCCGATCAATAGCCGTTACAGTCTGGTTATTGCCGCGGCCAAGCGGGCCAGAGCCTTAATCGATGGCGAGGGCCCCATGATTGAAGATCCGGTGGGCGGGCGTATGCTGTCGCTGGCCATTGCCGAAATGGAAGAGGAAAAGATTGGGGTTGTCACACGCGAGCCTTCGCAGGAAGAAATACACGCGAAGGGATTTGACGAAATGAGCGTGGTCGACCTAAGCGATCAGTTTGAAGACGAAGAATAAATATGCAGGGCTATGCCAAAATTATTATTGACCTGCACCACCAAAAGGTCGATACCTTGTATACCTACCGAGTAGGCAGCGAACTGCAGGCTGTCATTCGCGAGGGCATGCTGGTTGAGGTGCCGTTTGGCGCCGGCAATCGCCTGTCTCAGGGATACGTGATTGAGCTTACGCAGGAGCGGCCGCCGGAGGGCGTCCGGCTGAAAGAGGTGCGCCGGGCGATTAGCCCGGAGCCGGTTTTTACAGCGGATAATCTGGCTTTGGCTAGGCAAATGCAGGCGCGGTATCATGCGCCGCTTTCGGCTTGCCTGGCGCTTTTTGTGCCGAAAAATCCTGAGTTTTCTCCGGCGCCGGTAGAAAAAGTCGATTTGTTGCTGGCGCCCGAGGCGCTTCAGGAAGCGGCTTGCGACCGGCGGCTAGGGAAAACGCAGCGAACCTTTTTACAGGCGCTTGCCGCTATGGGCGGTCAGGGCTGCCTGCTGAAGGAGGTACGCCGGCAGGCGCCGCTGAGCAGGGAGTCGTTGCGGTCTTTAGTGCAAAAACAGTATGTGCATTTATATGAGGAGTCGGAGGGAAAACCGCCGGCTGCTTTTATTTCCGCGCAAAATGAAGAAACTACGAAAGCGCTGCCGCTGAACGAAGAGCAGCTACGGGCGCGCCGGGCTATAGAAGAAGCGTGCGACGCGGCGGTGTACCGGGGGTTTTTGCTGCATGGCATTACCGGCAGCGGTAAAACCGAGGTATACATGCAGTGCATTGAGCATGTGCTGGCCCAAGGAAAACGGGCGATTGTGCTGGTTCCGGAAATTAGCTTAACGCCGCAGCTGATCCGGATTTTTGGCGCGCGTTTTCCGGGGCGTGTGGGCGTGACGCATAGCCGTATGACAGACGCAGAGCGCTCTAGGCAGTGGCAGATGGCGAAAGACGGCGCTTACGATGTTATGATTGGGCCGCGCTCGGCCTTATTTATGCCGCTTCCGAATTTGGGGCTGGTGGTGCTGGATGAAGAGCATGAAACCAGCTATCAGTCCGAAAAAAAGGCGCCGCACTACCATGCGGCCGAGGTGGCTGCTATGCTATGCCGGCAAAAAAACTGCCCGTTGGTGCTGGGGTCGGCCACGCCGCGCATAGAAACGTATTATGCGGCGCAGCAGGGCGAGCTGACATTGCTGGTGCTGAGCCGGCGGGCGGTGCGGCAGGCGGCGCTGCCGCGGGTGGAGCTTGTCGACATGCGGGCCGAGCTGGAAGGCGGCAACATGAGCATGTTTTGCGACCGACTGGTTCAGGAAGTAAGGCGGCGCTTGCAAAGAAAAGAACAAACGATTTTATTTTTAAACCGCAAAGGGTACGCTACGTTTGTCAGCTGTAGGGCGTGCGGCTTTGTGCTGCGGTGTCCGCGCTGTTATTTGCCGTACACCTACCATAAAGATCAAAATAAGCTTATTTGCCACCACTGCGGAAAAGAAGCCGCCATGCCAGAGTACTGTCCGCAGTGCGGATCGCCCTATATCCGCAGTTTTGGCGCCGGCACGCAGCGCGTGCAGGAGCAGGCGGAGCAGCTCTTTCCGAGGGCGAGAATATTGCGCATGGATATGGGAACCATGCGCAAGCAGAGCGATTATCAGGAGGCTTACGAAAAATTTCGGCGTGGCGAAGGCGACATTTTAATCGGAACCCAGATGATTGCGAAAGGATTTGATTTTCCGCTGGTTACGCTGGTTGGCGTACTGGCGGCGGATATGACGCTGTATAGCAGCGATTATCACAGCGCGGAGCGTACGTTTCAGCTGATTACGCAGGTGGCGGGGCGCGCGGGGCGCGCCGATAAAGAAGGGCTGGTATTGGTGCAAACCTATTCGCCGGATCATTATTGTATTCAAAAGGCCAGCGAGCAGGATTACGAGGGCTTTTACCGCAATGAAATCACGGCGAGAAAGCTGATGGACTGTCCTCCGTTTACGCATTTGGCGCAAATTCTACTGAGCGGGAGTAAGGAAGAGGTTGTGCGTCAGGGAGCTGCCCGTTTGGCGCATCTTATGGCGCGTTACGCGCAAGGCCGGCCCATTGAGGTACTGGGACCTTCCCCGGCTACGCTGGGACGAATCAATAATGTATTTCGCTGGAAACTTTTAGTAAAATGCAAACAGGAAGAACGACTGCGCTCTTTTGCCGATTATTGCTTGGCGCAGTTTTTGCAAGAGGAAAAAAGGCTAGTGTCCGTAGTGGATATTGACCCAATGACAATTATATAAAATGGAGGTATACCATGGCATTACGTAATATTCGAACGGAAGAA
This sequence comes from uncultured Clostridia bacterium, assembly GCA_944383515.1. Classification (GTDB taxonomy): domain Bacteria; phylum Bacillota; class Clostridia; order Lachnospirales; family Bianqueaceae; genus CALWPV01. The sequence goes on from CALWPV010000128.1 coordinate 4,503, forward strand.
GATCCGATTTTAAGAAAAAAATCTCGTCAAGTAGAAGAGATTGACCGCCGCGTACAGACGCTGATTGACGACATGTTTGAAACCATGTATGACGCGGGCGGAGTAGGGCTGGCCGCAGTGCAGGTAGGTGTTTTAAAACAGGTGATTGTCATTGATACAGAGCAGCCGGGTGAAAAGCTGGTGCTGATCAATCCGGAGATTATCGATACGCAGGGCGAGCAGTTTACCCCGGAAGGGTGTTTGAGTATTCCCGGAAAAGCAGGGTATGTGCGCCGGCCGGAAACGGTAACGGTACGCGCCATGGACCGAAACGGGACGGTGTATGAAAAAACAGGAACCGGCTTGCTTGCGAAAGCCTTCTGCCACGAGATTGATCATCTGTCGGGCGTTCTCTTTACCGACAAGGTAGAGCGCTATGAGGAGGAAGAGGAAGTATAATGCGTATTGTGTATATGGGCACGCCGGAGATTGCGGCTCGCGTGCTGCAAAGCGTAAGCCGGCTGCCGGTGGAAATTGTAGGGGCGTTTACGCAGCCGGACAAACCGGTGGGGCGGGGCCGGGTGCTTACCAAACCGCCGGTCAAAGTGCTGGCCGAGCAGCTGGGCATTCCGGTGTTTCAGCCGAAACGGGTAAAGGGCGCCAAAGCCATGGAAACGCTGCGCCAGCTGAAGCCGGATTTAATTTTGGTTACGGCTTATGGGCAGCTGCTCAGCCAGGCTATTTTAGAGCTGCCGGCTTTTGGCTGCATTAACATGCATGCTTCCTTATTGCCCAAGTACCGCGGAGCTGCGCCCATTCAGTGGGCGATTGTGCGCGGCGAAACCGAAACCGGCGTAACCGCGATGCAGATGGATATTGGTATGGATACGGGAGATATGCTGCGCAAGGTTAAGGTGCCGATAGCGCCGCAGGAAACGGCGAATTCGCTTTATGAAAAGCTGGCCGACGCCGCGGCCGCGCTGGCATGCGAAGTGGTAAAAGATTTGCTGCAGGGTAAACCCTTAGTAAGAACGCCGCAGCCGGAGGCGCAGGCAACGTATGCGCCGATCATTCAGAAAGAAGACGGAAAAGCAGACTGGCAAATGAGCGCGGAGCAGCTGGAGCGGCGCGTGAGAGGACTCTGCGGCTGGCCGGGCGTCTATGCGCTGCTAGACGGCAAAAAGCTAACCATATTGGAAGCTGCGGCGCTGCCGGAAAACGGCTCGAAAGCGCCGGGAACCGTGCTGGAAGATGCGCTGGAAGGCAAGCATCCACACCTATATGTGCAGACCGGAAACGGCATTTTATGGATCAAGCGCCTGCAGCTGCAGGGTAAGAAGGCCATGGACGACGAAGCCTTCTTACGAGGCAATCCAATGAAAGGAAAAACATTATGTTCTGGATAGATCGCTATTATATCATTTTAGTTTTACCAACCGTGTTACTGGCGCTCTACGCCCAGGCCAAGGTTAATTCTACGTTCAATCGGTACAGTCAGGAGCGGAGCCGAAGAGGCATGACGGGGCAGGAGGTCGCGCTGGCGATTTTGCGCAGCGCCGGCATTACCGACGTGCCGGTGGAAATGGTAAGCGGCCGTCTGACCGATCATTACGACCCGCGCAGCCGCGTGCTGCGCCTGTCCGAATCCGTATGCGACAGCACGTCCATTGCCGCGATAGGCGTGGCGGCCCATGAGGCGGGGCATGCGATTCAGCATCAGGTCGGCTATGCGCCGCTGCATCTTCGCAATGTCATGATTCCCTTAACGCGGATTGGCTCTAACTTGTCAATGCCTTTAATTATTATAGGTATTATTATGGGAGGCCTGAGCAGCAGCGTATCCGGCAATCTGGGCTGGTATATCATTGTACTGGGCATTGCCTTATTCGGCATTGCGGTATTGTTTCAGGTAATTACGCTGCCGGTAGAATTTAACGCGTCCCGCAGGGCGCTGGCGCTGCTGCGCGAGCAGCAGATTCTCGTAGACGACGAGCTGGGTAAAGCCCGTAAAGTGCTGCAGGCTGCGGCCCTCACTTATGTGGCGGCCACAGCGCAGGCACTGGCTAACCTGCTGCGTCTGCTCCTCATTGTGGGAGGACGAAAACGCGATGATTAACATGCGTCGTGAAGCCGCGCTGGCTCTAGAAGAAATTCTGAGCCGGGGCGGCTATAGTTCCCTTACGGTAAAAAAGCGGCTGAGAGCCATGCCGGAGAGCGTCGGCGAAGCAGAGCGCCGGTTTTTTACCAGTTTGGTGTATACCACACTGGAGCATACGATCAGCATCGACGCCATAGTAGGCCATTACATGAAGACGCCCATAGCCAAGCTCAAACCCTATGTGCTTAGCTGCTTACGTCTGGGGCTGTGTCAGCTTCGTTACATGGACGGCGTGCCGCCGCATGCCGCTATTAACGAAACGGTAAAATTAGTCCGATCCTCGCCGTTTCGAGGGCTGGCGGGGCTTGTCAACGCTATTTTGCGCCGCGCGCAAAAAGAGGCGCTGGCTATTCCCGTAACAAAGCTTGTAGGCATTGACGCGGAGAAAGAGCCGGTGCGCGCGCTTTCGCTGACGTATGATATGCCGGAGTGGATTGTAGAGCTGTGGCGCCGGGATTACGGACAGGAGCAGGCGGAGCGGGTACTGCAGCGGATGCAGACGAAGAGCCGTGTGTGTCTGCGGGCGAATACCCTAAAGGCAGATCTGGCGTACATTAAAGAGCGGCTTAAGGCGCGGGGAGCGCAGCAGAGCTCGCTTATGGAAACGGCTTTTTATATAGAGCATATGGGCGATGTGAGTACGTGGAAGGAGTATCAGGACGGTCTGATTGCCGTGCAGGACGAAAGCAGCCTGCTGGCAGTAGCGGCATTAGAGGTGAGGCCGGGGCATCGGGTGCTGGATATGTGCGCGGCGCCGGGAGGAAAATCCACCTTTATGGCACAGCTCATGGAGAATGAAGGCTGCATTATAAGCAGGGATTTACATGCGCACCGCAGGGCGTTAATTGAAGAAAATAGGGAGCGGCTGGGAGCTAGCTGTATTCAGGCGCAGACCATGGATTCTACGCGCATCAGGCCAGAGGATGCGCAGGCGTATGACCGGGTGCTGCTGGACGCGCCGTGTTCGGGGCTGGGCATGCTGCGCGCCAAACCGGATATTCGGTTTCACCATAGCCCGCAGGACGAAAAGGACCTTCAGGCGCTGCAGAGACGCCTTTTAATGGCGGCCGCAGAGGCGGTAAAACCCGGCGGAAGGCTGGTATACAGTACCTGTACGCTGTGCCGGGCAGAAAATCAAGATCAGGTGCAGTGGTTTTTAAAGCGCTATCCTGAGTTTGTTTGTAAAGATCTTGAAAATGATTTGCAAGCCATACCGGAATGTGATAGACTATGGGAGAAATGTCTTACGCTATGGCCTCAGGACAATGGTCACGACGGTTTTTTTGTGGCCTGTCTGGAGAAGAAAAAGTAAACGAAAAGGAGTGTGCGGGCAGTATGATCGATTGGTACAGTCAGAGTGTAGAAGAGCTGGCGGAAACCCTGCAGAGGCTGGGAGAGCCGTCTTACCGCTCTAAGCAGCTATTTCGCTGGCTGCATCAGCGCGGCGCGCAGTCCTTTGACGGTATGAGCGATTTGGGAAAAGCGTTACGACAGCGCCTCGAAGAGCTGGCGCCGCTTACGCCGGTGCAGGTGGAGCAGCGGCAAACAGCGGAGGACGGCACGGTTAAGTTTTTAATGCGCCTGGCCGACGGCCGCTACGTAGAGAGCGTTTTAATGCGTTATTCTTTTGGCTATTCGCTCTGCATTTCGTCGCAGGTGGGATGCCGGATGGGGTGCCGGTTTTGCGCCTCCACGCTGGCAGGTCTGGAGAGAAATCTGACGGCCGGCGAAATGGCCCAGCAGATTTATGCGGCGGAGCGCGATCAGGCGGTTACGGTGTCGCATGTGGTGGTTATGGGGTGCGGCGAGCCCTTCGACAATTATGATCAGCTGCTGCGCTTCTTAGACCTTGTGCATCATCCGCTGGGCAAAGGCATGAGCCTGCGGCATATTACGGTATCGACTTGTGGCCTGACAGAGCGGATTCGGCAGTTTGCCGATACCGGCCTTCCGGTAACGCTGGCCATTTCGTTGCATGCCCCAAACGATACGATTCGCCGGCAGATTATGCGCGTTGCCCAGGCGGTATCCATGGAAGAGCTGAAGCGGGCTTGCCAGTACTATGTAGCGAAAACGAATAAAAGGATTACATTTGAGTATATTCTGATTCGCGGTCTGAATGACGAGGCGCGGCATGCGCGGGAGCTGGCCGCCTATTTGCAGGGCCTGCTGGCGCATGTGAATCTGATACCGGTAAACCCCGTGGCAGAGTGCGGATTTCAGCGGCCTACGGCGAAAGCGCTGCAGCAATTTCAGGAAACGCTGGAAGCCTGTCATGTGCCGGTTACGCTGCGAAGAGAAATGGGGCGGAAGATTGACGCGGCATGCGGACAGCTGCGGGCCAAAGCGATGAAGAAGGGGGCGCCGCCGGCAAAGCCATTGCCGGAGCCAAAGCGAAGTTTAACAGAAGGGAAGAGGAGGATCCATGGAAGAAGAGACGATTAAACAGAAGCAGATTCAGGCGGCCGTGCGCTGCGATGTAGGGCAGCTGCGTAAAATCAATCAAGATACTGTGTTTTGTTCTCTGGAGCCGGTAGGCGTGCTTCCGAATCTGTTTATTGTAGCCGACGGTATGGGAGGACATAAAGCTGGCGACACGGCTTCGGCCGAAGCGGTGCGCTGCTTTGTCGAATATATTGAAACACATTCTACGCAGGTAGACGATATTGTTACTCTGCTTCATTTGGCGCTGGAAGAGGCCAATCGATATGTATTTTATTTAGCGCAGCAATCGGAAGAATATCAGGGAATGGGAACTACGTTTGTTGCGGTAACCATCTGCGGCAGCAGCCTGTATTGCATTAACGTGGGCGATAGCCGGCTGTACCAGATGAACCGCGCCGGTCAGAGGCCCATGTCTATGGAGCGGGTAACGCGGGATCATTCGCTGGTTGAAATTTTGCTGGAGCAGGGCATGATTACGGAAGAAGAAGCCAGGGTGCATCCGCAGAAAAACATGATTACACGGGCGGTAGGCATTGAAGAAACCGTAGAAATTGACGATTATCATTTAAATATTGAAGATTTGGTGAGGGTACTGCTTTGTTCCGACGGCTTAACCAATATGGTAAGCGATTTGGAAATTATGAGCATACTGTCTGATAAGAGCAGTGTAGAAGAAACAGCAACGAGGTTGGTGCAAACAGCAAACGAAAACGGAGGAAAAGATAATATATCCGTGATCGTAATTGACTTTACGGGGGAGGTCTCGGACCAAAATGCTTGAGCGAGGGAGAGTATTAGGCGACCGTTACGAAATTATAGAAGAAATTGGCAGCGGTGGCATGGCGGTGGTGTATAAGGCTCAGGATTACAAGCTGCGCCGGTTGGTCGCCATAAAAGTATTAAAACGGGAATATACGGAAGACGAAATGGTACTGGGGAAGTTCCGCAAAGAAGCGCTTTCCGCGGGCAGTTTAACCCACCCGAATATTGTGGCCGTATATGATTTAGGACATGAAGACGATATGGATTATATCGTCATGGAATATATTGACGGGATTACGCTAAAGGAATATATCCAGAGGCGGGATATGCTTAGCTCGGAAGAAGTGGTGAAAATTTCCATAAAGATTGCGGAGGCGCTGAAGAGTGCGCATGCCAATGGCATTATTCATCGCGACATAAAACCGCAAAATATTATGGTGACGCCGCAGGGCGATGTTAAAGTAACGGATTTTGGCATTGCCAAAGCGACAACGTCTACCACTGTTACGCAGCAGGGCGAAGCGCTGGGGTCGGTGCACTATTTTTCGCCCGAGCAGGCACGCGGCAGCTTTGTTGATTCGCGCAGCGATCTGTATTCGCTGGGAATTACCATGTATGAAATGGCAACGAAAAAGCTGCCGTTTACGGCGGATACGCCGGTTGCGGTAGCCATGAAGCATTTGCACGAGGCGCTGCCGGATCCGGGAGAATTAGCGCCGCAGCTCTGGCCGGGGCTGATCGATATTATTGTGAAGCTGACGCAAAAGCGGCCGGAGCAGCGGTACCAGACGGCGGACGAACTGATTCAGGATCTGAAGTTCATTTATAAAGATCATCGCTACCGGGTCAGTCCCCGAAAAGCGGAACCGGTAGCGGCGAGCGAATATACGGCGACAAGACCGCCGGTTAAAACCCGGGCGCAGCAGGAAAGAGAGCGGCAGCAGCTCATGGCCCAGCGGGAAGAGCGGCGCCGCCAGCAGAAAAAGCGGCAGGGCATGATTATTTCGCTGTCGGTGCTCGGCGTTGTCCTTCTTGTGATGTTGGTCGTTATTTTGCGCTTTGCGCTGGCAGGCGGGTCAAGTTCTCAAAATAGCCAGATTTCGCAAATGAGTAATGGATCTTCTTCTGTGGCGAATCAGGAGTCGCCTACCGCGGCCGAAAGTCAGGCGCAGTCGCAGCAGGTGGCAGAAACGAGTGAGGCGGAGCAGGTTTTGATGCCGCAGGTGAGCGGGCTTTCGTATGAGGAGGCGCGGTCTAGGCTGAATCAGGCTCAGATCTCGTTTACGGTACAGGAGGCGTATGACGATCAGGTAGAGGTTGGTTATGTGATTTCGCAGCAGCCGGGAGAAGGCGCGGCGATTACCGACAGCACCAGCGTGGTATTGGTGGTTAGTTTAGGACCGGAGCAAACGTATGTGCCGGTTCCGAATGTAACGAATATGAGCCGCGAAGAGGCGGCGCAGCGTTTGCAAGAGGCAGGGCTGAGTATTGGAAACGAGAGCGAGGAGCATAGCAGCACGTACCCGGAGGGGTATGTCATTAACCAGAGCCCTTCAGGGGATACCGAAGTGCCGGCGGGCTCGGCAGTGGACATTACGGTAAGCCTTGGACCGGCCGAGAGTAGCTCGGCGCAGTCCGGCGGAACCATTACCATTATGCAGCCGTTTGCCGCTTCGGGAGACAGCGGCCATTTGGTGGTGCAGGCTTACGACGCGCAGAATCAGTCGAGTACGATTTATGACAGCGAGGTAACGTATGATTTTATTCAGCTCCTAGGCGGCTCGCTTAAGGTGAATTATCCGGCCGGGACAACGAGAATTGAGGTCTATATGAATGATACGTTAATTATGAGTGAAACCGTGCAGAATGGATAAAAAGGGGCAAGGGCTCATAATTGCCGGCGTTGGCGGCAATTATGAGGTACAAATGGAAAACGGGCAGGTGCTTCGCTGTAAAGCGCGCGGCGTATTTCGAAAGCAGAAGGTGACGCCGCTGATTGGCGACAGGGTAACGGTGTCGGAAGGTGGTTTTTTAGAGTCGATTGCGCCTCGGAAAAATATTTTGGTGCGGCCTGCCGCGGTGAATGTGGATCAGGTGCTGGTTGTCTTTGCGGTTCATAATCCGGAGCCACATCTGCTGCTGTTAGATCACTTTTTGGTTGAGGCAGAGAGACAGGGCATTGAAGCGGTACTGATCTTCAATAAAGCAGATTTATGTAAAGAAACGGACGCGGAGCGACGGGAGCAGATCCAGCGGGCGTACGAAGCGGCAGGGTATCCGGTGTACTGGATCAGTACGTACCAGATGCAGCCCGATAGGATTGCCGCTTTGCAAAAGCAGCTAAGGCATAAGATTACCGTACTGGCAGGTCCATCTGGCGTAGGGAAATCGTCTTTAATTAACTGTTTAACCAAGGCGAATCAAGAAACCGGAGATTTGAGTGAAAAAATTGCCAGGGGGAAGAATACAACCCGGCATGCCCGGCTTTTGCCGCTGCAGAGCGCGGACGGATGGATTGCGGATACGCCGGGGTTTAGTTCGTTTTATATTCAGGAATGGAGCAGCGAGGCGCTGGCTATGTATTATCCGGAGTTTGCCCCCTACCGGCAGACATGTCGTTTCCCGGATTGCCGGCATATAACAGAGCCGGACTGCGCCGTTCGCGGCGCGGTAACAAGCGGGGCGGTTAGCGAGCTGCGATACGAGCAGTATCGTAAACTATACGAGGAAGTGCGTGAGTACGAGCAAACGCATCCGTCGTATAAGCGAACATGACAAAGCCTTCATTGAAGCAGCGCCGCGTTTTGCGGCGTGCTTTACGGAAAGAAAGTGAGGAAGTACCAATGATGATTATTGCACCGTCAATTTTATCGGCGGATTTTGGAGCGATGCGCAGCCAGGTGCAGGAAGCCGAGCAGGCGGGCTGCCGCCTGCTGCATGTCGATGTTATGGACGGGCATTTTGTGCCCAATATTACCATGGGGCCGGATATGGTTGCCATGTTGTCGCAGGCGGTAAATGTACCGCTGGACGTACACCTGATGATTGAGGAGCCCGAACGGTTTTTATCGGTATTTTACGAAGCGGGGCTTCAGAGAAAGGGCAGCATTTTAACGGTGCATTATGAGGCCTGTCCGCATATTCACCGGGTGATCAGTCAAATTCACCGGCTGGGCGACGGTAAGGTGCTGGCCGGCTGTGCGCTGAATCCGGGCACGCCGGTTAGCGTGCTAAGGGATTTGCTGCCGGATCTCGATTTAGTGCTGATTATGACAGTGGATCCGGGGTTTGGCGGCCAGGCCGCGATTGAAAGCTGTCTCGACAAGGTAAGACAGGTAAAAGAGATGGCCGATAAGCTGGGCCAGACGGTGCTGATTGAGGTAGACGGCGGCATTAAGCTGGACAATTTAGAGCGGGTACAAGACGCGGATATCGTTGTTATGGGCTCGGCTGTCTTTAACGAACGAGGAGCCGGCGCTAATTTGCAGGCGATTCAGAAGAAGCTGGAGAACTTGGCCTTATGAATCAGCTGGTGATCATAGGCGGCCAGGTGCATGTAACGCCGCTGCTTAATGATTTTTTTAGGCAGGAGCGGTTTGACCGTGTGAGTGCGGCAGATCGCGGCCTAGAGTGG
>CALWPV010000129.1 GCA_944383515.1 uncultured Clostridia bacterium
GTATGGTATAAACTAGGAACAATGCCGCGCTCCGCCAGCGCCGCCGCGAAGCGGTCAAAACGCTCCTGCTGCAGCCTTGCCTGCTCTTTATCCGCCTCGTCGGCCCGGGCAAAATGAGTAAACAGACCTTCCAGCGTAAGGTGCGGCAAATTCCAAATGGTTTCAATCTCTTGTACAGACTGCGCCGCGCAGGCAAAGCCAATACGGCCCATGCCCGTTTCGAGTTTAATATGCACCCTAGCGTTTACCCCCAGTGCGCCGGCCGTTTCTGAAAGAGCCAAAGCCTGCTGCACCGTGTAAATGGTAAGTGAAATTTGCTGGCTCAGCGCCTCCTGGTATTGCTGAGCATCCGTATACCCTAAAATCAATATCGGTTTGTCTTTAACCAGCCGGCGCACCTGCACGGCCTCTTCCAGCGTAGCAACGGCATAAGCGCCGGCTCCTTCCTGCTCTAAAATCGGAACAACATGATCAATCCCGTGACCATAGGCATCGGCCTTCACAACAGCCATCCATGTAACGCCTGGCCCAATTTTTTCTTTAACAATACGAGCATTATGCCGCAGGGCTTTTTCGCTTATGTATGCTCTCACCCGAAAGTATTCTTCCATTGTTTTCTCCTATATTACGTGCTTTCTGATTCAGACTGCGTGGTTATTTGAAAGTTCTCGTCTGCAAGCTGTGGATTTGCCTCAAAGGATTGAAACGTCATATGTAAGGACGGGTTGCCTGCTTGATCTGAAATTACCAGTGACAAAGGCATGCCGCTTCCCTTAGCCAGCGTTAGCCGCCCCGATACAATTTTCTGATGTTCCCCTGTATACTCAGCGCTCAAAACCAACGTATCCGCATCTTCCTCGCTACAGCCCTTGGGATTTTTCTGGTACGCTTCCAGAAAGCTATACAAAAACAGTACGTCGCGCACTGGATTTTTCCGGGCGCTTACCTGCCCGCCAATGGTCGGATCGGTTTGTACAATCTGCTCGCCATCGCATATCGTTGTAATGCCCGCGTAAACTGCCGGCTCTACAATTTCCATACGGTAGGCTCCTTCTTGCCGGGCCTTTTGGTTGACCGTGTACGTGCTCTCTCCCTGCTGCGCATAAAACGTGATGCTTACCTGCGCTTCATAGCTTTGCAGTGACTGCAGCATTTGCAGCGCTGTTTCTTCATCGGTCACCGAAGCTTGCGTTTTCCCTTGACAAGCACTTAGGGCTAATAGCAGTATTATCATACACCCAATCACGGTTTTTTGCAACCCTAAATTCCATTTTTTTCCAATCATAATTGAATCCCCCATAGGTAGGTATCTATTCCTAGCATATGGGGGACTCGGGTCCGATATGTTATTCAATTTGCCAATCGATTGGCGTCATATCATGCTGTTCTAAAAACGCATTAGTTTTGGAAAAATGATGACAACCAAAAAAACCATGATAGGCTGAAAGCGGACTAGGGTGCGCCGCTTCTAACACAAGGTGCTGAGGCGCTGTAATTAACGCCTTTTTACTCCGCGCGTTACGTCCCCACAGCAAAAACACCACCGGACGCTTCCGCTCGTTAAGAAGTGAAATAATATGATCGGTGAAGATCTCCCACCCCATGCCTTTATGGCTATTGGCCTGACCGGCTCGAACCGTTAACACGGCATTTAACATGAGAACGCCCTGATCAGCCCATTTTTTCAAATAACCGCTATGCGGCATATGACATCCCACATCGCTGCATAACTCTACATAAATATTATGAAGCGACGGCGGAATATCTACGCCGGGTTTAACCGAAAAACTGAAGCCATGCGCCTGTCCCGGGCCATGATAGGGATCCTGCCCTAAAATCACAACCTTTACCGCTTCATACGGCGTATTTTGCAGCGTAGAAAAGATCTCGTACATATCGGGATAAATGGTATGCGTTCGATACTCCTGCGCCAGAAAACGGTGCAGCTTCTGATAATAGTCTTTTTGGAATTCCGGCTCTAATAACGGCTTCCAGTCATTGGTAAATTTGGGCGCCATACCTGTATCCGTTTACGCCTGATAAACAACCTGACCGTTAATCAGCGTAGCCACAGCCTGGGCGTCTACCGCTTCAATCGGGTTCTTATCGTAAATGACGATATCGGCGTCTTTACCAACCTTTAAGCTACCGATTCGGTCGCTCAGCTCCAGAATTTCCGCAGCATTGATCGTAATCGCCTTCAGCGCTTCCATAACCGGCAGTCCGGACTGTGCCGCCAAGCCAGCCATGAGGGGCAGATAATGACAGGGAATAACGGGATGATCGGTCATAATCGCAATTTTAATCCCTGCCTGATACAGCACGTTGGGAGTTTCAAATGTCTTATTTTTCAGCTCGAACTTGCTCCGGTTACCAAAAGAAGGACCTACAATCGCCACTACATTTTCTTTTTTCAGATCGTCAACAATTAAATGTCCCTCGGTGCAGTGATCCAGAGTAATCCGCAGATTAAACTCTTTCGCAATGCGCAGCGCGGTGAAAATATCGTCCGCACGATGAGCGTGTGCCTTTAACGGAATCTCACGGTTCAAAACCGGCATAAAGGGCTCCATTTTAAAATCCAGTTTCGGAGTTTCTCCCTTTTTCTCGGCTTCTTCTTTGGCTTTCTTATATTCTACAGCTTTAAACAACGTCTCACGCAGTACGGCTGCCGTACCCATACGAGTCATAGGCATTTTGCCTTTGCCATTGTATACCCGTTTGGGATTTTCACCGAATGCGATTTTCATTGCCAAAGGTGCTTTAACAATCATATCGTCTACGCGATGGCCATAGGTCTTGAACGCAGCAAACTGACCACCGACTACATTGGCGCTGCCAGGGCCGGCGGCTACCGTTGTTACACCATGTTCTCTGGCTTCCTGAACCGCGATATCGTTAGGATTAAAGCCATCGATAGCCCGCACCTGAGGAGTAACCGGATCTGTCATTTCGTTGGTATCGTTACCCTCAAAGCCAATAGACTCCTCGCTCATGCCAAGGTGGTCATGCGCATCGATAAAACCGGGGAATACCAGTTTTCCCGTGGCGTCAATCACCTGACATCCTTCCGGCGCCGTCAGGTTCTCGCCAATTTGCTTAATTTTGCCTTCATCGACTAAAATATCGCCGCAAATCACAGCGTCGCCATTTTCCATGGTATATAAAGTACCGTTTTTAATCAGAACCATTGCTAATTGCCTCCTTATACATTCTGTTGTCCTATAAGATTGGCGCGTCAACGCGCCAATCTTATCGTTCTGTGTGGATATTATCCCTTAACGCGCATCGCGCTTAATAAAGGAATTTTTAAAACCGTTTTAATTATATCAAATTTAAAGCGGCTTTGCAATCCTTTCTTGTATTTTTTCCAAATGAATATGATTCACAATGTCGGAAGCCACCATGCCATACAGTCCTTTTTCTTCTTTGGCTAAATCTCCCGCCGCTCCATGAAGATATACGCCCGTATAGGCCGCGGGAAATACTTCCATTCCTTCCGCGCACAGACCGGCAATCATGCCGGCCAGCACGTCGCCCGAGCCGGCTGTAGACATGCCATTATTACCTGTGCTGTTAAAGAATAAGAGCCCGCCCGGCTCACATACCAGCGTCATAGCGTCTTTAAGCACAACCACGCTCTGATAAGCTGCCGCGATTTCTTTGGCCGCTTCAATAGGGCGCTCCATAACCTTACGCACCGGCACTCCCAGCAGCCGCGCCGCCTCGCCCATATGAGGGGTTACAATCGTATGGCCGCGCTGCGCGATTTTTTTTGCCAAACTTGGCCGCCGCGCGGCCATATTAAGCGCATCGGCGTCGAGCACCATGGGAATGCGCGCCGGAGTATTCGTTAACAGTTCGTCCAACATGGCTTCGACATAGGACTCTGTTCCTAAACCGGGGCCCGCAAGAACCGCCGTGGCCATGCCTGCCTTTTCGGCAATCCACTGCACTTCTCCCGGCTGATACGGTGTGGTAACGGCTTCCGGTAAGCTGGTTTGCAGCACGGTTTTGGCCGCTTCCGGAACGGCGATGTCGACCAGACCCGTTCCCATTTTATAGGCGCTTCGACCGCTTAAAACGGCGGCCCCGGGCATGGAGGCGCTGCCGGAAACGCTGAGCAGACGGCCGTACAGCCCCTTATGACTGCGGCTCATGCGCTTGGGTAAAAGCTGCGGCAGATCGCCAGGCTCCAGCATAAACCGACTGGCGTCTTTGAGGGGAAGCGCCGTATCCGGAATGCCAATATCGGCAACCGTAACATGCCCGGCATAATCGCAGCCCGGAAAGAGAATGAGCCCCTGTTTTAACCGGCAGAAAGTAACGGTTTCGTTTGCTCTCATGGCACAGCCCATGATCTGCCCGTTATCTCCTTCGATTCCCGAAGGAATATCCACTGCCACAACCTTCAGTTTTCCGGCGGCCTGCGCTTCATTGACCGCGCCGATCAGCTGGGCAATGAGCCCGTGAATCTCCCGATCTAGGCCCGTACCAAATAGCGCGTCGACCACCCAGTCGCTCTGGTCGATCATTTTTTCAATAATGGAAGCCTGGTCCTGACTGAAGACAGAAATTTGATACGCGCTCAGCATGTCCAGGTTTGTTTTCGCATCGCCCGTTATGTGGTCGATATCTGCCGCCACGTATACGCGTACCGTCATGCCAAGCCCTTTGAGCATGCGCGCAATCGCAAACCCGTCGCCGCCGTTATTGCCGCCGCCGCAAAGCACTAATACTTTCTGCGCCGTCCAATCATTGGTTTTGCACCCGCTTTGCTTTATGCACTCCACCATGCGATCAACCACGCTGCGCGCTGCCGCTTCCATTAAAAGCAGGCCCGGAATTCGCAATTTTTCAATGCAGTAGCGATCAGCCTGCCTCATACTCTCCACTGGTATAATCCATTTCATACCCCCACATCCTTTCTATATTACTTAAATAAACAATTGTTTATAAAAGACAAACTGCCGCTTTCGCGGCCTCTGGCCCCTCGGCGACAGTCTGTTTTATTCGATTAAACAGCTTTCATGATACGAACCAAGATATCGGCCAGCCCCACGTTATATCCACTGCTGGCATAAATGCCGCAGAGACCGCCTTCCAGCACCAGTACCAGCGGCAGCTTATCCGGATCCACATACATGCGCCGTCCCAGTGTATTCACGTTTTCATGAAAATCGTCATATACCAGGCGAATGCTTGGAATCATTGCCAGCGCTCTGGCCAGTGTCGTTTGCTTAACGGCCTCTCGGCTGCGAAGCACAAAGATAATATCGCCGTCCAGTTTTCTAAAATCGTCTGCCTGCTCCATCATCTCGTTTAAAATATGCTCCGTTGGCTCTTTGCCTTCTTCGATCCAGACAAGAATATTTTTCCGCTTTTGCAGCAGCGTACTGGCTTTCACGCTCTGCCCCGGCTCTATCTGTAGATCGAAATCGACAATGTCGTTATGTGACAGCGTCTCCGCCAAATCAACATGCCGTTTCTGCAGGGCTATTTCAATGGTCTCTTCTGCTTTTACGGTAAACCGGTATGCATAGGCGTACATATGACCGTTTGGCAGACGATTGACCGTTAATAAACGGTACCTTCCCGGCTCCGCCTGACAGCAAAACGCGCCCTGTTCATTAGCCGGCGGCATATCGATGCGCCGATACAACCCATTTTCCAAACGGCAAACCGTAAATGTCTGCCGGTAAATCCAGTCTTCCGGCCGCTCACAGGTAAGAATGAGCTGTGCCTTGGCTATGGCTTTGCCTTTAGCCGCCTGCACTTTCTCAAACCGCCCGCTCTTCCAGTATTCTGCCGCGCCGTCTACCGGATTGAGCCTAGCTGCCTTGCCCAGCGAACGGCAAATCGCCACAAATAAAATTTTACGGCTAATCGCATCGGTCTTTCCGCTCAGCAGCGCTTCCGCAGGCGTATAGAACAGATCGGCATAGTCCATCTGCGCCGCTTCCTGCATATGCTCGTCAATCCACTCCATAATGGCTTCCGGGTTTTTCACGAAACGCTTTTTCTCCTTTTCACTAAAGAAGTTCTGAATCGCCACGCGATATTCGGTTAACGTTTCATTCCATACCCGCGGACACAGCACATACGGTACAAAAATTTCTCGCGGATATTCCTGGCAATATTCCATAGCCATCATAATATGTTCGTCCAGCACGGATTTTTTAACGTCACGATAATCTTTTTTCGTTAACGATTGCAGCAAGGCTATGCGATATTCGGCATCGCCCAAGGCGCCCTGCGCCAAAAAGCTGGCAAGCGTCTCAAAGTTGCCGCCGGAAAGATGCAGAATTTCCTGCACGGATTCGTCGTATTTCTCCGCGACGTCTTCTTGATAAAACGCCGCGATCCGTTCCAGCCGCATCTGTGTGCCGCGAGCCATGCGCGCATCGCGCTGCGCCTTCTGCTCTGTGGTTAATACGCCGGGATGCATAGGGTAATCGAGCGGCGCGATAAAGTCAAACGCCTCCCATGTTTGCTCTGCTGCGCTCTGCGCACCGAGGCGTACCTCGAGGGTCGTGTCCTCTTGTATGAGCACACTCTGCTCGGCCATAGCCTCATCGGCTATGACATGCACCTGCACCTGACCGAGGCCCAGCCGAATGAGAACCATGCCCTGTTCATCGGTATGCATGTTCGCAACCGAGGAAAACTCGGCCATGTTCAAAATCTCAAAACGCACCAGCGCACCCTTTACGTTTTGACCAGCGGCATCCGTTACATGAACCCGCAGCTCTTTTGTTAAAGCGTATTGATCCGTAATATGCTCATAGGTTACGCCCTGTTCTACATGGCAGCGTGCCGCACGCTCCGCGCCATACAGCTCCCGCAAATCTTCGTCGCCGCTGGCGCCCGTAAAGGTTCTTGTATGAATCAGCATAGCCCGGGAAGAGGCATTGGTAAACCAGCCTTTATCCAGGATTGGCTCGGGTTCACACGCTCCCAAGAAATGCCATGCCCCCTCGATATAAACCTCAACCCATGCATGATTGTCGTCGCAATGCGACCACCAAGGCGCATAGACCTGACGCGCCGGAATGCCCACACTGCGCAGCGCGGTAACGGCAAAGGTAGACTCTTCGCCGCAGCGGCCGCTGCCAGAACGGTATACCGTCATTGCCGAAGAGGTTCTGTCGTCGGCACTTTGGTATGTTGCATTTTCCTGGCACCAATAATTCACTTCCAGCGCCGCCTGCTCTAAAGGCAGATTCTGCACTCTCTCCTTCAGCATGCCATAAAAAAGCTGCCGGCATTCTTCAATATCTTCTGTATTGATGCGGGGGTAGAGCACGTAATCAGCAAAATAGCCTTCGCTCAGCTGCGCGCACCACGCCATTTCTTCTCTTACCTTAAGCGCGTGCTCTACAAAAGGAATCCAGGTGACAAACGGATAATCGGCCACATCGGCCAGCGGAAGCGTGGCATATAGGTAGGTCATCCACTCTTTAACCGGCCCGTTTAAAGACGCCAGTCCCTCGGTTATTTCCGGCTTCCGGCCGCCAAAGTACGGCAGCCTTTCCTGTAATTTTCTTTCTGCATACGCAAGTCGATTTGTTTCCATTAGCATTGTCTCCTTTTACTGGTAATGGCGCGCCTGAAGCCCGTTTACCAGAGCATCATGCGCGGCTTTCACATTTTCTTCTTTGGTTTGCCAGATTTCAAATTCGCTTAAGCTCGGAAGGCCCATACTCACGCCCTCCTTGCGGTAACGCATTCCGCTCTCCAGCGTCACTTTGCCCGACATATGAAAGCTGGTCAGTTTCGTTTCGCGTACCAGTTGCTCAATGACGTTAGCACCAACACCGGCTCCCGCCATAATATCCACCTGACCTTCGGCTCTTTCCACCAGTTCGGCAATAAGCTCTTTTCCTTCCAGGCAGCTGGCCTTCTGGCCCGATGTTAAAATTGTATGAATGCCCAGCTGCTTGCACTCTTCTAAGGCCTGATACGGATCGCGGCAAACGTCAAAGGCCCGGTGAAGCGTTACGCTCATGGAACCGGTATGCCGCAAAAGCCGCTCCATTTTTTTTCGATCGATATTGCCATCGGCATCCAAACAACCAATAACTACACCGTCGGCTCCGGCCTGCTCAAACGCCTTGACCTCGTCTTCTAAAATATCCATTTCATAGTCACTGTACAAAAAGTCACCAAAACGTGGCCGCAACAGCACATTGACACGTATGCCTGTATGTTTTTTCACTTGTTTAAACAGTGATAGACTGGGACTGGTTCCCCCAATAATCAAATTACCACAAAGCTCCAGGCGGTTGGCTCCCCCTTTTTCTGCGTGAATAGCCGACTCTACGCTATCGACGCAGCATTCCAGTATGTAGTCCATGACAATCCCTCCGTCCGTATTATTTTGTTTAATTGTAACTTTTAGCCTCAGCCTTGTCAAGCTGTTTGCCTGACAAGGTCATAAATATTTTTTCAAAAACGGCTCACCCCTTTGCCTGTCCTCGAATACAGTATAGTATCAAGCGGCGCTGCTGCTTGAAATCAATCTTGAAGGAGGCGGCACATTATGGAATGCTGCAACAACTGTAACAATATTCTCTTTATTATCATCCTTTTAGCTCTGCTGGGCGGAGATTGCGGATTTGGAAGCGCTCTGTCTAACGGAAATGGCTGCGGTAACAGCTGTGGCTGCGGAAACGGCAGTGGCTTCTTCGGAGGCGACAACTCCTGCCTGATCCTGATTCTGCTTCTGCTTTGCTGCAGATAAGACGCAGAAAGCCAGAAAGAGGCTGCCCATCCACTGCGCCGTTGGCACAGGGAGGCGGGCAGCCTCCTTTTTTAGAAGGCCGGCGCCTACATCTTGCCTTTTCCCGGATTTCATGATAAGATCCCGTCTTTGACAGTTTAAGAAAGAAAAAATGGCTATACCCTAGATTTAATGAAGGTTGTAG
>CALWPV010000130.1 GCA_944383515.1 uncultured Clostridia bacterium
ATGCATACTTTCCTTTTTTTCATGTATGTTATTCTCCTCTCTCGTATAATAAGTTTATAGCTAATAGTTACTTAGCTTTTGAATAACAGAATCCAAATCCTCTTACGAAAAAAGGTGATAGTGTGAAAAATCAGCTCGAATAGCTGATTTTTCACACTAATCCTTCCGAAATGCCCGCGGCAACAAAAAGATACCTGCTTTTGGGTGCATATTTTGCTATTCATTGGTAAAAATAGAAATGATTTCAAGATAGAGCAAAGGAGACAAGGGCACATGAGAATAGGGCTTGCCAGGGCATTACATTTTTATTCGTATGGCCTTTTATGGTACTGCTTTTTGAAGGAACTGGGGCAGCAGGTCGTGTTGTCAGATCTGAGCAATCAGCAGATTCTCGAGGCGGGAGCCAGGCATATGGTGGACACGGCCTGCCTGCCGTTAAAGATTTTAAACGGTCATATAGAAAATTTAAAAGAAAAAAAGGTGGATTATATTTTTCTTCCGCGCATTGTACGGGAAAGTCAGGATACGTTCAGTTGTCCCAAGGCAGCAGGATTGCCAGAGCTGATAACCGCCAGTAGTTCACAGCTGCCGCCGCTGCTTTCTCCTGTTATAGAAGGGTCCATTGCCAGCGCGTCTCCTTATTATGCGACCGGACGCATGCTAGGAAAAAGCAGGGGGCAGGTAAAGAAAGCCTACGAAAAGGCGTATTACCAATGGGACGCCATGCGGCAGCGGGAGAAAGCCAAGAATCAAAACGCAGGGCCCACCATTGCCATTTTGAGCCATGCGTATTTAAGCGAAGACAGGTTCGTCAGCTTTCAGTTAAAAGAACAGCTGCAGAAGCTGGGTTACCATGTTATTACGGCGCCGCTCCATGCGCTCATGCCCCAAGACGCGTCCATATTTCCGCACTATATGTTTTGGCAAAGCGGTCAAAATATGGGCGCCCTCATGCAAGGGAAGCAAACGAAAAAAGAAAGAAAAACGAAGCCGATTGCCGGCTATATTTTTCTTTCAGCCTTTGGCTGCGGCCCCGATTCATATATTGAAACGTATTGCCGCAAAGCGGCGGAAAAACAAGGCGCCGCCTATTTGCTTCTTACGCTTGACGAGCAAACAGGAAAAGCAGGCGTTATGACGCGGCTGGAGGCTTTTTTAGACGTTGTGAAACGATGTGAGAAAAGGAGGGGCGCATGAAAGTTTGTTTTCCGAATTTTGGGAGTTTGGGCATTGTGTTAGAAACGCTCTGCCGTCAGCAACAAATTTCTTATGTTAAGCCGCAGGAGAACTTAGAAGAAGCGCTTCGCGTGGGAACTAGGCTTTGCCCGCAAAGCGTGTGTTTGCCTATGAAAAGGCTGCTGGGAGAATTTGTTATGGCCGCGCAGCAGGGCGCGGATACAGCGCTATTTCTCGGTGGCGGCGGCCCTTGTCGTTTTGGGTATTTTGCGCCCATGTTTCAAACCATTCTCGACGACGAAAAGATCCATATGAGAGTGTGGGGACTGGAAGCGCCCGCAGGAAATCGTGCCCTGTTCTTAAGGGATTTCAGTCGGCTGCTTGGCGTGAATCAGGCCAAAGCGCTTCGGCTGCTGCTTACCGGAGTGCAGACACTGAGAGCACTGGATAACTGGGAAGAGACAAGGCTTACGGCCACTGCATTACTTGGAGAAGAAGGGACGCCGCCAAAGGAGCGCAGCGCGCCCAATATGGCGCTGCTTCAAACCTTATTGGCCGGTTGGCAGCGTAAGTGGCGTCCCATCCTTCGAACGGCGCAAAAAGCACAAGGAGCCGCACCGCTACGCATTGGCATTATCGGCGATATTTACACCACGATTGATCCGGCGATCAATCAGAATTTGCAGCTGCGCCTGGCGGAAATGGGAGCCGTTACCCGGCGCTCTATTCGTTTGAGCGATCATCTGCTGCATCTTGTTTTTGGCAATCCCCGGCAAAATCTGGCGGCTCGTCCTTATTTAAACCGAAATATCGGCGGATTTGCCAGAGAAACCATTGGAGCCGGCGAGCAAATGCGGCGCGCTGGTTTTGACGGCCTGATTCAGGTATACCCATTAAGCTGCATGCCAGAAATTGTGGCCGACGGCATTTTAACGGATATACGGAGAAAACAAGGAATTCCCATACTCCGTTTGGTTCTGGACGAGCACAGTGCGCAGGCCGGATTACAAACCCGGCTAGAAGCTTTTGTGGACATGCTAAAGCGAAGGAGGATGGCGGGATGAACGCCTATTATTTAGGAATCGATATGGGTTCTGTCAGTACAAATTTAGTACTTATGAACCCCGATAAAACCGTAGCGCATAAACTGTATTTGCGCTCTAAAGGAAGACCGGTAGACAGTCTCGCGGCCGGCTTTTGCCAGCTAACGCAGCAAGTCGGGCCGTATACGGTTCTGGGGGCCGGCGTTACCGGAAGCGGTCGCAAGCTCATTGGCTCCCTAATCGGCGCCGATATTGTAAAAAATGAAATCACGGCGCACGCGCTAGCCGCCGTTACACAGGAGCCAGAGGTGCGCACCGTTTTGGAAATCGGCGGGCAAGACAGTAAAATGATCTGGATCCAAAACGGAGTGGTACAAGACTTCGCCATGAACACCGTTTGCGCCGCCGGTACAGGCAGTTTTTTAGACCGGCAAGCCGCCAGACTGGGGATTGGCATTGAAGAGCTCGCCGGGTTAGCCGCGGCTTCGCAGCATCCGCAGCGTATCGCCGGTCGCTGCGCCGTTTTCGCCGAATCCGACATGATTCATAAGCAGCAGGAAGGCGCAGCCACTGCCGACATTCTCTGGGGTCTTTGCAAGGCGCTAGTACAAAACTTTCTTAATAATTTGGCCAAAGGACACGCCGTTAAGGGGCCTGTTTTGTTTCAAGGCGGCGTAGCCGCCAACGGGGCCATGCTGCGCGCCTTTCAGGAAGAGCTACAAATGCCGGTTAAGGTACCGAGGTATTATGACGTAATGGGCGCTTGGGGCGCTGCCATTTTGGCCCAGGAAGCGGTTGCCGAGCAGGAGGGGCAAACCAAGTTCCATGGTCTTGACGCAGAGGGCCCCGGTGTTATTGAGAGTTTCATTTGTACAGATTGCAGCAACGCTTGCCAGATTATTCGTACGCGAGGAGCCGTTTGGGGGAGCCGCTGCGGTAAATACTGAGAAACCGGGCAAGATCTTGACCAAATATGGATTTAGCGCTATAATATAAAATTAAAACGCAGGAAGGCAGGAGTTATACGCATGAATCCCAAGGATACACGAAGTCTGGCCCGCCGCATTCTTACGCGCGTGGTAGAGCTCCTCAGTCAGATGCCGGGAGCAGACCGCATTGTTGTACGGCGGTATCAGGTGCGCAGCCAAAAAATTCCCTGCGCCTTTGACGGGTTTACTTTGGTCCAGATTTCAGATCTTCATAGTCGCTGGTTTGGAGAAAATCAGGAAAAGCTGCTAGCTAAAATTAGGCAGATACAGCCGGATCTGATCGTTTGCAGCGGTGATTGGATCGATTTGGACTATATAAAGGAAGAAAAAGAATGTGTGAATACGCTGGTGAAGGGTATGCTGTCTATTGCGCCGGTTTATGGTATATTAGGCAATCATGAAGCCCGCGCCATGCATAAGAGCGTGTTTATTCATGAAATGAGAGAGCTGGGCGTAACCATGCTGCTTAACGAAACCGTTTATTTTATGAAGGACGGTGAAAGCATAGCGCTAACTGGCTTTGTAACTTCATACCACACACCGCTTCGAGAAAATAAAACAAATTACGACGCGATTTGCAGTGCCTATGCCAAAGCCTTAGAGCCAGAAGAATTATATCAAAAGGCCTCATATAAAATGGCCCTTGGTCACCGGCCAGAGCTGATCGATCTATATCAAAAGCTCGGTCTGGATCTGGTTATGGCAGGCCATGCGCATGGGGGGCTTATGAAGCTGCCCGGAGGGCGGCGGCTACTGGCGCCTGGGCAGGGGTGGTTTCCTAAGTTCACCCACGGCGCGTATCGCAAGGGGCATATGGCGCTGATTGTTAGCAGCGGACTGGGCGGCCCGCGGATCGGTATTTTACCAGAAATCAGTTTGGTTCGGCTAACGCGGCCAGATACAAGTATACAAGACGGAGGAAAAACGCAGTGAAACTTTGGGGAGGACGGTTTCGTCAACAAGAAAATCAAATGATGGAGGACTTTAATTCCTCGTTTCCGTTTGACTATCGGTTATATGAACAGGATATTACCGGCAGCTTGGCGCATGTTATGATGCTGGGGCGCCAAAAAATCATTGAGCAAAGCGAGGCAGAAGCGATTATTGCCGGGCTGACCGGTATTTTAGAAGACATTGCAACCGGAAAGCTGGTGCTTTCCGGTAAGGCGTCAGACGCCGAAGATATTCATACTTTCGTAGAGGTAGAGCTGATTCGGCGCATTGGCGATGTGGGTAAGAAGCTACATACGGGCCGAAGCCGTAACGATCAGGTCGCGCTGGATATGCGTATGTATGCGCGCGATCAGGCAGAGGTGCTGGTTGATAAAGTGCAGATGCTCATTGACGCGCTGGAAAAGAAAGGGGAAGAGTATTCCTGTTTAATGCCAGGTTACACGCACCTGCAAAGGGCGCAGGTCGTTACCTTCTCGTATCATATGGGCGCGTACCAGAGTATGCTGCGCAGAGATAAAAAACGCATTCAAAACGCGCTGGAATTGATGAACGAAAGTCCGCTTGGCTGCGCGGCGCTGGCGGGAACCACGCATAATATTGATCGAAACCAGACCGCGCAGGCGCTTTCCTTTGCTAAACCGGTTGACAATTTTCTAGACGGCGTTAGCGACAGGGACTATCTGCTGGAACTGCTCAGCGCCATGTCGATTATCATGGTTCATTTGAGTCGCCTATGTGAAGAACTGATTTTATGGAGCAGCCAGGAGTTTCGCTTTGTCGATATCGACGATGCATATGCCACCGGCTCCAGCATTATGCCGCAAAAGAAGAATCCTGATGCCTGCGAGCTGGTGCGGGGTAAAAGCGGACGGGTGTTTGGCCACCTAATGGGGCTGCTCACCGTCATGAAAGGGCTTCCCTTGGCGTATAATAAAGATATGCAAGAAGATAAACAAGGCTTTTTCGACGCGCTCGATACAACCATGGCTTGTCTGGATATTATGCAGGGAGTCATTTCCACGCTGCGCGTTCGGGAAGACGTAATGGAAAAAAGCGTGCGCGAGGGCTTTTTAAACGCTACTGAAGTAGCCGATTATTTAGTAAGCAAGGGCGTGCCCTTTCGCGATGCGCATGGCATTGTAGGGCGTATCGTCATTGCCTGCGAGGATCAAGAATGCGCCATTGAAGATTTATCGCTCGATCAGCTGCGGACATTTCATTCGGCGTTTGACGAAAGCATTTATGATTACCTAGATTATCGGCAGATTTTGCAAAAAGGAAACAAAAAAGAAATTATAGGAGAAAAGCATGCGTAAACCAATCATTGCGGTAACGGGTGATTATGATCCGCAGAGTCACCAATATTATATAAAAGAAGAGTACATTCAGGCCATTAGCCTAGCCGGCGGTCTGCCGGTAGTTCTTTATCCAAGTATTGAAGTTCCCAAGGAGTGGAGCGGCGATCGGCGGGCCTGGATCGAGCAATATCCGCTGGACGAGAGAATATTAGAAATGGCCGATGGAATTTTGTTTACCGGTGGCGACGATGTGGATCCGGCATTTTACGGTTCCGAAGTCCTTTGCGTGAATGGAGAGATCATTCCGCAGCGCGATGCCTTTGAAATAAAACTGGCCAGAGAAGCCATGGGCTGGAAAATTCCCTCGCTCGGGCTTTGCCGGGGAATTCAGCTCATGGCGGTAAGTGCCGGAGCTAAGCTTTGTCAGGATATTTTTGAAAAGCAAACCGACTGGCAGCATACGCAAAAAGCCCCTACTTGGTATGCCACGCATAGCGTGCAGACAGAGCCGGGAAGCCGGCTTCGGCGCGTGCTGGGGGAAACGGTACATGTTAATAGCTTTCACCATCAGGCCGTAGAGGCGCAGTGCGTAGGACCGTTTACCGTAACGGCCCGTGCGGGAGATGGCATTATTGAAGGGATTGAGCTGCCGAATCATCCGTATTTTGTTGGTGTGCAGTGGCATCCGGAACGCATGATGCATGATCCGGTGCAGCGCGCGCTGTTTGAAGATTTTATAGAAGCAGCGAGAGGCAATCGATAATGGATATTCGTTTGAATGATTATGTACGGCTGAAAAAAAGTCATCCGTGTGGCAGTCACGAGTGGTTGGTGCTGCGGACGGGCATCGACTTTCGGCTGCGATGCCGGGGCTGCGGGCATGAAGTCATGATTCCACGGGAAAAGCTGGAAAAACGGGTACGTAAAATTATACGGGACGGTCAGGAAATCAACCCGAATGCCTGAATCGTAACAGCTTTGTAATGATTTCGTATTGAATCTGTGGTACTATGGATAAAAAGGGATAATGGCTCCCGAGGAGGGCAAAATGGACAAAAAGCTTAATTTTGGATTTCGAATTTATCAGATTTTGCTTTATATAGTCGCTGGAGTTTTATTTTTTAATGCAGCCGCTAATCTATTGCTTAACGGATTGGTACCGGCTCTTGTTGCCTTTGTTTTCTTTCTAATTGTGCTGGGTATTGCAATTTATGTCAGCAAAGTGCTGCGGCTTACAGTCCGGGATCAGGTGCTGCGGAGCGCGGTGGAGCTGGGCAATGAGTTTCAGCAATATATGAATCAATGGGAGTATCCCTATGCGCTTTTTAGTGCCCACTTACGTCTGGAATGGTATAACGAGGCCTTTAGAAAAGTCGTTAAGTACGAAAACTGTAAAGGAAAAACGCTGGAAGAGCTGCAAATTCCATGGGGAGCGGAAAAACCGGATTGGGATCCTTTAAGCAAGATGATTACATTGGGCGATCGCTACTATAAAGCGGTTATGAGCCAGATTCGTCTACGCGATCAGGGATCGTATCAATTAGATTTAAAAAATTATACAGAGGTATATAGCCTGAGCTTGCAGGATGTAACAAAAGAAGTGCTGTTAGAACAGGAAAATCTGGATCAGCAAACGGTAGTTTCTTATATTTATATCGATAACTACGATCAGACGGTAAGTAATATGGAAGAAAACCGAAGACCGCTGCTGGAGGCTATGATTTCTAGGCGCCTGAGCGATTTTT
Source organism: uncultured Clostridia bacterium (assembly GCA_944383515.1). GTDB lineage: Bacteria > Bacillota > Clostridia > Lachnospirales > Bianqueaceae > CALWPV01. The sequence continues at coordinate 7,206 of CALWPV010000130.1, forward strand.
CTTCTGCCGTAGACGGTATTTTGACCAAAATGGAGAACGACCGGTTTATCATGGTCTTTCCGCATAAGAATTTGGAAAAGTTATTTGAAAACAAATTCAATGTCCTGGAAGAAATGAAAAAGCTAAATATTGGCAATAAGTTTCCGGTAACGCTGAGTATTGGCGTAGGAGTCGATAAAGATATGGACGAAGCTAGGCAGTACGCCCGGGCTGCGGTAGATCTGGCCATGGGCCGAGGCGGCGATCAGGCGGTTGTCAGACAAAAAGACGGGCAAAAATTCTTTGGCGGCATGACAACCACAACAGAAAACAATACGCGTGTGCGCGCGAGATTGATTGCCTATGCTCTTAAAGAGCTCATTATGGAGAGCGATCGAGTGCTCCTCATGGGACATGCCAATCCGGATCTAGACTGCTTTGGCGCCGCTTTGGGTATGTACCGCGCTGTGTTTGAGCTGAAAAAACCGGTACATATTGTAATGAGTGCCGAAAAGCATGCGGCGGTAGAATATTTATACCGGCGGGTGAATGAAGATCAGGATTATATGAATATTCTGATCGATCATAAACAGGCCGAAGAATATTTGGGGCCGAATACGCTTCTCATTTTGCTCGATGTCAACCGGAAGGTGATTACACAGTATCCGGATCTGGTGGAAAAGGCAAAAAATATTGCCGTAATTGACCACCACCGTACCAGCGCCGATAGCGTGGAAGGCGTAGACGTTTCTTATGTAGAACCGTTTGCCTCTTCGGCCAGCGAAATGGTTACAGAGCTTTTGCAGTATATGGTAGAGAAGCTTTCGCTGCGTTCTATTGAAGTCGACGGCCTATTTGCCGGCATCGCGCTGGATACAAAGAATTTTACCGTAAAAACGGGTGTGCGTACCTTTGAAGCGGCGGCATTTTTGAGACGGCGCGGCGCCGACAGTGTGCGTGTGCGGAAAATGTTCAAAAATGATATGGGAGACTACAAAGCCAAAGCGCAAATCGTTAGCACGGCGCGGATTATCGGCGACAACATTGCGGTTGCGTCTTGGAGTAGTACTTTGCCCAACGCGAGCACCGTAGCCGCGCAGGCAGCAGACGAACTACTCGATATTCATGGGATTCATGCTTCTTTTGTGCTAACAGAAATGGATGCGGGGCAGGTGAACATTAGCGCCCGCTCGCTGGGTGAGATCAATGTACAGCTTATTATGGAGGAACTTGGCGGCGGCGGTCACTTGTCTATGGCTGGCGCGCAATTAAAAGACGTAAATCTAGAAATGGCGCAAGAAAAATTGATTGACGCTATTGAAACAGTGCTGGATCGTAAGATCCGAAGGGAGGAAGAAGAATGAAAATTTTATTAACGGAAGACGTTAAAAAGCTTGGTAAAAAAGGGGAGATTGTAGAGGTCAGCGATGGCTATGGTAAAAATTACATTCTGCCTAAAAAACTGGGCATTGAGGCTTCCAAGGCGGTTATGAACGAATGGAATATTAAAAAGAGCAGTGAAATGCACCGGAAACAGCAGGAAGAAGCCGAGGCTAAAAAGCAGGCTGCCGATCTGAAAGGTAAGCAGGTAGTCATTCGTACAAAAGCCGGAGAAGGCGGACGCCTGTTTGGATCCATTACCACGAAGGACGTGGCGGAAGCAATGGAAGCTCAGCTGAAGCTAAAAATCGATAAGAAAAAAATTCAGCTGCCGGATACGATTAAGAGTATCGGTACGTATACTATTACATTGAAGCTGTATACGAATATATCGGCCGAGCTTTTACTGAAGGTAGAAGATCATGCCGGATGAAAATCTGGTGCCCCGTGTTCCGCCGCATAGCGAGGATGCGGAGCAATCGGTTATTGGAGCGACATTACTTGACGACAAAGCGGTGGAGCTGGCGGCCGAGCATTTAAAGGCCGAAGACTTTTATAATCTCAGAAATAAAGAGATTTTTGAGGCGGTACTAGACCTTTACCATGAGGGCAAAGCCGTTGATCTGGTTACGCTAAAAAATCAGCTGGAGCGGCGCGGTAAGCTGGAAGCGGCGGGAGACATGCGCTACTTAAGTCAGATTGCGGCGGCGGTGCCCAGTTCATTTCGTATTGAAGAATATATAAAAATTGTTAAAGATATGGCGCTCTACCGCCGGTTTATTCAGTTAGGCAACAATGTACTGACAAAAAGCTTTAGTACGGAGCTGCCTATTGAGCAGCTCTCGGAAGTGGTAGAGAAAGAAGTCTTTGGTATTTTGCAAAATCGAGGTGGCAGCGATTTTGCTCATATTAAAGACGTCTTAATGGAAACCTTTGACGATATTGAAAAGGTGGCGCAAAACGGCGGTGAAATTCCGGGTATTTCTACCGGGTTCATTGATCTCGACCAGAAAACGGCGGGGCTGCATCCGTCAGATCTGGTATTGGTTGGCGCCAGACCGTCCATGGGTAAAACGGCATTCGGGCTGAATTTGGTGCAAAATGCAGCGGTGAAGAGTCATAAAACCTGCGCGATCTTTAGCCTGGAAATGTCTAAAAAACAGATCGTCAATCGTATGCTGGCCTGCGAGGCCGGGGTTGATTTAGAGCACCTTCGTTCCGGAAAAATGACGGACGACGATTGGCAGAGGTTGGTAGAAGCGCTGGGACCGCTTTCGGAATCCGAGGTTTATATTGACGACACCGGGGGCATTACGCTGGCCGAGCTTCGTTCTAAGTGCCGCAAGCTGAAAATAGAGCGGGGCCTGGATTTAATTATGATTGATTATATTCAGCTTATGAGCGGCAGCGGCAGAGCCAGCGATAACCGGCAGCAAGAGATTTCAGAGATTTCTCGCGGCCTGAAAATGCTGGCGCGTGAGCTGGATATTCCTGTTATTGCTCTATCCCAGCTTTCCCGAGCGCTAGAGAGCCGGGCGGATCACCGGCCGATGATGTCGGACTTAAGAGAATCCGGAGCCATTGAGCAGGATGCGGATGTGGTTATGTTTATTTACAGAGACGAGTATTATCATCCGGATTCAGAAAGCAAAGGAGCGGCAGAAATAATTATTGCCAAGCAAAGAAATGGTCCGGTCGGTACCATTAAGCTTCGATACGACGGCATGTATACGCGATTTTCTAACCTGATTCAGGTGCCCGGCGGCATGCCAAACGATATATAAAAAACTATCCCGTGAAAATCTAAGCGCCGTAGCGAAACGCTTTAGCGTCAGACAATCACGGGATAATTTTTTTTAGAATACCATGGGAAATAAGATTCCCGATATTCTTTCTTAGCCTTCCTGAGGAGCGCCTACCGGGCAAACACCTGCGCAAGAACCACAGTCGATACAGGTATCGGCGTTGATTACGTATTTTTCATCGCCTTCGCTGATAGCCTCAACAGGACATTCGGACTCGCAAGCACCGCATTTGATGCAATCGTCGTTAATTACGTATGCCATAATAACACCTCCGTTAGATTATGTGATAGAATATCACAAGATACACCGCTATCATACATCAAAATCTACAAATTCGCAAGTGTTAATTTATAGAACTCTATTCTGACAGAACAAATTTGAAAATGGACGTTGTCAATATGGCTTTTTTGTATTATAATAAGAGCGTAACCAAAGACTAGGAGGTGCAAAATTGGCTAAAACTGTTACTAAGGACATGATCATTGCCGATCTTTTAAAGGTTGACGAAGCAGTGGTTCCGATCTTAATGGCAAGCGGCATGGGCTGTGTTGGCTGTCCTTCCGCGCAGGGAGAATCTTTAGAAGAAGCCTGTTTTGTGCATGGCATTGATGTTGAGCAAGTACTGGGACAGATCAACGAGTATCTGGCGATGAAGGAAAAAGGTGAGGTCTAATTTCTTCACGGCCATGTCATAAAGGCTTTTTACGAAGGCGCTGTCTGTAGAGGTATATAGGCAGCGCCCTATTCCTATATCATGCTTTAAAATAGATAGAGAGGAGTGACGTATATGAAAGCAGAGCGAATCAATCAAGATCAGATTCGGTTTACACTGAGTGAAATTGATTTACAGCAGCGCAATCTAAAAGTTTCGGAGCTTGCTTATGGCTCTGAAAAAACGAAAGCTCTCTTTGCAGACATGATGAAAACGGCTCTGGATCAGTTTGGAATGGACTTTTCTCAGAAACCGTTAATGATTGAGGCGATTCCGCTGGAAGACAGTGGATTAACAATTACGGTAACGCGGGTATCCGGTATGGCGGAGCTCGGCGCTCTATTTGGAAGCAATTTGCCGGAGGAGCAAGATACTGCGGCAAGGCAGGAACGGGCCCCGGAAGAGGCAGGGCAGGAGCAGGGAGCCTTTGCCGGTCTGCTGGCTGCTGGCTGCGCCATCTATATATTTATGGATTTTGAGCAGCTATGCCAGGTGGCAAGGCGCATTCCCGGCAATTTGACTATTCGCAACGCGCTATATCGTAATTTGAAAACAGGCGAGTATTATCTGATTGTACATTATAAGAAAATGGATCACGCCGAACGGTTTATTACGGCTGTCTTATCTCAGTACTGTGAATCTTGGGTGCTGGGTGAACATGCCAAAATGCTGGTGGTAGAGCATGCCAAACCGGTAGTGAAAGCACGCGCCATTCAGAAATTGGCTGGCGTTGAGCAGGACGGAGGATTTGAGTATGCTAAAGTTTGAGGTAGGCAGCCCTTTTCCTATGCCGCTGGATGCCAAGGAAGGGGCTGTATTTTCGGTAGAGCCGTATACCATGCTGCTGATCTATCAGTTCCGTAATCCAACCGCAGAGGAGATTCAGGAATTTAAAACCGGATCCTATCAGCTAGCGGTAACGGAGCTGCAGTCGGTGCTATTTATTCTGTCTAAATTCGGAAGGCTTGGGTGGGCCGATGCCGCATACAGTACGCAGCTTTCCCATTCTTCCAAAGAACTTCCCGAGCTTCAGGAAGGTAACCGGGGGTATTCCATTGACGCATTTTTGGTCGATTGCGATACTAACATAATCAAAGCGCACCGGTTAATCCGCATGACCCCAGAGTTTTCAAGAAAGTTCCGTTTGCTTTTGCTAGACGATCTGCAAAAAGAATTTAATGCAGATCAGTATTGGCAGGCGGTATCTCGGGTATTTGCCTCGTATGCAACGAAAGATTTAGTTCGTCTCAGCCTGCTGCAAATGAAAGGAAATGAGCCGCAGCCCACGGAGTAATCCGGCTGCGGTTTTTTTCTTTTACTCTTGATTTCAGGCCATAAAACTTCTATAATGAAAAACGTGTTATTGCGAAAGACAAGGTGAAAAGGAGGAGGGCCGTTGCAAATTTGGGAATTATATAGTGAAAAAGAAACATTGGCGTTAGGAAAAAAACTGGGCGAGCAAGCAGCGCCAGGCAGCACGTATTGCCTGCAAGGCGATTTAGGTACGGGCAAAACAGTGCTGGCCAAGGGATTGGCACTGGGCTTGGGCGTACAGGAAGACATAGTCAGTCCCACGTTTACCATTGTGCAAGAATATAGTGGCAGGCTGCCGCTATATCATTTTGACATTTACCGGCTTGCCAATGAAGACGAGCTTTGGGACATCGGCTGGGAAGAATATATAGGCTCAGGCGGCGTGTGCTTGGTCGAATGGGCCGACCTGATGCCGGAAGCCATGCCGGAAGAAGCCGTTTGGCTGACAATCGAAAAAGACCTGAGCAAAGGAATTGACTACCGAAAAATAAAAATAGAAAGCGGGAAACAGCATGGTATTATTAGGAATTGAAGCGGCCGCCAAAGTAGCGGGTGCGGCATTATATGCCGACGGGCATATCATTGCCGAGCATAGACTGGAAGGGACGCTTACGCATTCAGAAACGCTCATGCCCATGATGGATGCTGTATTAAAAGAAGCCGGCCGTGGGCCGGAAGCGCTTACATATATTGCTTTGACCACAGGCCCCGGATCCTTCACCGGGCTGCGGATTGGGGCAGCTACGGCCAAGGGACTGGCATTAGGGTTAGGCATTCCGCTGATTCCGCTAAGTACGTTAGAGGTGTTAGCGTATGGCGCCGGAAGCTCGATTACCTCTATGGTTTGTGTTCCAATTATGGATGCCAGACGCGGGCAGGTATATGCCGCCGCCTATCACAATCGTCAGCAGATTTTGGAGCCGCAGGCTATAGCGGCGCAGGAGCTGGCAGAGCAGCTGAAAGCGCTGCACCAGCCGTGTTTATTTATGGGAGACGCTGCGGAGCTTTACCGCCCGCTGTTTCAAAAGGCGTTGCTGGACGATTACCACTTAGCGCCGAGTCACCTGAGGGAGCTGCGCGCTGGCGCGTCTGCCGCGTTAGCGGCCGAAAAAGTAGAAAAGGGACAAGCGGTTCTAGTAAAAGGCAGCGAGCTGACGCTAACGTATTTGCGAAAGCCTCAGGCAGAAAGAGAACGGGAGGCCGCGCTTCATGCTCATTAGGCGGCTAACACCGGCCGATGTGCCGGAAGTTCTCCTGATTGAACGCGAGGCGTTTCGGACGCCATGGTCGGAAGAGACGTTTCGGGAAGAGCTGAAAGAGGGCGGCCGCGCGCATTATCTGGCAGCGGTTGAAAACGAGTGTATGGTTGGGTATGCCGGATTTTGGCAGGTACTGGATGAAGGGCATATTATGAAGGTGGCAACGCGCGCTGGGTATCGCCGGCAGGGCATTGGCGAGCGGCTTTTAACGGCGCTTTTGCAAATGGGCGAGCCGCTGGGTATTTTGTATTGGACGCTGGAAGTGCGCGAAAGCAACGCGGCGGCCATTGGGCTGTATGAAAAAATAGGATTTGTTTCGGCTGGGCTGCGGCCGGGGTATTATGAGCAGCCGAAGGAAGCAGCCAATATTATGTGGCTGAAGAGGGAATCACAAAAGTAGAAATGGAGAAAATTAATGAAGATCGGGTTTGATAACGAAAAATATGTTACAATGCAGTCGGAGCATATTCGGGAAAGGATTAACAGTTTTGGCGGTAAATTGTATCTGGAATTTGGCGGCAAGCTGTTTGACGATTATCATGCTTCCAGAGTATTGCCGGGATTTGCTCCCGACAGTAAAATGCGTATGCTACAGCAGCTGGGGGATCAGGCCGAAATCGTGATTGCGATTAACGCGGGAGACATTGAAAAGAAGCGGGTGCGTGGCGATCTGGGCATTACCTATGATCTGGAGGTAATGCGGCTCATTGATAATTTTAGAGAACGCGGTCTCTATGTGGGAGCCGTGGTATTAACCTGTTTTACCGGTCAGTCCATGGCCGAGCTTTTCCAAAGCCATATGGAGGCCAAAGGCATCGCGGTATACCGGCATTATCCGATTGAGGGCTATCCGTCGGACGTGGCTAAAATTGTGAGCGAGCAGGGCTATGGACGTAACGAATACATAAAAACCAGCCGGTCGCTCATTGTTGTGACGGCGCCCGGGCCTGGAAGCGGAAAGCTGGCTACTTGTTTGTCGCAGATTTACCAGGATCATATGCGGGGCATTGAGGCAGGCTATGCGAAATTTGAAACCTTCCCCATTTGGAATCTGGCTCTGGAGCATCCTGTCAATGTCGCATACGAGGCGGCGACAGCCGATCTAAACGATGTCAATATGATCGATCCGTTTCATTTAAAAGCTTATAACCAGGTGTGCGTGAATTACAACCGCGATGTAGAAACCTTTCCGGTGTTATCGGCTATGTTTAAAAAGATTTATGGCAGCTGTCCCTATCAATCGCCTACCGATATGGGAGTCAATATGGTGGGCAATTGTATTATTGACGACGAAGCTGTGTGCCAGGCATCACGTCAGGAGATTCTGCGCCGATATTTTCAGGCGCTCTGTAATGTGAAAAAAGAGACCGGTACCGAAACCGAAGTGCAGAAAATAGAGCTGCTGATTAGTCAGCTGAATATTGAAATGGACGAGAGGCCCACGGTAGCAGCCGCGCTCACAATGGCAGAGGATACCGGAGAGCCGGCGGTGGCCTTGCAGCTGCCGCATGGAGAGATTGTGCAGGGGCATACCTCGGCGCTCATGGGGCCTTCCGCGGCGGTGATTATGAATGCGCTCAAACGGCTGGCTGGAATTGACCGTGAAATTGATTTGATTTCACGAGAAGTGATTGAGCCCATTCAAGAGCTGAAGGTGCGCCATTTCGGCAGCCAGAATCCAAGACTGCATTCTGACGAGATTTTAATTGCGCTATCGATTTGCGCGGCCAATGATCAGACGGCGCGGTTGGCACTGCAGCAGCTTGACCGGTTAGCAGGGTGCGAAGTGCACTCCAGTGTTATTTTAACAGAGGCGGATGAAGGTGTATTTAGAAAGCTGGGCATGCATTTAACCTGTTCGCCATATTATCAAACGCAAAAATTGTTCCGTAAATAAAAAACAGAGGGAAGAGAAATGAATTTAGATTTTTTAAACGAACTGCTACTCACCCCGTCGGTAAGTGGTCATGAAGAAGCGGCGCAGCAGAAAATACTGGCGTATACTAAGCCCTTTTCTCACCGGCAGCAATGCGACGCAACGGGAAATGTACTTTCGATTCTAAATCCGGAATCGCCTTGTAAGGTATTATTATGTGGTCATATCGACGAAATTGGTTTTATTGTCACGCATGTGCAGGAGAATGGCATGCTACGTCTGGCCGCCGCGGGCGGCGTAAGACCGGCCTTATATATTGGAGCGCCCGTGCAAATTGTGCACGAAGGAAACAGCGTGCCGGGCGTGGTGGCGGTTATGCCTTCGCTGCTTAAAAGCGAGGCGGTAAAAGCGAAAGATTTGGTAGTAGACATCGGTGCGTCCAGCAGAGAAGAAGCGCTGCAGCATGTAGCGATAGGCGATCCGGTTTGTGCCGATACTACAGTGCGAAAGCTCTTGGGAGAAAATATCAGTGCCAGAGCCCTCGACGACCGCTCAGGCGCCTTCGTCATTGTAGAGGCTATGCGCCGGGCTGCGGAGAAAAAGGCAGCGGCGGGGATTTATGCGGCCACAACAGTGGGAGAAGAAACCACAGGGCGCGGTGCGTATTATGCGGCGTCGCAGGTAAAACCGAGCTGCGCGATTATTGTTGACGTAACCTGGGTGAGCGATACGCCGGAGACAGATCCGGCAGATACCGGCGATATTCGGCTGGGGGCTGGACCGGTTTTGTGCTTAAGCTCTATTGTGAATAAGCCGATGAATCGCCGCTTACAGAAGCTGGCGGAGAAGTATCAGATTCCGGTGCAATGGGAGATTGCTCCCGGGGGAACCAGTTCTGACGCAGATACTGTGAATAAAACCGGGATTGGCGTTCCGGTAGCCCTAGTATCGATTCCCCTGCGCTATATGCATAGTTCGGTTGAAATTGCCAATTTGCGGGATTTGGAAGGGGCTATTCAGCTGATTAGCGAATTCTTGCTTTCTATGGACGAGAGCTTTTCGTATTCGCCGATTTCTGTTTAATTATATCCCTCCGAGGTCTGATTATTGCTTGATAGCGGAGTTGTGCTACAAGATAATATATAGCGTATTCGCTATGGTTTCTATAGTCTGGGAATGGTATAATTACCACTGCATATGCAGCATATTGAAGAAAATGAGGATTATTTACGTATGAATGAAGAATGGAATGAGCAGGCGCAAGACGAAGTTGAGATCAATCTGGTAGATCTATTTCTTGCGCTAAAGCAAAAATGGTGGGCTCTGCTTCTGGGCTTATTGTTAGGATTGATATTAGCCGGCATTTATACTTGGGGAATACAAAAACCTACATATACGGCTTCTTCCATGATTTATATGCGCGGATCCAGCACGAACACTACTTCTTATCAGGATCTGCAAGTCGGTGAGGCTTTAACACAGGATTATGAGGTTATCTTTACTAGTCGCGTAGTTTTACAAGAAGTCATTGATCGTTTAGGGATTGATATTGATTATAAAGATTTGGCTACGCAAATTGAAATGTCAAATCCGACGGATACGCGCATTCTAACGGTATCTATGACAAGTACTGACGCGCAAAGGGCGGCAGATATTGTCAATACGTTAGTAGAAGTGAGTATTGAAAAGATTAAAGAAATGGACCCCGAAGAACCTTATCGTGTGTTTGAAGAAGCTATAGCAGATTGGACGCCGGTAGGACCGTCGGCACCTAAGAATTTAGCAGTTGGTGGTCTTTTGGGACTCTGTCTGGTTGCTGCTTATCTGATTCTTATGTACGTTTGGAATGATAAAATTCGCACAAGTGATGATGTGGAGCGCGCCTTAGGAATTCCGGTACTGTGCATGGTTCCGGAAAACAAGAGCGTAAACTATAGTCGTGTGAAGAAAAGACGTCGGTAACAGTTTCTTTTAAAATGGTTTAAAAATGAACACCGATAGTAGGTAGAAAGAAAGGCTGAAAAATGAGTGAGAATAAAATTTCTTTAAAAGCTAAGAAGCTGGAATTTGGCGTTGATGAAGCTATAAAATCACTTCGTACCAACCTTCTTTATAGCGGTAATTTGCATGCAATTGCAGTAACTAGTACAACAGCGGGTGAAGGGAAATCAACAATTGCATTTGAACTGGCAAGAAGCTTTGCTGATTTGGGAAAAAGAACGGTATTGATTGATTGCGATCTTAGAAAGTCTATGATTGCCAACAGGTACGGTGTTTCAGAAAGATTACCTGGTCTTAGTGAATTACTCAGCGGTCAGGCGCAGAAAATTATTTTTGAGACAAATATTGACAATCTTTATATGGTTCTTTCAGGTAAAAATGTACCCAATCCGCAAGCATTGCTGACAGGAGAACGTTTTAACTCTTTTGTAGATGCCTTGAAGAAGAGCTGTGATTATATTATTTTTGATACGCCACCGTTGGGAGGTATGGCCGATGCCCTGATTGTCGGTAAGCAAACGGATGGTACCTTAATCGTGATTCGTAACGACTATGTTAAGAAAGCGATGGTGCGTAATGTAAAGCGGCAGATTCAGCAAAGCGGTGGTAAAATTTTAGGTGTAGTTTTAAATCGCGTAAAGAAAAATCAGAAAGACTATTATTATAAGAAGAACTATGGCTACTATGACAAATAAGAAAAAGTGGAATCTGGTTGAGACAATTGTTTCACGGGTGTACTAGAAAACAGAAGGAAAAACAATAACAACCAATAAGAGCGCAATTAACTTGATAAGGGAGTAGCCAGCGCAGTTTTCGGCATAGAGGCTGTGTAATAAGGCCAACATATTGGACAACGTGTCTTGGTTTTATTTGAAATGGCGAGACTTATCCACAAAGGACTTCTTTGTGAATAAGTCTTTTTCTTTGCCTGTAAAGGCAGGATAAACGTATGCCCTATCTATTATAAACATTACGTAAGAACTTATGAACGGAGGATCATTATGACAATTTGGGAGCTTGTTTTAATTGCAGTAGGTCTTTCTATGGACGCCTTTGCGGTAGCGGTCTGTAAAGGCCTTTCTGTCCCTAAGGTAAAGTTTCAGCACACGCTGATTGTCGGACTGTATTTTGGCGGATTTCAGGCCCTGATGCCTCTTATAGGCTATTTGCTGGGCGTTCAGTTTCAAAGTGTGATTACCAACATTGATCACTGGATCGCCTTTATTTTACTGGGGCTAATTGGCGCCAACATGATTCGGGAAGCGCTGAGTAAAGAAGAGGAGCCATGTAATAGCTCCTTTAATGTAAAAACCATGCTACCGCTTGCTTTAGCTACCAGCATTGACGCGCTAGCGATTGGCGTTACCTTTGCCTTCCTGAAGGTTCAAATTGTAACAGCCGTCAGCCTGATTGGCATTATTACGTTTGTACTTTCTATTGTAGGCGTTATGATTGGCAATGTTTTTGGCGTTAAATACAAAAGCAAGGCCGAACTGATAGGCGGCCTTGTTTTGATCGGTATGGGCGTTAAAATTTTATTAGAGCATTTGAATATTCTTTAATCGAACGACGGCGTATGATACAAGTCATAGCGCAGATGTGAGAGGAGAGGCAGCTGCTTACGAATGGACGGAACCAGATCGAGATCGAGCGCTGTGATTTGAACGCCGGCAGATTCATCGAGCGTAGCCACAACGTTGCCCCACGGATCGACAACAAGGCTGTGGCCCCAAGAATGGTAGGAGGCAGCCGGATCAAGGGCAGGGGCTGTACCAACGGTATAGAGCTGGTTAAATACAGCCTGTGAGCGAAACGTAAGTTCCCAATGGGCAGGCCCTGTCGTCTGGTTAAAAGCGGCAGGCACCAAAATCACCTGAGCGCCTCGCAGGGCCATAAGACGGCAGAGCTCTGGGAAACGAAGATCAAAACATATGCAAAGGCCAAAGATTCCAAATTCCGTAGCAAACGTAGTGACCTGATCGCCTGCGCTTAAAATGTCGGATTCACGAAAATGCTGGCCGCCCTCAACGTCAATGTCAAACAGGTGCACCTTGCGATGTTTGGCAATGCAGTGCCCCGTCCGATCGAAGACATAGGCGGTATTATAGATATGCCCCTGGCTATCGATTTCCGGCACAGAGCCGGCCGAAACATAGACGCCATACTCTTTGGCGAGAGCAGAGCCCAGCTGCCAGCTGGGGCCGCCTTCTTCTTCGGCATACTGCGGAAAGGCAGAAACCTCATAGGGGCAGCTGAACATTTCGGGCAGAGCGATAAGATCGATCTGGTTTTGCGCGGCAGCGCAGGCCGCTCGTTTAACCTGTTCAAACGTTTTTTGCTTGCTGGGAGAGACTGGAAGCTGTAATTGAGCGATTCGGATTACCATAGTGTTCTCCTTTCTATTTAAAATAGGAAAAGGTACCGAAACCAATGGGATTTCAGTACCTTTTTTAGTTTTACTCGTTGGTCAGCTGAGAGGTGTACAAATGATAGTACAAGCCTTTTTGAGCCATTAACTCGTCGTGGCTGCCGCTTTCGGCAATCACACCGTCATTGATAAACATGATTCGGTCACAGTCTTTAATGGTAGACAGCCGGTGGGCAACAACGAAGGAGGTACGGTTCTTAAGCAGCTGTTTAATACCTTCCTGAACCAGCAGCTCCGTATTGGTGTCAATAGAGGAGGTAGCCTCGTCTAAAATCAGGATCTTAGGATCGCTGAGGAGCGTGCGGGCGAAGGAGAGCAGCTGACGCTGTCCGGCCGAGAGCATGTCGCCTCGTTCATTGATTTCCGTATAATAGCCGTTAGGCATTTTGGAAATAAAATTGTCAGCGAAAACCTGCTTCGCGGCGGCGATGCATTCTTCATCGGTAGCGTCCAGACGACCATAACGGATGTTTTCCATTATGGTGCCGGAGAATATGAACGTATCTTGAAGCATGATACCCATCTGGCTCCGAATGGATCGCAGCGTTGCATTGGCAATGTTATATCCGTCAATCTTCACGGCGCCGCTCTTAATATTATAAAAGCGCGAGATCAGATTGATAATCGTTGATTTGCCGGCGCCTGTCGGGCCTACCAAGGCAATGCTTTCGCCAGAGGAAACATGGAAGCTCACGTTTTTCAGAATCGGCCGATCTTTTTCGTATTCAAAAATAACGTTTTCAAAATCAACCGTACCCTCAATGGGCGGTAAAGCGGTAGCGCCTTCGGGGTCGTTAACCAAAACCGGTTCATCCATCAGCTGGAAAATACGCTCCAGATAGGAAACCGTGTTAATCAGCTGATTATAATACGTAGATAGCTGCTGAATGGGGCCCCAGAAACGGTTTGCGTAGCTGGTCATAGCCACCAGCAGACCAACCGCAATCGTATCGCGCATATAAATAACGCCAATAATGTAAATCAGGTAATACACCGCTTTAGAAATAATCATGGTGAGCGGCCAAATACTATGGTTAATCGTAACCGCTTTCATATAGGCCTTACGGGCATCCATAGCCAGGTCTTGGTTAATGCTGTAGTTCACATCTTCGCGCGCAAAACTCTGCGTTACCCGCTCGCCATTGATGCTCTCGGCCAAATAGGCGGTAAAATTACTGCTCTTATTCGCTTGCAGCTGCCAAGCGCGGCGCTGTTTTTGCTTTATGGCGAAAATGTAAATAGCAAATACCGGCAAGCCGGCAAATACGACCAGCGATAGCTGCGGATGCAGCGATATCATAAAAATGGCAATGAAGATTAGGCTCAGGATTTGCAGCAAAATGTTGACAATCCCGTTGGTCAGAAAGTCTGAAACCGAGTTGACGTAGTTGATTACGCGCACCAGGATTTTACCATGGGGACGGCTGTCAAAATAGTCAAACGGAAGCTCCTGCAAATGAACGAACAGATCGCGGCGAATATCACGAATGATTTCCTGACCGGCAATGGCCGAGCAGCGGGAGCGGAAGCGGTTACACAGAGCTTGTACAACCACGATTACAATTAAGCTGATACCGGCAATGATCAGACCGCGAACATCGCGATTAGGAATCATAACGTCGATAGCGTCGGCCGTAAACAGCGGCATAACCAGGCCGCATAAAATGGAGACAGTACTAAAGAAGAAGGCGCCGAAAAATAACTTTTTATAGCGCTTAATGTACTGAAAACTGCGAATGAGATGCTTCGCATTAAACTCTGTCTCCAGTGTTTCATCCACATTATATTTATTACGAGCCATTATGCCTCACCTCCTAACGGCAGATCGGCAGCAGTGGCGTAACCCTGCTGAATACGATAGATGTTATAATAATATCCCTTCTTGGCGAGCAGCTCTTTGTGTGTGCCTTGTTCGGTAATTTTTCCGTCTTCAATAATGAAAATGATATCTGCATTCTTAACGGAAGAAATACGCTGAGCGACGATCAGGGTTGTAGATTTAATAGGACGATTGGCTAAGCGCTGCTGAATGTATTGTTCTGTCTCTAGGTCAACAGCCGAGGTGGTATCGTCCAAAATCAGAATGGGCGATTCCATGGCTAAAGCACGCGCCAAAGCCAGACGCTGTTTCTGTCCGCCGGACAGGCCCATGCCCCGTTCACCGACAATGGTATCATATCCATCGGGTAAGCGTTTAACGAATCCATCGGCGTCCGCATCGGCCGCGGCAGCATATACGGTTTCGTTGGGGGCCTCCGGCACGCCATAGGCAATATTCGATTCAACGGTATCGGAGAAAAGGAAGACATCCTGAAGCGCGATACCAATATTGCGCCGCAGATCTTGCAGGTTGTACCGGCGTACATCTACGTCGTCAATGAGAACTTGTCCTTTATTGGTATCGACAAATCGCGTAATTAAGTTAAGTATTGACGATTTACCCGAACCGGTCGGGCCCATAATACCGACAGTGGCTCCGGCGGGAATATGCATGGTAATGTCGTCCAGAATCTTGTTACCGTCGAAGGTTAGGGTAACGTGATCCAGATCGATTTTACCATTCATATGGGTTACGTGAACGGCGTTCTCAGGACTTACAATTTCGGGCGTGGATTCATAGAGCTCCTGAACGCGCTCGCAGCTAACCAGAAAACGCTGGGTATCATTGATCAAGAAACCAAGCATCTGCATGGGTTCATTCAGCATCCAAGACAGAGAGGTAAAGATAACCAGATCACCCACGCTGATGTCGCCAGAAATAACCAGAAGAGCGCCAATGATAATAGCGCAGGCATTCATAATATTACCCACGGTTTCCATAATCGGAGAGTAGGTTACCCATGCTTTATTGGCTTTTAAGTTCATGTCGTAGTAAAGATTGTTTTCTTTATCGAACTTTTTGATTTCGAAACCTTCGCGGCAGAATGCGCGAACCACGCGGTTACCGCTGATATTTTCCTGTACCACAGTATTCAGCTTGGAAAGCTGAAGTCTGGCCTGACTGAAAATGGGGCGCACCACTTTACCTAAGCGAATGGCCGTAATAAAAGCAATGGGCGCCAGGCAAAGTTCTAACACCGTAAACTTCCAGCTGATGGAAAAGAAGACAATCAGCACGACAACAAGCATCACTACGCTGTCAAAGATAGAAAAAGAAATCCATGACACAAAGTTGTTAATGGCATCGACATCGCCGGTACATTTGTTAATTAAATCACCGGAACGATTGGCCATAAAGAAGCTGCGGCTTTGTTCGCTAAGCTTTTTGTACAGAGCGCGCCGGATCTCATAGGTAGCCCGCTGAGAAGCCTGCTCTCTGAAAATGTTGCTTGTAAAACGCGAAATAGCGCGTAGCACGGTTAGGCCAAAGGCAAGAAGCGCCAAAGGCAAAAGCTGATCAATCACCGTTTGCGTAGTGATACTAGCATCGCCAAACATGGGATACAAAATATCGTCTACGATCTTACTAACAATGGTAGGATCGATCACACCTAAAAGGTTATATACCACTGTCAGTCCCCAGGCCACGAAGAGTTTATACTTCGATTTTCCTAAAAAGGAAAAGGCCCATTTGATTTGGTTCATATATTTTCTCCCTCCCCTTTTTTAAAAGGTTTCTATATTATAACGCATCTAAAATGGCTTGAAAAGAAGTTTTTAAAAGTATTTTGAATTGTCCATTTAAAAACTGGAATAAAAAAGCCTTTCCCAGAAAAACAAAAAATAAGCCGCCATGCTTAGAAAATTTTAAGCATAGCGGCCTCATTACAGCGTATTACACGCCTACAAATTTTTTGAACCGTTCAATATAATCCTGCGCCGTATCCCGCCGATTGCTTTCGGCAAAAATGCGGAGCAGAGGCTCCGTACCGGAGAAACGGCAAATAATGAAAGAGCGATCGGCAAAATAAACCTTACAGCCGTCTTCATAGTTTACTTTTTCAATGGGACGACCAAAATCAGGTAATTGTTTTTCTACCATAATGAGCTGATTGATACTGTCTTTTTGTTCCGGCGCAAAGCGCAGATTCGACTCAACCATTTCATAATGCCCATATTTGGCTTCCAGTTCATCCATAAACTCAGACGGAGACTTACCCGTGGCCGAAATCATTTCAACGAAAAGCGAAGCAGCATAGATAGAATCTTTGCCATGGATATGCCCGCGAACCGTAAGTCCGCCGGAGGATTCGCCGCCCAGAACAGCGTTGGTCTCATCAATTTTAGCAGAAATGTATTTAAAACCAACCGGCACTTCGTAACAGGTCTCTCCGAAGGAAGCCGCTACGGCATCGAGCATATGCGTGGTTGCTAGATTACGGACCACCGGTCCTTTCCATCCCTTATATTCGTGCAAATAATAATAGAGCATAACCAAAATTTCATTCGCACTAATGTAACGGCCGTTCCGGTCAATAATGCCTAGCCGGTCGCCGTCGCCGTCGACCGCAATTCCCAGATCATAATGCTCGTCTACGACGCGCTGCGTCAAATCCTTCAGCGTATCTTCTTCGGGAGCCGGCATGTGACCGCCAAAATAGGCATCCAGCCCTTCGTTAATCAGGTCTACCGTGCAGCGCGTGGTATAGAAAATGACCATAAGAGGATATACGCCGGCGCCGTGCATGGGATTGAGCAAAATACGCAAACCGCGGTCGCGGATTGCCTTCTGGTTCATTTGGTCTAAAATGTCGTCAATAAAAGGATTAAACGGGTTTTTCAGGTATTCAATAAGGTCTTCGTTTACCGCTTTTTCCAGCGGCATCGCGTGAATATCTTCCGGGCGCAGGGCGTCTAGAATTTCTTCTAATTCGTCGGTAACCTCCAACGAGGCATCGCGTCCTTCTTCCGTGAAAAACTTAATTCCATTATACTCGGGAGGATTATGGCTGGCGGTTACCTCTAATCCAGCGTGCAATCCTGCCGTTTTGACAATGTGCATGGTAAGGGGCGTAGGCGCGCTGCGCTTCATGGCCCAGATTTTTAGGCCGTTGCCCGCCAGAACCTCGGCCAGCCAACCGGCAGCCTGTCGGGAAAGAAAACGGCGGTCGTAGCCGATCATCAGGGGCTGATCTAAAAGATTGTGCCGTTTTAAGTATTCGTACACAGCTTGTCCTACCTTATAGACATTGTCTTTAATAAAGTCATCACCAATCACGGCTCGCCAGCCGCCAGTACCAAATCGAATCATTGTATGCCTCCAATCTGAAACGCCAGTAGAAGTTCCGTTATTTGCGGCGTTTCTAGTCAAATAACGGAAAAAGGGAACAAAAGCGCTTACCGGGTTTCAATCCAGCGCCCATTGGTAAAGTCAGGAATCATAACGGGAGCGCCGCCTAAAGCAATGGACTGTTCGGAAAGTACGCCGATACTCATCCAGGCGGCCATATCGTACACGTCGATGGGCGGAGGGGTTTGAGTGGCGACGCTTTCAAAGAAAGCACGCAGTACCAAATAATCCATACCGCCATGACCGCCGCGTACGCCTTCGTCTAAATAGCTTTTCCAGACAGGGTGTTCGTACTGCTCTCGATAGTCCTTAATATTTCCCCATTGGCGGTGCCACTCAAAATCATCCTGATTATGCACGCCGTCAATAAAAATAGACTGATTTTCTTCTTCATACATGCCCAGAGTTCCTTGAATATGGAAGCCGCGGGAGTAGTAGCGGGGAAGCGTAGTATCTAGGGTTAAAACAATGGTTTCGCCGTGCGCGCAGGTAATGGTAGTGGTAACGACATCGCCTTGGGCAAACGGGTAGGCCGTTAAGTCATAAGACGGCCCTTTTTCTCTAGCGAGGTAGGCGTTCAAACCGCGTGCGCAGGACGCGGTGCTGGTGAGCTTGAGCATACGGTTACCATGATTGATATTCAAAATCTGAGCGATGGGGCCCAGCTCATGCGTTGGATAATTTTCCGCGTTGCGGTGTTTGTAATTGGCATTCCGATAATGACGGTTTTCGCGGCCATAGCTGATTTCGTCGCGCAAATCGTGACGGTATCCGCCCTGACAGTGAACAATAGAGCCGAAAATGTCCTGACGCACCATATTCATAATCATCATTTCATCGCGGCCGTAGCAGCAGTTTTCAAGCAGCATGCAAGGTACACCCGTTTCTTCCGAGGTTCTTACCAGCTGCCAGAGCTGATCCAGGCTATATGCGGCGCCTACTTCCACGCCGGGCCGCACGCCGGCTTTCATGGCGTCGATGGCAATGGGAATATGTGTTTCCCAGGAAGTGGAGACCACAACGGCGTCTAAATGAGGAATAGCCAGCACATCGTGGTAATCCAGGCTTTTAACGGGCGCGGCTTTGGTTTTGGTCAGCACGGCTTCGTAGCCTTTTTGTGCTCGATCTTCGTATAGATCGCACACGCCGGCTACGACAACATTGTCCATAGCTAAAATAACTTCGGACAATAAAAACTGGCCTCTGCCACCGAGTCCAATTATACCAATTTGAATGGGTTTCACAGTATATCTCCTTTTGTCTTTTGGTAAGGTGTAAGACTTGATTTTATTATACCGAATAATGAAACGAATGTCCAGACTGAGAAATGAATTTGCGCTATAAAAAAGGCGCTGCCATGATCATAAAGATCAGAGCAGCGCTTCGTATGAATTATTTCAAGAAAGGAAGCGAACCGACAATCGGTGCGTCCTTTGCTTTGCCGCTAGCTACCTGGAAGAAACAGATAATGCGGACAACAAAGATAATTAAGTAACAAATGATACCGGCAATGGGAATAAGAATTGTCCAGAAGAAGAAAATAGAAATAAACAGCAGTAATGTATCGACAATGGTTAGCTTAAGCGCCTGCCGGGAGTGGAATTCGGCATAGGGAGAATTCGGAGCGGCCAGCAGTGCAATAATAATGCCGACATAGCTGAGAATATATGAGGCCATAGCGAATACTTTGTTTTTAGAAATATCTTCCGCATCGAAGTCTGCCGTGTGATCGTGAGGGGAAACATAGGGGGCCGTATAAGAAGCGTTGCCCTGATAGGCACCGTTATAACCTTGGTAGGCATTATTTTGGTAACCGCCGGGTTGTCTCTGAAAGCCGCCGGTTTGCTGCTGATACGTGTCTTGGCTCTGCTGCGTATTGGTGTAAGTTTGCTGCTGGTAAGACTGATCAAAGCCGGTCGTTTGAGAGGCAGATTCATTTTCTGTAAAAGAAGAAGTGCTCTGGGCCTGCTCATCGGTAGAAGCCTGCGCTGCCGGCTCAGCTGGATTGGGAGCTTCTTCTTTTTTCAGATTTTGGAGTGAAGCACCACAGTGGGTACAGAACAGAGCCTCATCGGGAAGCTCCGTATGACATTGAGGACAAGTAATCATAAAAATCATCCTTTCATTGATTGAAGTTAAAAAAAGTATACGGCAAAAAAGACGAAAAGTAAAGGAAAAAAGCCGTTAAATTCATTTAAACTTTTCTTAAATCAAAGAATAGAACAAATTCACACAATCGCTTTTTTAATGCTTTGACAAAGCGCGGTAATCTCATTCCAGCGCTTGCCCTTAACCAGAGCGTCGGGAGCCATAAAGCTGCCGCCAACAGCAATGACATTGGCCAGAGAAAGGTAATCGTTCATGTTGGCTTCATTGACACCCCCCGTGGGCATAAAAGAAATTTCCGCATACGGGCCGGCCAGCGCTTTTAAGGTTTTGACTCCGCCATAAGCCTCCGCGGGGAAAAACTTGCAAACCGAAAGGCCCAGCTGCAATGCGACTTCCAGATCGGCCGGAGTAACGGTGCCTGGGATAACCGCAACTTCATGCTCCTGGCACCAGCGTACAACGGCGGGATTCATTCCTGGCGTTACAATAAACTGAGCGCCGGCATTAACCGCAGTCTGCGCCTGCTCACAGGTGTGTACCGTGCCGGCCCCCACTAAAATATCCGGTACTTCGCTGCTCATTTTTCGTATGGTTTCTTCGGCCGCCGCGGTGCGGAAAGTGACTTCGGCAATCGGAATGCCGCCGTTTACCAGAGCCTGGGCAAAGCAGGGCGCGTCTTTAGCATCGTCCAGTACAATGAGGGGAACTAATTGAATGGTCCGAATGGTTTCTAATACGTTCATGATTATTCTCCTTTTTCCATAAAGCTTTGTAAACGTTCTCGTGTGGGAAGTCCGGTGTTATCGCCGCGGCTCATGACCTGCAGCGCACCAATGGCATTGCCGCGGCGCGCACATTCCTCTAGCGAAAGACCTTCCAGCAGACCGCTGATGGCTCCGGCGGCAAAACCGTCGCCCGCGCCAACCGTATCGACTACGTGCTTAACAGGAAAACCAGCAATAAGCGCCTGGTGCTGATGGTCTGCGACATAGGCGCCCCGGCTTCCGACCTTGACCATAACAGCTTTAACACCAAGATTTAAATAGAAGTCCGCAATGACTTTCGGATCACGACTCTTGCAGAGAATTTCCCCCTCGCCTTCGCCAGGGAAAACGTAGTCGGATATGGAGGCTAGTTGATTTAAGGTTTTGATCATATCGTCTTGGCTTTCCCACAGCTGAGGACGCAGATTAGGATCGAACGTAATGGTTAGACCAGCTTGGCGTGCCTTCTCCATGGCATAAAAGGATGCATGAAGAGTGGTGGGGGAGAGAGCAGGGAAAATCCCCGTCATATGAAATAGGCGGTAGCCGGTAAAATCGATGCGGTCGATATCGTCTGGGGAGAGAGTGGAAGCGGCGGAACCTTTGCGATAATAAAAGATTTCCGGATCACCCTGGCTAACTAAACTTTTAAGCATAAAGCCGGTTGTATTCGTTTTAGAGTAGTAAACACAATCGTTGTCAATATGGTTTTGCTCTAAACAGTGTAGAACTACTTTGCCAAAAGGATCCGTACCCAGTTTAGTTACATATGAAACGGGGTGTTCAAGGCGGGTAAGACCAATTGCTACATTAAGCTCAGCGCCGGCTACGGCCAGCGTATAACCGGTGGCCGTGTCTAAGGGGCCTTCACTTTGAGCCATTAAAAGCCCCATGGGCTCACCGATTAAAAGGACGCCATTTTTCATTTGTTACCTCTTTTCTGCTGCGTTAGCAGCAAAGTTGTAGATTCAATGCTTTTTATATACGCTACAGCATTGGAATCGATGCTTGTATTATAGGGCAATTTTTATCTTTTTTCAATTGTTGAAAGCGATATTTCCTTAACATGTGGCGGTTATCCCCGCGCAGCGGGGTAATTTACGCAAAGGGGAGGCGGAGGGGACGTTATCCCTCTTTCTTTAGCTAGTTATTCTTGCGTACGGGGATAATTGGTTCGGGCTGTGTCCCTGTGTTGCAAATAAAAAATGCAGCGCAGGGAGATCACATGTTATCCCTGCCCTGCTAATTACCCGGCGCGAACAGGGACAGTTCTGCCCTCACATTATCCCTAAGCAGCGTCAAACTTAACGCTTAAACAGGGAGACCCCGTGTCATGGGGACGGACCTTCCCCGGAATGCCTTCCTTTTCGCTCCCTTCCTTAGCTCCGTCCCGGGCGCATCTTATCCCTGTCCGCCCGGTTTCTGGTTCGGCATCGGCCGTCCGGCCGCCGCGTCCTTATCCCCATCCGGCTTCACTTTCTGAAACGATTTGGACCGAATAAATAACCGTACATTGTCCAGATTCACCGTGCCATTATCTTCATACGTCACGATCAGCTACTCATTCACATACAGCCCCGCCAGTCATAGTCATAGCGCCCCTTCTGCGCGGCGGCCATGGCGGCCTCCCGCCGGGCCTCCTTTTGCACCGCCGCCTGCCGGCGCTCTTCGTACTCCGCCACCACCGCGTCTGCATTCAATCGAAAGTGGCGCAGGGAGCAGCGAAGCGCATGCAGGTTAAAGCGCAGATTCCGCAGCCGCTCTTTCAGCGCTTTAAAGGTTTCAATGGACTGGCGTGCATGTGCCAGCGCCTTGCCCTTCACAAACTTATGAATATGGACGCCGTTTTCATAATACTGCCAGTAGGCGTAGCGGCGTCCGGGGCCTTTCATAACAATGCAGCCGGGCGAATGGGTCAGCTGCGCTTCCAGGGCGCGGATGCTCTCCATGCAGGCCAGCAGGGCCTCACAAGCCTCCCGCACGGCCTCGGCGGTTTCGTCCTCTAAGTGCCAAGGCTTTCTTACATACTTTTTTCGAGGCTTACAAAAAGTTCATAAAAAAACCTCATTCCACGCACAAGGAAAAGGCGCAGAATGAGGCACTCCGAAGCTGCTTATAGATAATACAGCATTTCGGTGTAGGTAGGAAATGGCCAATCAGCGGCACAGGTAAGCATCTCAGCAGCATCGGCGTCTTCCCGAAGCGACGCCATATCAGGAAGGATAGTTCCGGCATAATACTCGGCCTGAGCGCTGCGATCTGTCTCGGCTTTAGCGATCTGCAGATGTTTGTCTAAACGTTCGGTTTTCGCCCATAAAGAAGAAGAAAGAGAAGAAAGACGGTCAACCAGACAAACCTCGGCGTCGCAGCTTACAGAAGGAGATAATTCTCGCTTATTCAAGGCAGTTTTTGACACATTGTGTGTATATTTTAATATAGCTGGCAGAATCTGCTGACGGGCCATATCTACCATCGTAAGAGCTTCAATGTTGATCTTTTTACAATATTCTTCTACCAGAATTTCATAGCGGGAATAAATTTCCGATACGGTGAAAATCTTGTGTTTTGTGAAAAGATCAATATTTTTTTGTGCAACGAAAGGCTTCAGCGCTTCCACTGTGGTTGGCAAGTTATACAATCCACGACGCGCCGCTTCTGCAGTCCACTCCGGAGCGTAGTTGTTGCCATTAAAGATAATGCGTTTATGCTGCCGGATAGTACGGCGAATCAAAGCCGGCAGAGCCGCGCTTAGGTCATCGGCCGCTTCCAGTTCGTCGGCAAACTGAGACAAGGCTTCGGCTACAATTGTATTCAAAATGATGTTGGGGCCGGCAATGGAAAGATCCGAGCCCAGCATACGAAATTCAAACTTATTGCCAGTAAAAGCAAATGGCGACGTGCGATTACGGTCTGTCGTATCTTTAGGGAAGCGAGGTAAAATATGAACCCCCACCTTCATAACCTCTTGCGTACACGGATCATACATCGTACCCGCTTCAATAGAATCAAGAATCGCCGTTAATTCATTGCCCAAAAACATAGAAACAATCGCCGGCGGCGCTTCC
>CALWPV010000131.1 GCA_944383515.1 uncultured Clostridia bacterium
TCGAGTCTATTTAAAATTGGCTATACGTAGAAGAGAAGGGGATGGAATATGCGTTGCGTGAAATGTGGAGCAGAGCTAAAGCCAGGAGCTAAATTTTGTGGAAAGTGCGGGGCCAAGGTAGAAGAGGAGCCTCCGGTAGAACGGCCAAGCGTTCAGCCTCAGACAGTGCCGTGCCCTCATTGCGGTGCGGAAATGCCAGTTTCGGCACAGTTTTGTGGGCGGTGCGGAAAGCCCATGAAGGAAGAAGCTCAGCCTTGGGAAGAAGAGAGAGCGGAAGAGTCATATGTATCGGGGCAAGAAGCGCCCGATAGACCGTATGAAGCGCCTCAGCCAGCACCTAAAAAGAAAAAAGTATGGCTTTGGATTGTATTAGGTGTTGTTATTGTTTTAGTTTTTATTGTAGGGGTCGTATTGCTGTTTTTCAGATCGCCCGATAGCCAACCGCAGCAAGAGGCTGCGGCATCCGCTGCGGTGCAGGAAGAAACGTTGGCTCAGGAGGATAGCGAGCTAAGTAGTGAACGGCAAAACTTGCAGGAGTCGGCGGCAGAAGAAGAAGCGTCGCAGGTTTCGGCTTTGCCGGAGGAGTCTTCGGCAGCGCCGGAAACAACCGTAACGCTCTCTTGTGGGGCGGTGATCGATCTAGAAGCGACATCGGCCGATTTGAGCGGCTATGAAGTAACGGATTTAATGGGAATCGAGCGATGCACGCAGCTTCAAAATTTGAAAATTGCGGGTGGTTCTCTTTCGGATTTGACACCGCTGGTGGGGCTTTCTCATTTGCAGGCGTTAACGCTGAATCAGGTTCCGGTGGCGGATCTTACGCCTCTCTATAACCTTACGGCGCTATCGTATTTAGATATTACCGATACGCAGGTGAGTGCTTCGGGTGTCCAAGCGGTTCAAAAAGAGATACCGGGGCTGTCGGTTGTAGGATATACGCAGAGTACATATACGGTTGTGGCCAATAACTGTACCTGGGACGAGGCGAGAGCCCTGTGTGAAGAGGCGGGAGGCCATTTGGCGACCGTTGCGGATAGTGCCGAAATGGACCGGATTTTGGCAGCGCTACAGAATACGACGTTAACCTACTTATGGTTAGGGGGGTATTCGGAAAATGAACAGTGGCATTGGGTCACGGATGAAGCGTGGGGCGGATATGCGAACTGGTATCCTGGGGAGCCCAGCAAACAGGACGTAGACGGTACGCCAGAGAACCGGCTTTGCCTATGGAATATTGACGAAAAAGGATGGACTATGAACGATCAGCGCAATGACCTTTCTACATTTGACCATGCGCAAGGGCGCCTGGGGTACATTTGTGAAATAGAGCAAATCGCTGGTTTTCAGGAATAAATGACTAAGGAGGGGATGGCATGTATTGCCCTAAGTGCGGAAAGTGGAATGAAGAAGAGGACCGGTTTTGCTCGGATTGTGGCGAGGAGCTGATTGACAATCAGCCGGCGGTCTGGGAGGGAGAAAAAGCAAATGAGGCCTGGGAAACGGTGTATGCTTTTTTGAAAAAGCACAAGAAGAAGTTGTGTACCGGACTGGTAGTCCTGATTTTAGCGGTAGCTGTTATTGCTGGCGGGAGTGCTATTATTCGCCACTTTGTTGGCTCTGAGCGCGTGGTGAAGCAGTATGTAGAGGCTATGGTGGAGCGAGATTGGAGTGCTATGTATGATACGCTGGCACTGCCGGAAGCAGAGTCTTTAAGCCGTGAAAAATTTGTTTCTTATATGGAAACGAATGCAATGGAGCTTCCTGATATTGCTCGGTATGAAGTGAAAGAAGCGGGAGAAAGCGACGGTCTGATTCGGCGGTATACGATTTCATATGTGAGTACCGGATCCAGTACGGAACAGTCGATTTCGCTTACGCTGGTGCAACAGGCGGAAAATCAATTATTGTTTTTCCCGGACTATAAGATTGCTACAGATACCATGGTGTGCGAGCCTGTTATCACAACGCTGCCGGGAGCGACGGTTTCGGTTGACGGAGAAATGGTAGAAGGCGGTCAAGAAAATGAATATGGCGAACTGGTGGTAACGCTGCCTCCTCAGTTTGTCGGCGAGCATACGATTAGTATTACATACCCCTATTGCAAACCGATAGAAACGGTTGAATATTTTATGCAGGGAAGCGCTACAAGCTATACTTCATTTGAATTAGACGAAGAAACGGCGCAGCAGCTGGCAGATACCACACAGCAGCTGGCTCAGGTTTTATATCCGGCTGCGGGAGACGAGGCAGAGTTAGCAGGTTTAAGTCTTCCCTGTGCCTTTACCGACGAAGCATATGCCCAGCTGAATACGCAATACGGATATATGCTGGAGAGTTTTCATGGAAGCTCTACTCGGCAAATCAGCCATGTGACGTTAAGCCAGATCAGTAATACGACAGATATGAGCTTGGTACCGTATGATCCGGCGGGCATTTATTTTGAGACCTCCTTTGAGTATGATTACACGGAGACCTACCGAAGTGAGACAGATAACTATAGTAGCTATGGGTATCTTGGCGTGCGCTACCAGCTGATCGACGGAACATGGACAGTGAGCAGCATAGATTACATGAATTATTAAAGAAAGAGGGGAAAGAGTATGCCATATTGTACAAGATGCGGCAAACCTATTGAAGAAGGGCAGGTATGCGACTGTGTGAAAAAGGCCGGAAGGCCGTCGCTGGATACTTCTTCGCTGCGAGGATTTATTGGATCCTTAAAAAATCATATGGGAATCGGAGACGAATCACTGAATCAGTCCGATTGGTATGAAAGAGGGAAAGCCATTGTTCCCGAATGCGTTGCTCCTAATGAAGGCGAAATTCCGATTAAGCAATACGACATTACCATTTTACGGACATGGTATAAGTTTATGCGTGCGGAAGGACGCATGCAGCTGACCAATAAACGGCTTATATTTAGAGCTACCGGACGTTCCATTATGGGGCGTACCGCACAGCAGCATGAGTTTGCGCTAGACGAAATTGCCGGATTAGAGATCCGGCGGGATTATCGCATTAGTTTTTTAAATATTTTTTTGGCGCTGATTGTCATGGGGCTGGCGTATGGTATTTTCGGCAGTTTTCTGTTGTGGGTTCTTTCTAAGGTAGTATTTTTGGCTGTTATATTAGGAATTCTAATTGGCATTGCCGGGGTAATTCCCTTCTTTATGCTGCATAAGAAATTTTGGCTGAAACTATTTTGTAATGCAGCTTCTGTGGTATCTTTTAGTCAGTTAATGCTATATTTGAAAATGACCGATCATGGATTTTGGGGCGGTGTTTTTACCTTTTTGTTAATCATTGCCGGTATTTTAACCCTTGCCAATTTCTTTTTGGTGATTTTTATGCCAAACTTGGTTATGGAAGTTAAAACCAAGGGGGCTACGCCGGCAATTCAGATTCGCCGTCAGGTATGGAGCCTCTTTAAAGGACCGCAATCTGAGTTTACAGGTTATTCCGAAGTGCGGCCCTGGAAAGATACGGGCAAAGCCATGCAGGAGCTTTGGCCCATGATTAACGATATTCAAACGTTAGGCGATTATGGAATTAGAAAGTGGCAGGAAGGTCAGGGAGAAACAGTTGCAGAAGAACCGCCATCTGTTTTTGACCAGGGGCAGCAGGAATCTGTGTGGAATTAAATGGGGAAAGCGGCAGCATGGTGAAATGCTGTCGCTTTTTTAAAAAAGGTTGCTATGAAGGGGCGAAGAGAGGAGAAAATACATGAATCAACAGGAAATTTATGAGCTGTGCAAAAGAGCTTTTATAGAAGAAAAAATACCGGAGCTGTTTCGAGGAGAAGAACCGTACAACTGCCCTGTTGGCGCTCAGGTACCAGCGCTGATTCCGACAGATTGGGAGAGTATTTTGCGAAGCGGTGTATATCCCCTTTGTGTTACTGATGCGACAGGGATATCCATAGCACGGTGCCGCAAAGCGCTGGGAGATATGCTGAAAGGGGATATTTTAGACATATGGTGCGCTTATAACGTTTATTTTTATGGCATTTATATTGAAAAGGAAAGCCAGAGAGAGGCTTTGGTTATGAATGAAGCCGTGAGAGCGCAAATAAGCCAGGCGGTATATCGCCACCGGGAAGCCTTAAAAAACTGTAAATTATGGCAGGGAAAATGGGAACAAGAAGGTCTGTGGGGCGATATTTCGCATGCGGACCGGGCGCTGCAGCAGCGCTGGCAGATGGGAGTGCTATAAAACATGGTTTCAGGGGATTTCAAAAACGGAGGATCTTATCTTATTTCACAGGCGAATTATGACCGTTTTATAGCCGGTAGAGAATCGATAGGACGACCAGACGGCCAGTTTGTAACACCCAAAAATCAGATGGATGATTTAATGAATCAATATCCGTCCGATCCGCGCGCATGGGAAGAGCAGCTGGGACTAAATAGCGGAAGTCTTGGCGAAAATCCATATCGCGTAGATATTAACGACCCTTCGCAGTTTAACCTGCGAGAAGCCAGTGCCGAAATGTCAGGGGCGAATCCGCAGTTTCGGGGAGACGGCAAAACCACAGGTGGTATGGACGAAGCCGTGGTGGATCCTGTACCTAACCCGGAAATGCACCCGGAAGTGGGTTCTGTGCAGAGTGCCAGAGGGTACGGTCATGACTTACAGGATCCAGACTTATTTAACCGCAACCAGCCGGGGGATTTCCGGTATGGGGAAAGTGCATATGGTAAATCGGCGGAAGGAACGCTTTCTACAGAAGCGGGACAGCGTAATGCGTATGCGCAGCGTACTGTGGGAGGGGCTGACCGCAGAGCCGACGACGACGGCGGTCACCTGATTGCCAATCGGTACGGCGGCAGCGGTGGCAAAGAAAATTTGGACGCACAAAATTCTAATTTAAACCGCGGCAGTTATAAAGCCATGGAAAATGAGTGGGGAAATCATTTGGAACAGGGCGATCAGGTATACGCCCATGTGGAGACGTTTAAGTCAAATGATTCACAGCGGCCAGATGCTTATATGGGGTATACCATAACCGAAGACGCCCAGGGAAACCGCGATGCCGAGGCATTTTCGTTTCAGAATGAAAGTGCTGCAACGCAGCAGGAGTGGAATGATACGCTGGATCAGTTAGAGCCAGAAGCGGCGGATAACCCTATGTACGACGATCCGAACTTTGACGCCGAGGCATATCGGGAAGCCATGCAAGAAGACGGCGATTTCGTTGCGGCGGATCAAGGGGAAAAAGCTGATCAGGAGCAGGGGGAAGGTTCTGATCAGGGACAGGGGCCTGACCAAGTGCAGGATGCTGAGCAAGAAGCAGGTTCTGGCCAAGAGCAAGGTGCGGATCAAGAGCAGGATGCTGAGCAAGGGGAAGATTCTGAGCAGGAACAGGGGCCTGATAGATCGGAAGAGCGTCGTGTAGGGAAAGAGTGTAGATCTCGG
>CALWPV010000132.1 GCA_944383515.1 uncultured Clostridia bacterium
GGAAACAAAGTAAACCGTTACCTCATTAAACGCCGGCGCCTGTCCAAAATAGCCATCGTACCGCGTTAAGTGCAGCTCCCTTCTGGTTTCCAGGCTTTGGTAAGCATAAGGCCCCGTTCCCATGGGCACCAGCGCCTCTTCATATCCTGCCGCCGCAATCGGAAAGACTAAGCATTCTTCGTTTTGGCGTCCGGGCTGAGTAAAACGAAGCAGTACCGTATACGTATCCAGCACCTGCGCGCTGCTGATTGCGCTAACCTGCTGACTATAAATATTTTCTGTCGCTTTAAGCTGCTGAATAGTGTACGCTACGTCTGATGCCGTAAGCGCCTGTCCGTCATGAAAGGTAACATCCTGCCGCAGCGTTACCGTCAGCTCCGAAAGATCCGAGGACCACAGCCAGCTCTGCGCCAGACACGGCGTTAATGTTCCGTTATCTGCAAGGTTAACCAGAGGGCTATAGACTAGCATTAGCATGTCGGCCGTATCTTCCTGCGTAACCTGCCACGGCAGCAGCGAAGCCGGCTGCAAAATTGCCAGTCTAAGCCCGGTTTCTTCTGCCGCGGGAAGAGAGGTATCCGCCGGCGCATTCGCGCTCTGCGCCTCTTCGGCGCTTAGCGAACTGTCCGCTTGGCTCTGCTCGCTGCTTTCTTCCTCGCCGCCACCGCTACAGCTGCAAAGCAATATGCTACACAGTAGTATTGTTAAAATTACCCTCGTCATTACGGATTGAATGCTCATAATCCTCCCTTTTTCGTTCTATTTCTTCCAAATATCGATCGCATTGTTCAAAAAGCATGGCCAAATCCGCACTGCCGTCCAGTACATGCGTAGCCTGCCGGCGATACTCTGTAGCGGCCATCTGGCTGTTTATCCGCGCCTTAGCGGCCTCTCTACTTAAGCCCCGTTCACGCATCATGCGCTCTATGCGCACAGCAGGCGAGGCATCCACTACCCATACTTCCTGCACCATGGTTTTTAGCTCGGAGCGGAGCAGTTCAATCGCTTCCAGTACTACCACCGGTGCCTTCTGCTGCCTGATCCAGCTTCGAATTCTCTCACAGATTACCGGGTGGGTCATGGCGTTAAGCTTTTGCAATCGCTCTGCGTCGGCAAACACTACCGCTCCCAGACGGGCCCGGTTTACATGGCCGCCGTCCAAAATCTCCTGGCCAAACTCGGCAGCTAGCTCTTCTTGCATGGCCTCGATCACTTCATGCCCCACTATATCGGCATCGATACAGGGAATCTGCCTGCGCCTTTGCAAATACCGCGCCGCGCTGCTTTTACCAGACGCAATCGTTCCCGTAATGCCAATTACATAGGGCACGCTCTGCTCTCCATTATTTTGCTTCATACCAGTTCTCTCCTGTATGCACATCAATAACCAGCGGCACTTTTAAGTTAGCCGCGCCCTGCATTTCTTCTTCCAAAATGCGTCGCACCGTTTCTGCCTCCGGGCGGTATACCTCTACCAGCAGCTCGTCATGTACCTGAATTAGAATTCTGCTTTTTAGCTTTTCCTTTTTCATTCTCTGGTACACCCGAATCATGGCAATTTTAATAATATCGGCCGCGCTGCCCTGAATGGGCATGTTTTTGGCCACCCGTTCGCCAAACGAACGCTGATTAAAGTTTTTCGCGCGCAGCTCTTCAATCGCCCGGCGGCGGCCAAACAGCGTCTCCCCGTATCCCTTGTCTTTCGCGGATTGCACGCACCCGTCCAAAAATCCTTTGACGCTGGGGTATCGATCAAAATAATTCTGAATATAGGCGGCGGCCTGCGCCGTAGTAATGCCCAAATCATCGCTCAGCGAAAACGCGCTGATGCCATAAATAATACCAAAATTCACTGCCTTTGCGCTGCTGCGCTGCTGATCCGTAACCTCGTCAAACGGAATGCCCAGCACCTGCGAAGCCGTAAGGCGGTGAATATCGGCCCCGCTCTGATACGCCTGAATCAAATTCTCGTCGCCCGACATATGCGCCAAAAGTCGCAGCTCAATCTGCGAATAATCGGCATCCATAAAGAAGTATTCCGAGTCCGAGGGAACAAAGGCCTTCCGCAGCTGCCGTCCCAAATCCATCCGTATCGGAATATTTTGAAGATTCGGGTCGGTACTGGACAGCCGTCCCGTTGCCGTTACCGCCTGTTTAAACTTAGAATGAATTTTACCGTCGGCGCGCACAAAGCTTCTCAGCCCCTCTACATAGGTAGACTGCAATTTTGTCAGCTGCCGGTACATAAGCACTTTAGACACAATTGGGTGATCCCATTTCAGTTTTTCCAGCACCTCGGCCGAAGTAGAATACCCCGATTTCGTCTTTTTCGTCGCTTTCAGCCCCAAAGTTTCAAACAGCACGGTAGCCAGCTGCTTCGGCGATTGAATATTAAACGCCGTCCCTGCCATTTCGTGAATCGACTTCTCCAGCCGATCAATTTCACCCTTCAAAAACGCGCCAAATGTGTCCAGCACTGAAAGGTCTACCCGAATGCCCCAAAGCTCCATAGAAGCCAGCACCTGCGCCAGCGGCAGCTCAATCTGCTCATACAGCGGCTGCATCCCCTGCACGGCAATTTTTTGCCGCATGGGTTCATACAGTTTTTGCAGCGCCCCAGATACTTTGACCGTATAGGCCGCGCGCCGGGAAAGCGGAATTTCCGTCCATTTTTGGCGCCGCGCGCCGCTGCCCACCAGCTCGCTCTCAGCCGGTATCGACTCTCCCAAATAGATATGCGCTAGCTCATCCGGCGCGTAATCGTCCCGCGAAGGGTTAAGCAGATACGCGGCCAGCAGCGCGTCAAACACGGGGCCGCGCAGCTCTATATCCTGCGCTAACAGCAATTTATAAAGCTGCTTAATGTCAAAGCTAATGGTAACGAAATTCTCGTTTTCCAGTACCGGCCGCAAAGCGGCAAGCGTTTTCGCGACATCCCCGTCGATATAATACTGATTCACCGCCAGCCCCGCATAGGCGTCTTCTTCGCCGCAGAGCGCGATAACCAGCGGACTGGTAAATTCGGGTAGCTTCTGGCGCAGCGCCGCCAGATCCAGCTGCTCTGCCTCTTCCATTGCCTCCGGCATAGCCAGGCTCTCTTGCACCGCTTCTCCTGCCGCTTCCTGTTTTTGCACTCTTTGCAGCAAGCTCTTAAATTCATACTCTTTTAGGGCTTCGATAAACTCCGGCGTTGCGAAGGTTTGCTCCGTTAGCTTTCCGGCCTGCCCATGGTGCGGACAATCCGTGCAAATGGTTGCCAGCGCAAGACTCAGTCTGGCCTGCTCCTGATAGGCTTCTAGATTGTGCGCGGCCCGGGCGGGTTTAATTTCGCTGCAATGCGCAATCGCGTTTTCTACGGTTTGGTACGCCTGAATAATTTTAGACGCTGTTTTTTCGCCAATGGCCGGCACGCCGGGAATGTTGTCGGAAGGGTCGCCCATGAGCGCTTTCATTTGTAAATACCCCGCCGGACTCACGCCGTATTTTTCCAATACGTCGGCTTCGTGGTAGCTTTCCATTTCGGTGCCGCCTTTTTTGGTTTTGGGAATTAGCAGCTTAATATGCGCATCCACCAGCTGGAGCAGATCGCGGTCACCGGACAAAATGGTAACGGCATGCCCCTGCTCGCCATACCATTTTCCCATGGTTCCCAGCACGTCGTCGGCCTCGTAGCCCTCCTGATACTGCAGGGAAACGCCGGCCTTTTCCAATACCTCTTTTAAAATGGGAATCTGCTGTAACAGCTCTTCCGGCATAGCCGAACGCGTTCCTTTGTAATCCTGATACAGCTTATGCCGAAAGGTGGGCGCTTTTAAATCGAAAGCAATACCCAGATATTCCGGCTTTTCTATATCCAGTACCTTCCAGAGAATGTTAAAAAAGCCAAATACCGCGTTGGTATAAATCCCCTTAGAATTCGTTAATAATGGTACGCCATAAAAAGCGCGATTGGCAATGGAATGTCCGTCGACCAACAGAATTTTACTCATGCCGCTCTCCTTTCTTCTTGGTTAAAATCGGGGTAAAAAATAGTAATAAAGCGGGAAAAATAATTGCGCAAAGCAGCCCGCCGCGCAGCGCCAGCTGATCCGGCGACAGCGGCATAGCGGCCGCCAGCGCAGACGTCTGTAAATGATCCGAAACCATGCCGGTTAGCCATGGCCCTAAAGAGCAGCCCACA
Organism: uncultured Clostridia bacterium; assembly: GCA_944383515.1. Classification (GTDB taxonomy): domain Bacteria; phylum Bacillota; class Clostridia; order Lachnospirales; family Bianqueaceae; genus CALWPV01. The sequence goes on from CALWPV010000132.1 coordinate 4,181, forward strand.
TCGCCGCCAAGCGCCATAAGGGCAAACAGCATGGTGCCGCCGCCCGGAATGGCGCGGCTAGCCATAACCAGCGTACCCGGCCACATGATGGCAACCGATAGGCCGCAAAGACCGCACCCTAACAGCGACAGCAGCGGCCAGGGCGACAACGCCGTCAGCAAGTAGCTTACTATACACAAAATAGCCGAAAGCATTAAGGCCCGGTTCATTTTTAGCCGGTCGCCCTGTATAGCGTAGATCATGCGCCCCAGCCCCATTAACAGTGCGAAAAAACAAGGGCCCGCCAAATCGCCCAGCGTTTTAGAAAGCCCTAGGCCTTTTTGCGCAAACAGAGAGGCCCACTGCGACATAGCCAGCTCAGAGGCTCCGGCACTGGCCATAATCATAAACGCCACCCAAAAAAGCGGCAGGCTCATAAGGCGTCTCATGCCGCCTCCGTCTTTTCCCACTGCACTCGCTCCGCTCTCCATAGGAGGCATGGGCACTCGGCTCATAAGGTAAAAATTGACAGCGGGAAACAGCATCCAGAACACCAAAATCCACTGCCAGTGCCGGTGTCCCACCAGCTGTAGCAGCAGAGTGGTAAGCAGCACGGCTCCCAGCTGTCCCCAGCAGTAAAACGAATGCAAAAACGCCATGGACGACCCTTTATCCTCGCTGGGCAGCGCGTTAACAACCGGACTTGTCATTACTTCTAAAAATCCGGAGCCTGCCGAATATACGAGCACCGCGGCCAGTAATCCCACAAACGTATGCGCAGAAAACAAAACCGGCGTAGCCGCCATAAGCGCGTAGCCTATGAGGGCCAGAAGCGCCGCCGTTTGCAAAAGCCTTCTCGGGTGAAAACGGTGGGCCACCTTGGCCAGCACAAAATCAACCACAATCTGTACTACAAACGTGAGTAATATCAGCGTTCCCAGCTGCGCGTAGCCAATACCATAGTCCTCCTGGAAAATAACAAAGAAAACCGGCGGTACATTCACGGTAATCGCCTGAATAATGCTTCCCAGATAGCACGCTTTTCGTGTTGTTTGATAACTATATGTCATGTTCTATCTCCAGTGTACGCAAATTGACGCTTCTTTACTCCGTGGTTGCCCGGATAATATACTGATCGCGTCCCTGTTTTTTGGCCTGATATAAAACTTGGTCGGCGCTCTGATAATATTCCTGTACCGTCTTTTTTCCCCCAATCGGTACCGCGCCATATCCGTGCGCGTTCGAGGTAAAAACATGCTGTTTCAGCGCCTGCTCGCACATTCGGAAAAAGAAGCGGCGCGTAAACACACCGGTCAGCACGTCTTGTCTTGCCTCCATATGCATATATGTAGTATATTTACTGTTAAAAATCAAAAAGATAATGACCAGCGTCATCATGGAAAGAATACCAATTAAAAACTGCACTTGCAAATGGATTAAGTCGGAATAGACGTTGTCGCTTAAAATTAAACCGCTCTGTCCTAAAACAAACTCCATGCGATTAACAAAGTATATGGCTACCACCGCCGCAAAGCACACGGTAATCAAAATCATAATCAGCAGCGAGCGCCTGTGGTAATGGTCTCCCCTATGAAGACTCTGCACCTTTTCTACGCGCCGTCTAAACTGCTGCCATGCTCGGGACTGCTCTACTCTTACGGTCAGAAGCACAAGACCCATAGTAACTAAATTAGAAACGATATCCTGCAGGGTAAAAAAAGAGCGAAACGCGGTAGCCGCCGTATAGCCCGTTTCGGGAAAAAGCAGTCCCATAGCGCCATACACCAGTATAGAGTGGATTTCGGCCCCAAAAAACGAAATAAGGGCTATGCCTATATTAGGGTGTCTGGTCCGCTTAATCGCTAAACACAATACGCCTACGATCACACCGAACAATGTCCGGGTGCCTACACTCAGCAAAATACTCTCAACAGGCGCCCCGCTCATAAACGGAGAAAACAGCTGATCGACCGGCGCTACATAATGCGCGCCCGCCTTCCACATACTGGCCACTCCAAACACAAACCCCAGCGCGGCCGCCTCCGGCACGCCAAGAAGCGCCGCCAGAAGAACCGGAATATACGCAAAAGTAACGGAAATCGGTTCAATATGTATATACCCTAAAAAAGAAAAAGACATGAGCAGTTCTAGCGCGACTAAAACACCTATCAGGTAATAGCGTGTACTGCCCGTATACCGCCCCGCCGGCGTCTTCATACTTTTACACATCCCTTCGGAATACTTTACACCTTTGAATTACAGTATAACATACTCACGCCTGCCTTGTCAGCACCCGAATCTCAGCAGCGCCCCTGTAAAATAATGGCCTGGTCCCGTATAATCTCTTTTATAATTCTTCGCTCTAAATTTTGACGGCGTTTCAAATGAGCAACCAGACTTTTCATATCGCCCTGATACCGCTTTTTTCCATACGGCGAGGTTACCAAATACTCCATTAGAAGCGCGAACCAAAATTCGCTACCCTCGGCATCGACCCGCTCTTTTTTAACCTGACTTATAGCCTTCTCGACATCGGTAATATCCAGATAGAGAAGCAGCATATGCTTAGGACCCAAAATTTCAAAAAGCTCTTCATAAAACGCCAAAATTTCTTCTTCGCTCATTTCGTAAAAAAGTAGCATCGATTCAATACTATTTTGAAAAAAAGCGCACTCGAAAATACACCCGTTATCATGAAAACGCTTAAACCTACGAAGCAATATGTCACGGAAGGCTGAAAAAGAAACCCGGCCACTATAAATTTCAAACTGTGACATAAACGGGTAAAAATCTTGTAGTTCCGTTGTAATGCGGGTATACGCAATAATTTTATGGTGCTCTTCCGCTTTAGTATAGGCTGCGAGCTGATCGAGAAGCTGCGGGTATCGCTGACAAATATCTGTATATTGCCGATCGGTTACATAGCTGCACCATGCCAAATCTACCGGCGAAATATCTCCTTCGTGGTAAACCGTGTATGCAGGCAATTTTTGCTGCAGTGCGTTTAATAACGTAGTTTTGCCCGCGCCCTGAATCCCTTCAACAAAAACAATCCGGGGATTTTGTTGTAATTGTTCAATGATTGTAGAGACTGCTTCGGAATGCATAGCTCCTCCTCGTATCTGCTTGTAATGCAGAGCCTTTTTTAAATAAGAATATACTAAAAATCCGAATCCAGTCCCTTATGGGAACGGATTCGGATCCATATTATCTGGTGCGGATGAAGGGACTCGAACCCCCACGATGTCACCACCGGCAGATTTTGAGTCTGCTGCGTCTGCCAATTCCGCCACATCCGCTCAATCAAAGCAAGTATTATTCTACCATGCTTAGTATCTGTTGTCAAGCAAAAGTTGCGGTAAAATTAAGACGCAATTTTTCGCCCGCGATAAGCCCCGGCAGCCGCTCTGCCGCGCGCCATAAGCAGCCGCCGGGTATGGGCGCCGCGCTTCTTACTCGGTACGTAGCGCTACCACCGGATCCTTTTTCGCCGCGCTGCGGGAAGGAATAATTCCGGAAATCAGCGTTAAACCCATGCTAATAAGAACCAGCACAATGGCAACCGGCACCGGCAAGTATGCGCTCAGCCCTTCAATACCGGTCAAGTGCTGAATAATCGCATTGATCGGAATGCACAGCACATAGGTAATTAACACACCTAGTAGGCCGGAAGTAAAACCAATAATCATAGTTTCTGCATTAAACATACCGGAAACATTGCGCTTAGAAGCACCAATAGCGCGCAGAATACCAATTTCTTTCGTGCGTTCCTGCACCGAGATTAGGGTAATAACCCCAATCATAATCGAAGAAACAACCAGAGAAATCGCTACAAACGCAATCAGAACATACGTAATCGCATTGATAATAGAAGTAACCGACGACATCATAATCCCGATATAATCGGTATAATGAATCTGGGACAGTTCTTCCACGTTTTCATTATAAGAAACAATGGCACTTTCAATGGTGTCTTTACTTTCAAACGAAGCCGCGTACAGGTTAATGGAAGCGGGGTCTTCCAAATCCACATATCCCAGTTCTCTTAAATTGTCTTCATACGTTACCTCCGAAAACTCCATTACAGCGTCATAATAGGCCGCGCACTGCTCTACCGTATACCCGGCAAGGCTCTGATCCAGCGCTGCCGCGAGCTGTCCTGCAGACATCCCCGCCAGCTGCTGCTGTACCTGCGCTGCATACTGCTGCTGAATGCTTTCCCGCATCATCTGCTCAATCAGCGTATCCAGCTCCTCGTCGTCCATTTCGTCAATATACGTCTGCACTTCTTCCTCACTCATCCCCATTTGCTCCGTGAGCCCTTGCACCATAGAGGCCTTCAGCTCATCGCGAGAGGTCTGCGCCAGCGCTTGCTGCAAAGACGCTTCCATTTGCTCCTCTGACGGAATACTCATGATCTGGGTATAAATTTCCGCCTTTCGGCTTTCATCGGCCTGTGCGATATAGTCTTTCAGCTCCATCTGTTTTTCCTCATTGCTCAGCTCTCCGGTGCTTTCTTGGAACGGAAGTCCCGTAAAAATATCCACCTCAGGGCTGGCCAGCTGGTCGGCGACGGCCGGCGCCTCCTTCGCATGTTCCACCACGTACTCGGTTAGCTCATGCGTATAACCAATGGAACCTGTCAGCATAGTTGACGTCGCTTCCGGATTAGGCCGAACGATTCCTGAGACTTTCAACGGAATCCCATGATCGTACAAATACCGAAGTCCCGCATCGGTGGTACGCAGATCGGCATACAGCCCCGTTACCTCGTCCTTCGTAAAACACTCTGAATTCAGCACGGCCCTAAATTCCATATTACAGATTTCTTCATACGTCCAGCTGTCTTCTTTCGCCTCCAGCTCGGTCTGATTCACGGCTGCGTCCATAATGGCATCGATATCTTCTTTCGATTTCAGGCCCAACGCGTACAGCGTCATATCGTCCAGCTCGTTATTCTCGTCCAGCACCAGCACTACCTCATTATACGCGGTAGGCCACGAACCATACACAACATCGTACTGCTTTTCTAAAAGCGGGCTAATGCCCGTTCCGTCATCTCCCGGCAGCATTTCCTGCCAAAGCGTTACCGAACCGACCATGCCGCCCCCTGCCATAAGCGACATAAGCGGCGAACTGGAAGAACTCTCTCCCATTTCCATCATGGAAGACAAATCCAGACCCATAAACTCTAAAATTAGATCCTGCAACAGCTCATTCGTGTCAGACAAAATAATATTGCCGTCCACATTTTCGGTATAGATTGTCATGTCGAAATCATACGTATACTGCACGCCCGAGAGCGCGTCATACAATCCGGAAGTGCCCTGCGCATTGGCTCTTTCTTCTTCAATATACGTTTTGAACGATCGCAAATCATTTTCCGTTGTTTCCATATGATTGAGCGCATTGATCATGTCATACACAACCGGCTGCGTATATACCGCGTCGTTTCCGTGAGCCGCCTCTTCGGAAGCCGCGCCCATAAACGTATTCATTAACGTTCCCATATCCACATGCTGTGCCTCAATGGTTAACGGATAGGAAGCTAACGTATCTTCCTGCAGCATGTCAATATATGTGGTCATTCCCTGTGAAACAGCAAAAATGAGCGCAATACCAATAATGCCAATACTGCCGGCAAACGATGTCAGCGCCGTGCGACCTTTTTTAGTAAATAGATTTTTAAGCGACAGTCCAAATGAAGTTGCGAAGGACATAGACGGCTTCTTGGTTTTGCGGCTTTGCCGCTGCTTTTCCTGCTCGGCCCTGCGCAGGGCCCCTGCCTCTTCCTTAGTGAGCGGCGCCGAATCATCGGTAATCACGCCGTCTAACATACGAATAATGCGCGTGGAATACCGATTGGCCAAATCCGGGTTATGCGTAACCATAATAACCAGACGATCCTTAGCCACCTCTTTTAAAATTTCCATAACTTGCACGCTGGTTTCCGTATCGAGCGCGCCCGTGGGTTCATCGGCTAAAATAATATCGGGATTATTGACCAGCGCCCTAGCAATCGCAACGCGCTGCATCTGTCCGCCGGACATTTCGCTGGGCTTTTTGCGCAGCTGATCGCCCAGTCCCACTTCTTCTAGTGCTTTTTTAGCCCGCTGTCGCCTTTCGCTTTTCGATACGCCCGAAAGCGTCAGCGCCAGCTCCACATTCTGCAGCACACTTTGGTGCGGAATCAGGTTATAACTTTGGAAAACAAACCCGATCGAATGGTTACGATACGCGTCCCAGTCGCGGTCTTTAAAATCTTTAGTCGACTTGCCGCCAATCACTAAATCGCCCTGTGAATACTGATCTAACCCGCCAATAATATTAAGCATGGTGGTTTTTCCGCACCCGGAGGGCCCTAAAATAGAAACAAATTCACTCTCACGAAATTGCAAATCAATACCCTTCAGCGCATGGACCGTGCCATCGCCGGCCGGGTAATCTTTTTTGATTCCTTTCAGTTCTAGCATTCAATCTTCCTTTCTACCCGTTCATAAAAGCTCGCCGTATGATGAACTTATATATTATATACTGATCCTGTCCAAAAAACAATCCTTACTTCTTGCCGCGCCTTGGGCGCTTCCCTAATGCGCACTTTCTCTCTTGTCATATGGCTTTTCTCCCTATATAATAAGGTGACTGAACCAACGAAGAAAGGGGTCTCATTGTGTACCACCATTTTTTAATTAACCCGGCCGCCGGACGTGGCAGCGCTAGCGAATATGTTGCTCACATTCAAGAATACTTCCAATCCGATCGCGCTGCGTATACTATTTTCATTTCGCGTGGTCCCGGCGATATCGCCCGCTATGTAAAAGAAATTGCCTCACAAAACCACGCTCCCCGCCGCTTCTACGCCTGTGGCGGCGACGGCACCTTATTTGAGCTTATTAACAGCGCCGCCGCGTTTCCCCATGTTAGCGTCGGCATCATTCCTACCGGCACCGGCAATGATTGGATTCGCAATTTTGACCACCCCAGTGCCTTTCGCCAAATCGGCGCCCAGGTGGAGGCTACCGCTACGCCCATTGACCTTATCCGCGCCAACCAGCACTACGCGCTGAACATGCTCAACATCGGCTTTGACTGCAACGTTGTCTACGCTGCTTCCCAGTTAAAAAAGAGGCCCTTCTTACAAGGACCTCTCGCCTATATCGCCGGAATTATGCAGGAGCTCTGTCACCCTATGGGCACACGTCTACATATTGCCCTAGAAAACGAAGAGCCGCTCTCTGGCGAATTTCTACTATGCACCATTGCCAATGGTAGCTTTTGCGGCGGCGGTTTTCAATCCTCGCCTCGCGCTCAAATTAACGACGAGCTGCTAGATATTGCCGTGATTCAAAAGATATCGCGCTTACGCTTTCTCTCCCTTCTCCCTTCCTACCGAAGCGGCCGCTACTTGTCGCAGCAGGAGGGCGCCGGCTTGCTCTTCTATCGGCAGTGCCGCCAGCTAACCATCAGTGCCGATACGCCCTTCAATGTCAGCCTAGACGGCGAAATCTTCTCCTATACATCGCTCCATATTCAGCTGCTTCCCCAGGCGCTTTCCTTCTTGATTCCCAAGGGAAGCGCTATACGGAACCTGTCACATGAATAGCCGAAATCAGGGCCGCCGGAGCGGCAACCTGATACGTGTCCTGCATAATCAGCGGCATTTCATAGAGCCGATTTCCCAAGGCTTCTACAGACGCTAATACCTGCAATATGTTGCCGCTGATCGTCAGCTGACGGCAGAGCCCCTGCCGCTTTCCTCTTCGAATTTGTACAGCATTACAAGGAAAGTTAAAATCTCCCGATGCCGGGTTAATCGCATGAAATTCGTCGAAGGCGTCAAAAATATACAGCCCCTCTCCCAGCTGCGCTAACAATTCTTCTTCCGTATTTTGACCGGGCTCCATCACCCAGTTTTTGGGCGTCACAATGGTTCTATACCCTTTCACTAAACCGGCCGTGCGCCCGGCATTGCCCGTTGTTTGGGCGCCTAGCGCCGCTGCCGTTTGCAGGGTATGAAGCAAACCCGTTTGCACCCCCTGTTTTACCAGATCAACAACCAAGCCGTCGCTGCCTTCACTATCTAGCACCGCCTCATACCCGTGCCCCAGCCAAACGGGTATATCTCGCAGCGTAACTAAAGAAGAAGCAATCTGGGTTCCTCCGCGCTCTCGCAAGACGCCGCCACCGCCAACATAAGACCGCGCGTCCCAAAGCTTCCATGCGGTAATAAAAAATTTAGCCATTACATAACCGCTCAGCACCGCCGGATATACGCCGCTGCTTTGCATGCTGCTCGGCTGCTCCAGGTTCTTTCTCATTTGCTCTATGGCCTCTTGCAGTCCAGCCCACTCTATCTGTTCCGGCGCCGGCGCGCTAGTTATAAACGGGTACCCTTTCCACTGCGCCTGTACCGCAAAATGCCGCCGGCTGCTTTGCCGGTTCAACCCTTTTTGATTCACCACCCACTGGCCGCGAATCTGCTCTTCTATGGTAAGCTCTGCCTCCGGCAGCCGTTTCATGCCTTGCCGCGCCAAATCCGCAATCATGACAGGATTTGACAGCCGCTGCTTCTCTTCCTCGGAAACCCTGGCTTCCTGGCAGGGTTCCATTCCGGCCTGTCCGGTTAATCTCCCATTCTCAGCCGCTTCTTCTAGCAGTTTTTCTGGCTCGTCTTCAAGGCACTGGGTCACGGCATATCCTACGCTGGTTTCACCTGCTCTGGCATAAAGCACCGTCTGGTGATCCACAGACGCCTGACTATATGTGCCTCCCTGAGCCGTCAGGCGCTGGCGCTCCCTCGTTTCTCCGTTCACTTCCCAGAGCCCCGGCCGCCCAGCGCAGGCGCGCAAATACGCCTCGTATCTCTCTTTAACCGTCATGCTTCTCCTCCTATGATCATTTCGCTAATCCGTACCTGTGGCTGAAAAGCTGTCGTAGGCACAAGCCCGGATGACGCGCCGCAAAAACTGCCATATTCCGTCTTTATATTCGCTCCCACGCGATCAATTTTTTTCATTACGTCAATGCCCCTTCCCGTAAGCATACAGTTTTTGACCGGCCGATCGATCTGTCCGTTCTTAATTAAATAGGCACGGCTGCAGGCAAGCGAAAAAATGGGGCCGCCGCTTCCGCCGCCCAGCTGCGTAACCAGCAGGCCTTCCCCCAGGGAACGGATCATTTCTTCTTCGTCATCGCATCCCGGGGCTAAATACGTATTGCTCATACGCGAGGTGGGCGCAAATGTATAATCTTGCCGCCGTCCGCATCCATTGCTCTCAAGCCCAATCTGCCGTCCATGCACCCGGTCGCATAGATAGCCTTTCAGTACGCCTTTTTCGATCAAAACATTACGCTGCCTCAGCTTGCCCTCGTCGTCAAAGCAGGAAGAGCCGTACAGCCCCGGCAAGGTCCCGTCATCTACAATCGTCACTTTGGGGCTGGCTACCACGGTGTCCCGTTTACCAATAAAATCGCTGTGGCCGCTGGCAATGGCCGCCGCTTCTAAGGTATGCCCACAGCATTCATGCCATAAGACGCCGCAGCTGCCGGCCGCCAGCACTACCGGCATCCGTCCCGGTTTTAGGGGCTCGGCCCGCAGCGTTTCATAGGCTGTTTTTAACTGATTTTGAAAAAACGCTATATATTCCTCGCTCTGCCACGTATCAAGGCCCGCGGGCTGAATAAAATCAGCCCATTCATACAAGGCTCCCTCCGTATCGCCCACCGTATAGTGCAGCCTGGCCCGGGTGTTTACCCTTCGATCCTTAGCTAGGGTTCCTTCGCTATTGGCAATCCACACGCGCTGGTCCGTTTCATAATAGGTAACGCCGTGAGACAGCAGCGGAACTCCCGCGCTGCGCACGGCTGCATCGATTTCCCGAAGAACATCCAGCTTTCGCCGGTTGCCAATCTCCGCCAGCTCCCTTTGCATGGGGTTACTCCCCGCCTTCCCGTGTATTTCTTGCAGGGTAACGGCCTGATCGCTTGGCGTCGCGCTGCCGACAATCTGAAGCAGAGCCAGCGCCTGATCTGCCAGCTGTTTTAATCCAGGCTCGCTTACATCATTCGTATACGTGTAAATAACATGGTGATCGCGAATGAGGCGCAGGCCCGCTCCGCGACTATGCATCGTTTGCGCTCCTGCCAGCGCCTGCTTTTCATAGTTTAGCTCTCGCTCGGCCTTGTCTTCCACAAACAGTTCACTAAAGGCATGGCCCCTAGAAGCCGTATCACTTAAAAGTGCTTCTATTGCTGCAATCGTAAGCATAATTCATTCCTTTCTTCTATTTTATACGTGTTTTACAAATTTTGCTGAATGTACTTCTGATTATTTGTTAGATCTTGGCACTATGCATACTTGTTTCTCTTGTGGTATAATTATCGGTGCAGTTTTATGGCCGTTACGCCATAAAGCACTGCAATACTATAGGGCATGATTTTGGATGTTTTTCTATGTTTCGCACAGAGATGTATATTCGGCCAGGTGATCTGCTAAAGAGGTCTTCTCGCTTGTACAGATTCTGCTTACAGTATACCAAAGTGATACCCTTAAGGAGGTTGTTCTAATGAGTATTGAAGTTGGAGCAGTATTAAAAGGTAAAGTAACGGGTATTCAGTCTTTTGGCGCATTTGTTGCTCTGGAAGGTGAGAACACCCAGGGTCTGGTGCATATTTCCGAAGTATCGAACACCTATGTCAAGGATATTAACGATTTTCTGCAGGTAGGTCAAGAGGTTGAAGTTAAGGTAATCAAGGTAGATGAAGCCAATAACAAAACCTCTCTTTCTATCCGCGCTTTAATGCCCAATCCCGAGGGAAATAAAGGTTCCAAAAAAGACGGCAAAGACGGTTCTTCCAGAAGACGTTCTTCTGGCAAAAAACGTGGCAGCTCTCCTGTTTCCTATAAGTCCGATCCGGATGACAACGGTTACGCGCTGCTGGCTGATAAGCTGAAAGATATCCAGCTGTAATACGGTATAGCGCTGCAAAGTAAAAGAGGGTATTCTCCATGCGAGAGTACCCTCTTTTTAGTTACTCTTTTGCGCTTCGGAATTGCTACAGGGCCTATAAATGACGGCGCCTTACCGTTTCTCCAGTGGAAGATACTCTCTTTCTCCCATAACGCTGGTGTAGGCCGGGCGAATAATTTTATCCATGTTAATCAATTCTTCAATGCGGTGAGCGCTCCAGCCAACAATACGGGCAATAGCAAAGATCGGCGTAAATAGTTCAGACGGAATATCTAGCATGCTGTAAACAAAACCGCTGTAAAAATCCACATTCGCACTAACCCCTTTATACATGCGCCGTTTGGCTCTGATCCGCTCTGGACCTAGCGTTTCAATCATGGAATAGAGTTCAAATTCGTCGGTTCTCCCCTTTTCTTCCGAAAGCTGTTTGACAAACCGCTTAAAAATTTCCGCGCGCGGATCCGATTTGGAATAAACCGCGTGCCCCATACCGTAAATTAACCCCTTACGGTCGAAAGCCTCTTTGGCTAACAGGCGATCCAAATACCACGCCACTTCGTCGCGGTCTTTTAGATCTTTCACTTCTTTTTTCAGATCTTCCATCATCTCGACTACTTTAATATTGGCGCCGCCATGTTTGGGGCCTTTCAAAGACGCCAACGCCGCCGACACTACGGAATACGTATCGGATCCGGAAGACGTTACCACCCGCGTGGTAAAAGTTGAATTATTTCCTCCGCCATGCTCCATATGCAATATCAGCGCCAGATCCAGCACCTTTGCCTCAATTTCGCTATACTGCATATCCGGGCGCAGCATACGCAGCAGATTCTCTGCCGTTGAAAGATTCTCATCCGGCCGATGAATATACATGCTGCCATTTCTCTCATAATGGTTATAGGCATGGTACCCATAAACCGACAGCATGGGCATAACGCTAATGAGCTGCATGCACTGGCGCAGTACATTCGGCACTGAAATATCCCAAGCTGCCTCGTCGTAAGAAGCCAGCGTTAAAATACTTTTACTGAGCGAAATCATCATGTCGTGCGTTGGCGCCTTCATAACCACGTCTCGCACAAAATTGGTCGGCAGCGTACGACAATGCCCTAAGCTTTCCTTAAAGGCCGCTAGTTCCGTTTCGTCCGGCAGCTCGCCAAAAAGCAATAAATACGTTATCTCTTCAAAACCAAATCGGTGGTGCGCTACCAAATCGTCTATAATATCGTAAATATTATAGCCTCTATAAAACAAACGGCCTTCAGCGGGTACCTTTTGGCCGTCTACGATTTTGTGCGCTTCGATTTTAGAAACCTTGGTTAAACCTGCCACAACGCCATTCCCGTTCTTGTCCCGCAAGCCACGCTTAACCTCGTACTCGTCAAATAACTGGGGATCAATTTTTTCCGCATTCTCACAAATTGTCGCCCATCTGTTAATATTCACCTGAAAATCACGACTCTGCAAGTTACATTACCTCCTTTATTTTGCTCTCTCTGTCTTTTCTCCAAAAACTTCAATCAATAAATGGTCATACTGTTTCCAGGCGGCTGTAGACTTAAGACCAATATATTGATTCTTCATCGTTCGGTAAAACCATGCCTGCTTTTGTGGATCCGATTCATGAAACCACGTCCAAACACTATCGCCATTCGTCAAAAGCGCCTGTTTTAACGAACGCAAATTGGACAGTTTATCGGCTAAGGAAATAATCTTAACATTTCGATCAGCCGAAGCCACTTTAACAATTGTCTCTTTCTTTCGCATTTCCCAGGTTTCCTCCGGGGGTAAGTTCGGCCGCTTATTCTCCGTTTCGTCCGCAACCAGATCTGCAATAAAAACGCCAAAAACCCGAATTAAATCCTGCACCTTGACGGGCGTATCCTCAACTACATCGTGCAGCAAAGCCGCTGCGATCACGCGCGAATCTTTCGTCATAGAACCGACAATTTCAGCTACTTCAATGGGATGCTCAATAAAGGGCGTAACGCCATCTTTTCTGGTCTGTCCTCGATGAGCTTTTACCGCGTACCAAAAAGCCCTGTTAATTTCCGGATACCGAAGCCGATACTCATCTAGTTTTATCGTTTGCACCTTTCATCCCTCCTGCTCTTTAAGCCGCCAGAGCAAGCCACGCGCGTATCTCTATTTCCTTGTAACAAGAGGATTAACTGTCTAATCGCCCTATCTTCATTATACACTCAATTCCTGAAAGATGCAAGTGATTCCTTGCTTTTCATATAATTTTCTAAATTGCAACAATAAATAGAAGAAAATACAAAGACAGCCTGCCAAAATGCAAAGAAAGAACACTTCTCTTTTTCCGCTGTGCAGGCTGCCTTTAAAATTTGCAAGTTGATAGTTTATTTACCTTCCGGTTTAACCGCCAAACTGGCCCAAAAGGTAGGAATACCATGGTCATGCAAAAAACCAGCGCCATTGGTGTCTTCATATAAATCTTTAAGAATAAACCCTGCCTGAAGCTGCCCCCGCAGCTGCTCTTCCAGCGTATGAGAAAACTGGATTCCCCAGCCGCCTTGCAGCGCTGCGTCATACAGCGCCTTGTCTTTAAGAGGGTTATACGGAAGCGCATACTGAATGCGCCCTTCCGCCTCCGGCGCGTCTGTTTCGTCAAACAAGAAGTTGATGCCGTTGTCCAGTCCGGCCATGAGAAGGCCGCCTGGCTTCAAAACCCGAAAGCATTCTCGCCAGATTGCCTTCACGTCTTCTACATAACAATTAGAAACCGGGTGAAAGATCAGATCAAAGGCTTCATTTTCAAATGGCAGCGGTTTGGTCATGTCTGCGCGTACAATGTTAATGGCATACCCTTCACGTGCCGCCACCATTCGCTCGCTCTCCAGCTGTTTTTCAGAATAATCCAGCACGGTACAGTCGGCGCCTCGCGCGGCAAACAAGGGCATCTGCTGACCGCCGCCGCTAGCCAGTCCCAACACGCTACAACCTGCTAAATCAGGAAACCAGTCTGCCGGCACCGGTTTAGTCGGTGTCAGCAGCATATGCCAAGATCCCGCAAGCGCCTCTTGATACACCTCATGCGTAATGGGAATGCCCCATTCCCAGCCGCCGGAAACCCATTGATCAATCACGCCGGCGTTAATTTCTGTATAATCCATTTTTTCTCCGTTCTACAGCGCTTTAGCGCAAAGGCCGCGGCGCTAACCTTCCAAGATTTTTTTCAGCTCCGTTTGAATGGCCAGAATAAATGCATGCGAATTAACCGCTTGGGTCGGGATTCCTTCTGCCAAATTCACCAAATCCTTCGTCATAATTCCCTGCGAAAGCGTAGCCAAGCTCGCTTTCTCCAGCGCCTCCCCAAAACGCTGCAGCTCCGGCAAATCGTCCATTTCTCCTCGCTTTTTCAGCGCGCCGCTCCAGGCAAAAATCGTTGCAATCGGATTGGTTGAAGTTTCTTCTCCCTGCAAATACCGATAATAATGCCGCGTAACCGTTCCATGAGCCGCCTCATATTCGTACACACCCTCTGGGCTAACCAAAACGGATGTCATCATGGCTAACGAG
>CALWPV010000133.1 GCA_944383515.1 uncultured Clostridia bacterium
GGGGCGCAGCGAACGCTATGAGCAGTATATCGCTAAGGAACTGCCCCAGCTGCTGCGGGCGGCGCTGCCGATTTCGCCGCTGCGCGGCGATACCTTTGTGGCGGGCCTGTCTATGGGCGGCTATGGGGCGCTGCGGTTAGGGCTTTTGTATCCGCAGGTTTTCGGCCTTGCCGGCGCGCTCTCGGGCGCCCTTATTACGCAGGGTATAGCAGAGCACAATCGCACGCAGGGACAGTTTTTTGAAAATCCGGCGTTTTTGCGCGCGACGTTTGGCGACCTTGCGGGGATTGAGAGCGATGCGCGCGATGTGCGCACGCTGGGGCTGCAGGCTAAGGAGCGCCCCCGGCTGTATATGGCCTGCGGGCAGCAGGACAGGCTGCTGCCGCTCTCGCGCGGTCTGCATGAGGCATGGCAGGCGGCGGGCGTGGCGCATGAGTATGAGGAGCATGAAGGAGGCCATGACTGGACGTTTTGGGATTGGGGCCTGAGACAGATTTTAAAAAGAGTGTAAGGAGTCTTGAGTACCATGGGGATATTTACTGGTGATTTAATTTGTACGGACTGCGACGGAACGCTGACCGATAGCCATGGCGCGCTTTCGGCGGAAAACGCGGCGGCTATTCGGTTTTTTCAGGAAGAAGGGGGGCTGTTTACGGTGGCGACCGGGCGGTTTCCTAAACATGTGCTGCAATTTGCGCCGGCGTTTCGCCCCAACACCTACCAGATTGTGGGCAATGGCACAACCATTTATGACATAGATCACGACCGCGTGCTAGAGGAGATCACGCTGTCCGAGGCGCCGGAAGAAGCGCTGCGCTATGCGATTGACGAGACCCGGTGCGGGCTAATTTATGTGGATTTTTTGAATCATTCGGTTTGCTGGAAGCGGCCGGGCGTGGCCATAGCGGAGGAGGCAACCGAGCATTTGGAGGATCTTCTGGCGCTGCGGCAGGAGCCCTGGCATAAAATCAATTTTTGTTTTCAGACGCCGGAGGAAACGATGCAGGCGCAGGCGCGGATGAAAGCGCGTTTTCCGGAGTATAAGTTTGAGCGCAGCTGGTCGACAGGTATGGAGCTTTTGCCCGCGGAAGGGGGCAAAGGACCGGCCGTGCGCCGTTTGGCAGCCATGCTGGAAGGCCGCGTGCGGCGGATTATCGGTGTGGGCGATTATGAAAATGATGTCTCTATGCTGCAAATGGCAGACATTGGGTACGCGGTGGAAGGCGCGACAGAGCTTTGCCTGCAGGCGGCCGACCGGATTACCGTGAGTAACGATCAGCATGCGCTGGCTGTGATTATTGAAGAGTTGCGAAAGGAAAAAGAATCATGAGAGACATGACGCAGGGCAAGGCGCTGCCGGTTATTGTGAGCTTTGCGCTTCCCATGATCGTAAGCGGCATGCTGCAGCAATGCTATAACATTGCAGACAGCGTAATTGCCGGGCAGTTTGCGGGCGTAGACGCGCTGGCCGCGGTGGGCGTGTCAAACCCGATTACCGGTCTTTTTGTCAGCCTTGGCACAGGCGCCGGCATGGGGGCGAGCGTGGTTATTTCTCAGCTGTTTGGCGCCAAGCAAATGAAGCAAATGAAAACCTCGGTTTATACGGCCATTCTCTCTATTTTTGTTATGAGCTTGGTTTTAATGCTGGTGGGCGCGGGCTTTTCCAGCGCCTTAACGCGGCTCATGAATACGCCGGACAATATTTACGAAGACGCGCTGGCGTATTTACAAATTTATATGTGGGGATTGCCCTTCCTGTTTTTGTATAACATAGCCAACGCGGTATTTAACGCGCTGGGCGAGTCGAAAAAGCCGCTCTATTTCCTGATTTTCTCTACCATTTTAAATATTGGGCTGGATCTTCTGTTTGTGGCTAAGTTTCACTGGGGCGTGGCCGGTGTGGCCTGGGCTACCTTTATTGCGCAGGGGCTTGCGGCCGTGCTGGCGGTGAGCGTGCTGCTGCTTAAAATCCGTAAAATTCCCGAGAAGGGGCGGATTTTTGACGGAGGCTTACTGGGCGGCATGAGCCGCGTGGGCATTCCGACCATGTTCCAAATGGCCGTTGTGAGCATAGGCAATCTGTTTGTACAGGCGCTGGTTAACAGCTATGGTTCCGATTTCATTGCCGGGTATTCAGCGGCGCTGAAAATTAACGGGTTTTTCACGGTTGTCATTACCACATTGGGGTCGGCGGTGGCTACGTTTACGGCGCAGAATATCGGCGCCGAGAAAATGGACCGGCCCGGTCAGGGGCTGCGCGCCGGCATGAGCATCAATTTTATTTATGTAGCGCTGGCCGTCATTTTAGTCTTTACGCTGGGTGAAGAGCTGATTGGCCTATTCGTGGACGACAGCGCGTCAGCGCAGGTATACGATACGGGCGTGAGCTACCTGCGCGTGGTGGTTTGCAGCAGCTTCTTCTTTATCATTTTAAATAACACCTGCGCGGTAAGCCGCGGCGCCGGCTATATGATTGCCTTTACGTCGACTACGCTGGTAGACCTGGTGGTACGCGTAGTGACGGCGTATGCGCTAAGCGGCGTGCTGGGCTCTGCCTCTGTGTACTGGTCGGTTGGTATTGGCTGGCTGGTAGGCGCGGTTATGGGCGTAGCCTTTTATAAAAGCGGAAAATGGAAGCAGGTGCAGCTGCTGAAAAAGGGCTGAGCAGCCCAAGGTTTTTGTGTGAAATCTTGCAATTCGTATTGACGAAATGGGGAAAGCAGGGTATCATAACAAGTAGTCAAGAATCTTAAAGAAAGCGGGTGATTCCCATGAAGTGTATAATAAACGGTAAGCTGATTCTGCCGGATCGCGTTCTGGAGGGCAAAGCCATTGTTTTCGATCGTAAAATCGAAGCGATTGTGGATCCTTCCGAGCTTGGCCGGTTTGGCGAGCTGGAAACCATTGACGCGCAGGGCCGCTATGTATCGCCAGGACTCGTTGACGTGCATATTCACGGCTGTGGCGGCGACGACACCAGCGACAACAAGCCGGGCGCGATTCAGCGCATGAGTCAGATGATTACCCAATTTGGCGTAACTTCCTGGCTGCCTACGTCTATGACGCTGCCTAGGAAGCATATTGCGAAAACCTTCGAAATGGTGCGCGAGGCGAAGAAAGCCAGCGAAGAAGATCCTGAGGCCTGGGGAGGCGCGCAGGTACTTGGCGTTAACATGGAAGGGCCCTATATCAATGCCGAAAATAAAGGCGCGCATGTTGCGGAGTATATTCAGGCTCCCGATGTTGAGTTCACGAAGCAGTATGCCGACGTGATTAAGCTGGTTACCATTGCCGCCGAGGTGCCGGGAGGCATGGAGTTTATAGAGCGCATTTCTAAAGAAACCGATATTGTGTGTTCTTTAGGCCATACAAAAGCAGATTACGATACGGCTATGGAGTGCTTTTCCAAAGGCTGTCACCATGTGACGCATTTGTTTAATGCACAAACGGGGCTGCACCACCGCAACCCGGGGGTAGTAGGCGCCGCGCTGACCAGCCCTCAGGTGTATACGGAAATGATTTGTGACACGTTTCATATTCACCCCGGCGTATTCCAGCTGGTGGCCGATTGCAAAAAAGATAAATTAGTGCTGATTACAGACTGCATGCGGGCCGGCGGCCTGCCGGACGGCGATTATGAGCTGGGCGGCCAGAAGGTGCATGTAGAAGGTATCCACTGCCTGTTAGACAGCGGAACCATTGCCGGAAGCGTGCTGCGTTTGTACAAAGGCGTACAAAACATTCTTAAGTATACAGACTGGACGCTGCCGCGAGCGGTAGCCGCCGCCAGCCTGTCGCCTGCTAAAGCTATTAATGTGGGCGATCGCAAAGGCTCGCTTGAGGTTGGCAAGGATGCCGATATGCTACTGGTTAGCGACGATTTTGAAATTATTAACACATGGGTAGGAGGAAATCTGGTTTATGGAAACTAAAGCAACGTGGTATACGAATGGAAAGAGCAAAAATGTAAAGGTTCTGGTTTGCAAAGACTATGAAACGCTGAGCAAAAAAGCGGCCGGTATTTTGGCCGGTATTATCAGTGTAAAGCCGGATGCGATTTTGGGTTTGGCAACGGGTTCGTCGCCTGTAGGCACCTATCAGGAGCTGATTCGCCTGTATGAGGCGGGTATTCTGGATTTCAGCCAGGTTAAAACCTATAATCTGGACGAGTATTATCCGCTGGAGGCCACGAATGATCAGAGCTACCATTATTTTATGAATACGAACCTGTTCGATCATGTAAACATTGACAAAAACAATGTGCATGTGCCCGATGGCAACGCGGCGGATATGAATGAGGCCTGCACTTCCTACGAGGCTATGCTTGACGAGATCGGCGGTGTAGATATTCAGCTGCTGGGTATTGGCGGCAATGGCCATATCGGCTTCAATGAGCCCACCGACACCTTTGTAGGCCCCACGCATGTGGTGGAACTGACCGAGAGCACGATCCAGGCGAATTCCCGTTTCTTTGAGAAAATTGAAGATGTTCCGACGAAGGCGATTAGCATGGGTATTGGTTCCATTATGAAGGCCAAGAAGATTTTGCTGGTGGCTAACGGCGAGGGCAAGGCAAAAGCGATTGCCGATACGCTGGAAGGACCGATTACTCCTCAGGTTCCGGCTTCTATTTTGCAGCTGCATCATGACGTTACTATTATTATTGACGAAGCGGCAGCCGCGAATTTGAAAGAATATCACGCTTAAGAAGCATTATAAAATGAGACTGTCCGGTGAATGCAGAAGTTACCGTGCTTGCATTCACCCGGGACAGTCTCTTTTTTTATTTGCTGGCGCGGCTCTGAAAACATTTAATCTGAAGCAATAGTTTAAATGCAAATTATGAAAAAAAGATTGAAGGTCAAATGTTTTTGTGATAAAATACGTATGTGTTAAATTAGATTTAAAAAGTGGTTTAATAGAAATAGGGAAGGAAGGTATACCAAGCAAGACGAGATTCTTGGGGAGCTGAAAACTGCATAGTACAGGGGATATATTGTCTGTTTTAATACGGACATATTAATATTAAAAAAAGAAGGGATGTACAAAAATGAAAGCAAAGAAAAAAATGTTCGCATTACTGCTTTCAGCAGTTATGTCGACAATGCTGCTTCCGGGCAATGCACAGGCAGCGGAAACAGAAACGTCAACGTCGTATTGCACGGTAACAGAGGGGTGTACGCTTACCGCGAATCATGACGGCGAATGTGTGTTGAAGAGTGAAGAGAGTGTGATTCTTCAAACGCAGACAGAATCGAACCAGACAGATTCTCAAGTAGTCAATGACAGTTGGAATGATATTATTGATCAGATTCGCACGATACCGAGAAATGATACTTGGGGTGGGAGTGGCGATATTGTTATTGATATTGAGTGTCCAGACTATGTGGTTGTAGAGGGTGCTATGCTGGCATGGGGATATGATCCGGTAATAGTGAATGGAATTATGATCTCCAATACCAATAAGACCGTTACCTTAGCGGAATCTGGTCTTAAAGAGTTCTTTAAAAAACATTTGGAGGGTGGAATTGCGCAAATCCAGTTTTCTTTAAAGAATTTAAATGATCCGTCTGCGGGAAATCTGCTAGCTTATTGCGAGGTAGAAATTCTTCCTTTGGCAGTGGACGATTCATGGCCGTATGAAGTTGGTTATTTTAGCAACATGCAAGAAGCCGAAGAAGCGATTCTTTCTGCCGCTAGTACTCAAAGTGCGACTACGCTGAAAGCGTATTTAACAAACGGTGTTTCGGCCGAGAATGTTTTGTCAGAAACTGTACTTAACCAGTTAAAAGAAAAACAAAAGACGTTGGTTATAAGCTATCGAGGTATGTACGACGCGGAATGGACTTTTAGCGGAGGTTCAATTACGGATGTAGCCGGTAACGTTAACTTGGGTGTAACGCAAAAGGAAACGGCAGACGATATTTCCGGTTTGATTCCCGAAGGAACAGGCACCCTAATCTTTGAGTTTTCTCATAGCGGGGTTCTTCCGGCGGGAACCAGTTTTATGACAGAGCTTCCGGCAGGGAAATTTGGAGAAATTTCCTATTTGTATCACTATAATGCAGGCGAGAATCAGCTAGAATATGTTGGTGAGCTTAGTACCGTTTACAATCGGGTAACCATGAGCCTGACCCATTGTTCTTCTTACGTGCTTACAAATGTAAAATTGCCGGCAAGTGACAATGTGATTTATCCGTCAGAACATCAGCACGTATATAAAGTAGTAAATGAGAAACTGGCTACCTGTACGGAAGCAGGCTATGAAGAAAGAGTCTGCGAGATTTGCGGTGATTCGGATATAATAGAAATTGCTGCTCTGGGGCATCACTTTGAATGGGTAATAGATAAAGAAGCCACTGCGACAGAAGCGGGTTTGAAGCATGAAGAATGCACGGTATGTGCTTACGCGAAGGATAAAGTAGAAATCCCTGCTACAGGAGAGAAGGAAGAATCTTCTGAATCTTCTCGGCCCGCTGAATCTTCTCAAGCTACCGACTCTTCAACGCTGAGCGAATCTTCTTCCGAAATTTCGAAAGGAACCGATTCTTCGAAAGGAACCGATTCTTCGAACGGTGAAAGTCAGAATAACAATACGAATTCGCCGCGCACTGGTGATAACAGTAATATCGTATTGTGGAGTACCGTCATGTTAGCGGCAGGCGCTGCTTTGACTGCTGTTATTCTCTATAGTCGAAAGAAAGAATATAGTAAGTAAATCTTATACCGTATGCGCTCTGTGAAAATCCTGTCACAGAGCGCTATTTTTATTGCTACACTAGGATAGAACAAGCAAAGGGCGCTAAGCCTTTATTTAAAGGAAAATTTAACGTTTGTTCACAATTTGAAGGGCCGTAATGCTTGTATCTTTTCAGTGCTTGGTTTATAATAAATAGAAGTAAAGCAAGTGGCTTTTTGGAGGTTTTTACATGACTTTTAAAGAAATTGTCGGCATTGACGGCCCTTTTTCTAAAATCGGAACTGTTCTATTTGAGATTTTTTACTGCAATTTTTTGTGGTTGCTCTTGGGCGGACCGATCGCGATTATTATATATAATTATCTGCCAATTCCACTTAACCAGGCAACATATATTTTGGGACTGGTAGTCATGTTCGTGCTGGGGCTTCATTTGGGGCCGGCAACAACGGCCGCCTTCTCGGCCATGGGTAAGCGGCAGCGCAAAGAAGAAACCTATACGTTTCGTGATTTTTGGCATTCCTATAAGCAAAATTACAAACAGGCCATGGTAATTATGCTCATATTTGCAGTGATTTTTAGCATTTTAGCCTACGCTATTTGGCTGGAAGTCGCAAATTCCGGGTTGTTTGGCAAAATGCTATATGTAGTCATTCCCGTACAGGCCTTTGTCATTATTGAGCTTGTCTTTACACTTACGTATGCGTTTGCTTTGCTGGCCCGTTTTGAAATGACCACGAAGAATGTGTTTAAATACGCGTTCATGATGGCCAACAAGCACTTGCCCACCACCATTATCTGTGTAGCATTTTTAGTGGCTTCCATTGCGGCTTTCTTATTTTGGAATATGGCCTCTAGCCTTTTTATGCCGGGCGTGAGCGTTTATATCTGCAGCATGCTGTTAGAAAGAGTATTCCGCAACTATATGCCGGATGAAGACGAAAAATTTGAAGAAGAGCAAGTGGAAGGCTACGATATTGATGCGGAGCGGCAAGCCATTATTGACCGGTATACCGGTAAGATCAGTCAAAGCGAAGACGACAGGAAGTAATTTGTTTCTTTTCATACTCCTTTCTTAGGAAGCGCCCTCCCCTGTAAGCAGGGGAGGGCGCTTTCGCGGTATGACGGAAGAAAACAGGCGGGGGACAGTGGGCAGGGCACTTGAGTTACCCCTTATAAAAGGGTGAGAAAAGATAGAATAGGTAGATTCCTACCCTATAGAATTGGTTTTTGGCATAAGTAGAGATCTTTGTTATCTCTGTTATAAGGAAAAGACGCATTGAAGAACGGAGAAAATAACCAGATAATGATTAAACTGGAATAAATATACAATTATTATACCTAGTTTAGAATGTAACGTGCTCTGTAGAGAGAAAAAAATATATCTGTTCTAGATTTTTTCTAAATAAAATAGGGGTAAATTATACCTATCCGGTCAAAAAACCTGCGTTAGTAGAGGCATAGCAACCGGTTTTGGAGTATCTATGGCAGAATTGTAAATTATGTCTTCCATATATTGACAAACTATGACAGGGACATTACAATCTTAATAAAATTTTAAAGATTTGTCTAATTGGATTTTAAAATCAATCATGGCATAATAGACGCAGCTTCAAGGCTTTCGCAAAGGAAAGCAATCGCGCTGCGTCTCGAGATCGCTCAGCGTCTTGCGCTTGCTTGGCCATGCGGTTTTCCATATTAGCGAAAGTAAATGAGGAGTCTGTTATGTATAATATTTTAATTTGTGACGACGAAAAAGACATTGTTTCCGCTCTTAAAATTTACTTGGCTTCGGAGGAAGAGTATCAGACCTTCACAGCCTATACAGGAGAAGAAGCGATTCAAGTCGTCAAACAAAACGAAATCCATCTGGTCCTGATGGATATCATGATGCCGCAAATGGACGGGATCACGGCCATGGTTGCGATTCGGGAGTTCAGCAACGTACCAGTCATCCTGCTTACGGCCAAAGGAGAGGATACCGATAAAATCTTAGGTCTGAATCTAGGGGCCGATGATTATATCACCAAACCGTTTAATCCGGTAGAAGTGCTGGCCAGGGTCAAGTCGCAGCTACGCCGCTACGTACAGCTGGGCAGCGCCGTAAAAAAAGACACCGTTCTTCGCATTGGCGCCATTGAGCTCGACGACGAGGCTAAAGTCATGCGGCTGGACGGCGAGCCCGTACAGCTCACGCGAACCGAGTACGAGATTCTCAAGCTGCTCATGCAGGAGCCCGGCAAAGTATTTTCTTCCAAAACCATTTACAACAAAGTTTGGGCCGACAATCCCTATGGCGCGGAAAACACAGTAGCCGTGCATATTCGTCATTTGCGTGAAAAAATAGAAATTAACCCTGCCGAGCCAAGATATTTGAAAGTGGTATGGGGACAGGGCTACAAAATAGAAAGGGGTGCGTGAGGTGCAGGGGGCCATTTACAGCCTGCCCGTTAAATTTACTGCGATTTTCCTCAGTGTGCTTACCTGTGCGTTATGCACTGTCAGCGTTTTTTTAACTGCAATCTTTATTAGTCTGGGGTTTTATAATCCCCAAATGACGCAGTTCGATTACTATCAAAGTGACGACTGCAGTACGCGGGTATACTACGCCGCGAGTACAATTGTTTACGATTATTATTCCCTATACCGCAACCAGGCAGACTGGACAGAAAGCGCCCTCATGAGCGCGGATGCAGAGCTTTCAGCCGCCGCGGTAGAAGGCATAGCCAGTATCGACGACGAACTGGCAGGGTATCAGGAGCAATATAGTCCGGATCACACCAATTTCCGCTTTACCTTGCTCAAAGACAATCAAACCATTCCCATTTCCACTTATGCGGGAGAAGAATACGGCCTTCGGCAAGAATACACCTTTACGGTTTATGACAACGAACAGCAGACAGAAGAAACACTCACCATTCAGTGCTACGTCGTTTCACCCTTTGCCGTTTCCGACGAGTACAGCAGCAGCAGCTACTGGTACACATGGGCATTCGATATGAAATATCAAATGCTGGCGCTAGCCATTGGCAGCACGCTTTTGCTCATCGTGTTGTGCGTCTATTTAATCTGCGCCGCGGGGCGCAAAAAAGGCGTCAACCATGTTGTGGCCGGGGGATTGCATACGGTTCCATTCGATCTGCTTACGGTTATGGTATGGACGGTGGGTATCCTGCTTGCGGTTTCTATGGGCATTGGGTATTATGACGCCACCAATATCATTACCGAGGGGCTGAGAACTTGCCTGCTGATTACCGGCCTGTTTGCGCTGGGGCTCTTCTATGTTATGAGCTTCGCGGTGCGCTGCAAACAACATACACTCTGGAAGAACACGATCATTTACCGTGTGTATCACTGGATTAAAAATGGGATTCTGCGATTTTACCGCAACCGTTCCATAGTAGGCAAAAGCCTGTTCTTTGTAGTGCTGCTGGCGTTTCTCACTTTTTTTGTAGGAACCATGTGTATTTCCTCGCATAACGAGGGCGCCTTTTTTCTCTATGTTGTGCTGGTTGCCTTTGTGGTAGGCAGTCTGCTTATGGGATTTCAGGTGCGATATCGGCGCATCCGGCGTGGCATTGAAAAAATTGCGCACGGCGATTTGGAAACGCGGATTAGCACCAAAGGGCTATACGACGGATTAAAGGAGCAAGCCGAGAACTTGAATCAGATTAGCGCCGCTGTACAGACGGCTGTGGAAAAGCAGCTGAAAAGCGAGCGAATGAAAACAGAGCTGATTACCAATGTGTCTCACGATATTAAAACGCCCCTGACATCCATTGTGAATTATGTGGATCTTTTGAAAAAGCAACAAATTCAAGATCCAACTGCTAAAGAATATATTGAAGTGCTGGAAAGGCAGGCGATTCGTCTTAAGAAGTTAATTGAAGACCTGATTGAAGCGTCTAAAGCCTCAACGGGGAATATTTCTGTCAATCTGGGCGTGCTAGACACCACAGAGCTGCTTAAGCAGGTAAGCGGAGAGTATATTGATCGCTTAGCGCAGCACCAGCTGGAACTGGTGCTTACGGTGCCCGAAAAAGAGCTTCCTGTGCTGGCCGACGGGCAGCTGCTCTGGCGCGTGTTCGACAATTTGCTTAGCAATGCCATGAAGTATTCGCAGCCAGGAACGCGCGTATATTTAGATTTGACAGAAGAAAAAAATCAGGTTTTAATTGTGTTTCGTAACATTTCTCGCTATCCGCTCAATATTTCCGGCGAAGAGCTAATGGAGCGATTTGTGCGGGGCGACAGCTCCCGGCACACGGAAGGAAGCGGTCTGGGCCTATCGATTGCTCGCAGCCTTACAGAGCTTATGAACGGAAGGTTCGAGATCAAAGTCGACGGCGATTTGTTTAAAGCACAGGTTACCTTAACTAAAACTATATAGAATAAAAGGAGGAGAGAGTATGGACGCATTACGTATTTTCAACACGCTGGTGACAATTCTGTTTTTTATCTTTTATGCTTACCAGTTTTTCTACATTTTCGTGGCTACGATTTGCCGGCCCAAGCGGTTTGCCAAAGGAGCGCCGCACCGTTTTGCGGTAATGATTTCCGCGCGTAACGAAGAAAAGGTAATAGGACAGCTGCTGGACAGCATTAACCAGCAGACGTATCCGCTAGAATTAGTCGATGTGTTTGTGATTGCCGATAACTGCACCGATAATACCGCCGGTGTGGCCGCGTCAAAGGGAGCTAAGGTTTATAAGCGCTATAACCGCGATAAAGTCGGTAAGGGCTATGCGCTGCAAATGCTATTTAATGTGGTTCGGGAAGACTATGGGCATGAGTATTATGACGGTTATTTCGTATTCGACGCCGATAATCTGCTGGATTCGCACTACATTGAAGAAATGAACAATACTTTTTCGGCCGGATACAAGGTGCTTACGAGCTACCGCAATTCCAAGAACTATGGCACAAACTGGATTTCAGCCGGATACGCGCTATGGTTTTTGCGCGAAGCGCGCCACCTGAACAACGTACGCATGATTTTACATACCAGCTGCGCGATTTCCGGTACCGGCTTTTTGATCTCTCGCGAAATTATTGAGAAGAACGATGGCTGGAAGCATTTTCTCCTTACGGAGGATATTGAGTTTACGGTGGATACCGTATGTCAAGGTGAGAAGATTGGGTATTGCCATGACGCAATGCTGTATGACGAGCAGCCCGAAACCTTCTCGCAGTCTTGGACGCAGCGGCTTCGCTGGGCCAAGGGCTATTATCAGGTATTTTACAATTATGGCACAAAATTGCTGTCGGGTATTTTTACCAAGAAGAGTTTTGCCTGCTTTGATATGTGCATGACGATTATGCCGGCGCTTTTCCTGTCGCTGCTTACCATTCTAGTGAACGGTTCGGCCATGATTTATGCGGCAGTCAACCATACGGGACAGTTTGAGCCCATGCTCATTTCGGCGCTTTCTATGGCGGTGGAAGTCTATGGTATGTTTCTGATTGTGGGTCTCTGCAGCCTGATTACGGAATGGAAGCATATTCTCTGCAGCACGGGTAAAAAGATTAAGTATCTGTTTACCTTCCCGATCTTTATGTTAACGTATGTACCGATTTCAATTACTGCGATTTTCAAGAAAATCGAGTGGAAACCGATTACGCATAATGTAGCGGTGTCGATTGAGCAGATGAAAGCGGGTCATTAAATTGATAAAAATTTTTGTCATAAAACAGCGAAGTACTTGACTTTTTGACGAGAGTTTGTTACAATACAATAGTCTTCTATCGTTCATGGAATGGTAGAAATTGCTCACCTCGGTTTAATAAGAACCCCCGTTTTCTTATTAAACACTTTCAGCCGGTTGTAGAAAGTGCAGCCGGTTCTTTTTTTATTGTAGAGCAAAAAAAGCCGATTCTACTTAGCGTAGAACCGGCTTTCCGTATTATAATAGTCCAATCTGCCGACAGGCCTCTTCCCAAAATACAGAAGGAATGCTTTCCAGAGGAAACGTTTTGGTCTGGTCAATGCTGCTGCCATATTCTTCACTGGCTAACTGCGTTACTTTACGAATTAGACGCCAAGTATAGTTGTGTCCGGTTCGAATAAACTGGCAGTTAGCGAGCGTCCAATACAGCGACATTTCCATGAGCTCGCTTTGGTGGTATGCCTGTATCATGGCTTCGGTATCGTATGGAACTGCTAGCAGCTCAGGCTCAAAACCACCGTCCTTAGTGCGGTGCAATAGGGCGGCGCGGGCTAAAGCGTCATGATTATGCGGCAGCCCCACGGATCCGGCGCCGACAATGGTTTTACCGTTATTTTGGGTTAGTCCCTGGCGGTGAGTATGCCCGCAGAGGAGCAGCGGATGCTGCAGCTGGCGGATCCATTGCTGCGTTTGCTCGTTAGACTCCGAATTGCTGCCGTCAACCGAAAGCAGCTCGCTGATATGGGCCGGCGAGCCATGGCAAACAACGATGCCGTCGGTAAACGAGTGACACAGGGGCATGCGCTGAAACCAAAGCAGGTCCTCGGGGGTCAGGCGCTGAAACGTATAGAGCAGCGCGCCCTGAGAAGTACCGGATTCCCAAACTTCTTCCGGATGCTGCGCGTGGTGCAGCAAATATTGCTCGCGGTTACCCCTGATAAAAAAAGAAGGGTAACGATCGGCGGCTTCCCGAAGCAGCGACAGCGTGCGCTGGGGAGACGGACCGTCGGTAATGTAATCGCCAAGGAATAGCAGCGCTTCAATGCGCCTGCGCTCCATCTCGGCCAGTACGGCTTCCAAAGCAATGTAATTACTATGAACATCGCTAATAACGCCAATGGTTTGGCAGGCCTGTGGCCGGGTAAGAGTAAGCATGGGTTAACTAACCTCCTTTTGCGCGGTGGTCAGTTTTTTATAGAAATAATGAATGATATCGCTGCGTTTAATTAGACCAATGAAAATTTGAGAATCGTCAACTACCGGCACAAAGCTTTGGCGGTAGGCGGCGTCAATAAGACTGTCCATGGGCTGATTTACGGTAATGGCGTCGTAATGAAAATGCCGGGGCACATCCGTTAGCATACGGCCGCTGGCATCGGCAAAAGAAAAGTTAGGGTCGTTTTTAAAGGCCCAGAGCAAATCACCCTCCGTAATTACGCCGGCGTAAGTGCCGTCGGCCTTTAAAACGGGAAGAGACTGAAAGCGGTGGTATTCCATTTTTTCCATAGCCTGCCTCAGTGTCATGTCTTCGTATAGGTATACGATTTCATTTTTGGGTGACAGGAAAAAAGCAACGTTCATAAAAATCCTCCTTTCGTAAGGAAGACTCGGCGGTAAAGCCAAGTCATATAAAACAAAAGTAAAATGTCATATTACGTTTATATTTTCCTTATCATATCATACAAATGTAACAAAACAATGAACAAGGCATTAAGATTAAACATATATTTTGCATATAATTTGCATCGATCGAATGTAACCGGAGAGTAAAAATTCTTTAAAGTAAGCTTAACCCAGTGTACATATTCTGTTCACAATTTTTGGTTATTATAAGACCATAGTTTTTTCATGTTTAAATATTTTCTCCTCCACTTGATAAGGACTGATAAGTATCAGTCCTTTTTTTCTGTCTCAATATACAAACCCGTTATATTGCTAAAGTCCGGTTCATATAGTAGAAAAAAAGGAGCGAGGCAATGCGAATGGTAGGTTTGCGTGCTCCGCGGTGGAGGAGGAACTATGCAGGTGGTAACGGAAAGTAAGGCGAAAAAAGTATGGAGGCAGTGGCAGCCGTTTGTAGTAGCCATTGGACTTACCTTTTTAGTGGGGGCCCTGTCTACGCTCGCTTCGGGGAACGGGCAGAGGGCGCTTTATCAAAGTTTGACGCTGCCTAGCGGGGCCGTGCCCGGAGAAGTTTTTGGCCTAGTATGGCCGGTTTGGTATCTGTTGCTTGGCGTAAGCGCCGCCCTAGTCTTTCGCGGGCCCGCGTCTATGGCCAAATCGGAGGGGCTCCGATTTTATGAGCTTCATTTGCTGATCCTATTTGTCTGGCCCATTCTGTTTTTCCGTATGGAGGCCTATTGGGCGTCTTTTACTTTACTTTTGCTGCTTGTATTTGTTCTGTACATGATGATGGCGCGGTATTATACGGTGAGTAAACCTGCGTTTTGGATTTTAATTCCTTATTGTCTATGGATTTTGTATGCGCTTTGGCTGAACCTGCGCGTAGCTATGCTAAACTAAGACAAAATCCGGCGCAGCAATTGCTTTTTTTCTCCCGTGCCTTTATAATACGTAGCAGCCAGTAAAACCACTGGTGGAAAGAGAGGAAAATAGACGATGCGCATTCGTTATTTGAAGAATACAGAGAGCATTTTGGGAGAATCGGAGCTGATTATACGGGATCCGGCGGCGCAAAAAGGTATGTGGCGCGCGCTGGGCCCGGGCGCTTCCCCCGGGCGGCTGTGCCTGGAAATTGGCTGCGGCAAAGGACGGTTTATTCGCGATATGAGCCGAAAATATCCGCAGGATCTGTGGATTGGCGCCGAGAAAATTTCAACTATTTTGGCCCGCGCAGTAAAACAGCTGGATCCGGAGATTGACCACAATGTATTTTTAATCCGCCAAGAGGCGGGAAAATTGGGCGATTGTTTTGAAGAAGGAGAGATCGACAGAATCTATCTCAATTTCAGCGATCCCTGGCCTAAAGAAAAGCATGCAAAAAGAAGGCTGACTTCAGAGCGGTTTTTGCCGCTCTATCGCCGCCTTCTTTCGGCTAAGGGAGAGATACGATTAAAAACAGATAACGACGCGTTATTTGCGTATTCGCTGCTTAGCTTAGCGCAGGGCGGATTTCGGGTTGAGGAACAAACCGACGACCTGCATCACAGCCCTTGGGCTAAGGAAAATGTAATGACAGAATATGAAGAGAATTTTACCCGCATGGGTAAGGCCATTCATTATTTGCGGGCCGTACCGATCTAGACAAAGGCAACTTCATTGATTACACAGTATATCAGTAAGAACCCAAGGTTAATGTACATGAGCCAGGCTCCTTTATGCCAGGTCGGTAAAAGAGGGGGGCCGGCAAAACTGGAGCGTTTGGCAGCCGGGTACGCGGGGACGGACTGCTTTTTCAGTACGATTAAACATAAAATCAGGACCGGCAAAGTGAGCGCGGTGAGCAGGGCGGGCGCAAACAGCTGAGCTAAAACCATGGCCGGACCGCTGATAAGCTCGGTCTGGGCGGTTAGCTCAGATAACTCATAAAGGCCGCTATGCAGCACGGCCCAGCTTAAAAAGCTCTGTAAGCCGTTAATCACAAAATGGGCTATAATAGAGGACCATAGACTGCCCGTAAACCGAACTAACAGCGCAAAAAATATGCCGCCGGCTATGGCATAAAGCGCCTGCTGAAAATTGAGGTGCAGCAGGCCGAAAAAGACGGCAGGAATAAGCAGCGCGTACCAGGTAGGCGTTTCGCGGTATCCTCTTAGCAGTACGCCGCGGCAAACCAGCTCTTCAAAAAAAGCAGGAAAAACGGCAGAGGTAAGTAATAGCAAAGGAAGCGGCATTTCGGCCATTTGATACATGGTATCCGACGTGACATTCTGGAAAATGAGCTGTGAAACAGAAGAAATCAGCATCATGACCGGCTGTACTAAAATAGCGCAGGCAAAGACAAGCCAGAAGACGCGCCCGCTGAGGCGGCGAAAGCCGAAAAACTGAGCCGGCGTCTCTCCGGTGTAAGGGCGCAGCGCGATATAGTCGATAACGGACGGCAGGCCGAAGGCAAGCACATACAGCAGCAGCGTGGCAAGCGCGCTGGCATATATGCCGCTTACATGAAGCATAGCCAGTAAAAAAACAATGGCAAAGCTGAATAGAAAATAGGCTAATACAAAACAGGTTGTAAAAATGTTAGTGTGAAGCAGGCGTTTCATAGAGATTCTCCATTCTTTTTTAGGTAGCATGATTAGGATTGCTTTTGGGAACACTGTATGCTAGAATAAGGCTGTAAGCAATTCGAAAAACCACATGCTGGTTTTAGGTTTAAGGAGGGATTTTCATGGTACTCAAATTTACGCAGGCAGATTTTCAGCAAGAAGTATTAGAGTCGGACATTCCGGTTTTGGTTGACTTTTTCGCAACCTGGTGCGGCCCCTGTAAAATGATGAGCCCGGTGTTGGAGCAGCTCAGCGAGGAGCTGGAGGGCAAGCTAAAAGTAGGCAAAATCGACGTCGATGAAGAGCCGAATTTGGCCGGCCAGTATCAGGTTATGAGCATACCAAATTTCGTCATTTTCAAGAATGGCCGTGCGGTTGATCAAATTATTGGCGCGGTTCCGAAAGAACAAATGATGGCTAAAATTCAGGCTGTTTTATAAAGGAAAAAGAGCTGCCCCGCGGCCTTATGGCGCGGGCGGCTCTTTTTTTGACGTTTCAGCTTCTGGCGTAGCCTCGGCTGGCTTGGCTGTTTCGGCAAAGGCAGCCGGAGTCTCGCCGGTTTTTTTAGAGTGTATACGCCGGCGGATATAGCGGTGCCATAACGTATAAATTACGGTAAAGGTGGGTACGCCGATAATCATACCCAGAACACCGAAAAGTCCGCCGCCTACTGTAACTGCGAATATAATCCAAATGGGTTTGAGCCCGAGGGAGCCGCCCAGCACGGCGGGACAGATGATATTGCCGTCGATTTGTTGTAAAACCAGAATAAAAATGGCAAAAATGAGGGCTTCCATGGGAGAAACCATAAGAATAATTAAAATAGACGGTATGGCGCCCAGGAAAGGACCGAAATACGGAATAATGTTGGTCACCCCAATAATGACGCTAATCAGTTCTGCGTAAGGCAGTGAAAAGATCTTCATAAAAATGAAGCAGATAATGCCGATCAGCAGGGAATCCAGCGCCTGACCAACAAAAAAGCGGCGAAAAATATTTAAAATCTCGTGCAGCAGGGTCAGGATGCGATTGGCCCGGTCTTTGCGCAAAAGCGCATATAAAATACGTTTTCCGCCGTAGGCCATGTTTCTGCGGTCGCTAACCAAATAAATAGAAATAATGATACCGATAATGGTGTTGATAGATCCGGAAGCGACGCTGGCAATGGTTTTGTACAGCATGGGCAGCACGGTGGACGCAATGTTTTGTAAATCGAGCGTTAGAGACGACAGGTAGTTGCCCAGCAGCTGGTAGAGATCTTCGCCGGAAATGAGCGTGCTCCAGGAGCTTTCGTTCCAGTGGCTGATAAAGGTATTGAGATTGTCATACAAATATTCAATCGCATCGGTAAGAAGCGTGAAGAGCGTGGAGAGGCCGGAGAAAATTTGGGGTACAATGTATACGAGAATTAAAACCAGCAGCCCTAAGACAATCACGTAGCTAATGAGAACAGACAGAAAGTTGGTGAAGGCGCGGCGCTCGCGGAAAAAGGGGAGCCGCAAAAACTGCCGTTCTAAAAATTTAACGGGTGCTACCAGGAAAAAGGTAATAACCAGTCCGATAATAAAAGGACTTAAAATAGAAAAAAGCCGGGAAAAGTGGATCGACGACAAATCGAATTCTTTGACGACCTGATAAAAAATAATACCAAAAGCAACCACCAGCATGAGAGAAAATACGGGCGGCAGGTTTCGGATCCACCGGAAACGGTGGCGACGCGAAGAGGGCTTCATAAAGCAAGATCTCCTGACTTATACTTAATACTTTTTGGTTTTCATTTTTTTCTCGTGTTCTTCGTTGAACTGCTTGCGATACCGTTTGCGGTCAACCGTATTGATAAATTCACGGATCATGTTACTTAAGTCAACGGCTTTGGCCCCTTCTATCATTAACGGATAAGAGGTTTTTTTAAGCTGCTCGCCGTCGCCTTTTTTCAGAGTTAAAACCAGAAAGGCTTTTTTACCGCGGGGAACAATTTGTACGCCGATCATCTGTGGCCATGCGATAAACGTGCCATAGTTGTAAACGTAAATGCCGCGGTCGGTCATGATCCAGCGACCTGCCGTAAAAGGGAAAAAGGCAAACAGAAAGCTGCCGACCAGCAGGCAGATAATGCTAAGCCATGTGCTGGGGTCTTGCGGATGCCAGACGAAGCAGGCCAGAAGCAGTAGCACCACGAAAATAAAAAAACAAAGAGAGAAGAGAATACGCATTGCTTTGTAAAAGGGGCGCGTATCCTCAAAGGTAAAAATAGCGGTTTTGGCATAGTCCTTGTATAGCCCGTAGTTATATATATTTTTAATAAGAAAAAAACCCATGGCCAGCGTTCCAAGGATATAAAACCACATCATCATGAGCGTTCCTCCACGCTGAGGTCAGCGATATCAACGGGCTCTTCTTCGGTTTTCATACCCAGCTGATCCATGAAGCGGTCGAGATCGTCAAATAATTGCACCATGTCGCTGCAACGAACGGCAACGAGATACTGCTGTAAAATATGGTTGTATTCTTTTTGGAAAAGCTGCAATTTGTTATGCATTGCCTTGGTTTTGGTTTTAATGTCGCCCAAAGACTCCACGGCCGTTTGGCGAATGGTTTGTGCCTCGGCCTTGGCCTCTTCGACAATCTTGTTGGCCAGTACTTTGGCTTCTACCACCGACTGATTGATAGCCTCTTCTTTTTGCTGGTACTCTTTAATTTTGGCCTCTTTTTTGTCTAGTTGGGTCTGTAATTCCTGTACGTATTGGTCAACTTCAGCCGTATTATACCCGCGGCGTTCCGTAGAAAATGTTTTCATAATACAGATTAACCTCCTATAAAAAATTAAACGCTCGGCGCCGTTGGCGCGGTCGCTTTGTGAGAATATTATAGCACAGGGGGGTTAGGGGTGCAATGCATTTTCGCAGCCGTGTAAAAGTGAAAAAAATGTTGCGTCAGGGCTAAAAAACAGCTACAATAAAAAAGACGCAGGGCCGCCGGCCCCTGAAAGAAGCAACCGATTTCTAGGAGAGAATTCTTAAATAGCATGAAAGCAAGTAATCATATTCAAATTATATATACACAGCGGCCATTGCAAGAGCCGTATAGCGGTGGCGAGATTGAGTTTCGTTTTGAGCAGCCGCCTAAAAAAGGACAGTGTTTTTATACGGAGCCCATTGATACTGGCATGGGAGCCGGGGATCATTGGCTGCATTTCTTTTTTATTGACCAGATGGGAACCGATGAAGAGAGGGCCGCGCGCCGCCTGGTATGGGGCGACGTGCAGGTTTTTAATCGATCCAGCTATATTCCGGCGCTGCCGGCGGTTTCGCTTGGCGCGGTTATGGATTCGCAAACCGGCCATTTTCAGCTGGGAGTACAAATGAAGGAAGACGTGGCCGTTCCCGCACTGCGCATTGGCTGGCGCGCCCGGCGGGAAGCGCTGTTAAGCGAAAAAGAGCAAGAAAAAAAGCGCGCCCGCCAGTTCTATATTACGAATGCCCCCAAAAAAATGAAGCCGGGCATGATCTACTTTTTTGAAACCAACCTTCCGGAAGAAGAGCGCTTTCGGGTGCGCTGGCAGGTATTGGGGGAGCAAGCGGGGCAAATTGACGAGCATGGAAAATATACGGCGCCCGATCACCCGGGCCTGTTTGAGGTGGAGGCCCGCATAGAAGGAACAGACTTGCGCAGCAGCGTTTTTGTTATGGTCGCCAGTCTATAAAATACAGAATGGAGGTAAGCATGATACGCCTTTTTTCAGCTATCGGTATGAGTCAGTATACAAGCCGTAAGGCATTCGATGCATTTTTAACCAAGTTATTACAGGAAGAACCGGTTGACAAAACCAAATTTTCGGGTCAGCGCTATATGGTGCGCGGTCAGCATCATGTAGAGCTGTATCATGATATGGGGCCGTTTCAGCTGATCGTGCGCGGCCAAATGACAGGAACGTACATCCGCGCTTTTGCGGTTATGCCGGCTATTAAAGAAAAACGGGGCTATCGCCTGATCGACTGCGAGCTGGCCGAATCGGAAGAAGACATGATTTATCTCATGGGGCAGGAGCAGAGTAGTTTGGAACCCATTTGCCTGTGCCTGTCCGAAGTGTATCGGTTTTACCAAAGCCCCATGCTGCGCCGCCGGCGCACATTAGACGTTTCCTGCTACGGCCTGTCGGTAGAGGGCAAGGTGCTGCTGGGCATTGAGCGCTCGGAAGAAGACGAGCAGCTCATTCGCGAAGACGAACAGTGGCGCCGGCAGCATTTGGAACGCATGATGAAGGGAGACGCGCAGGCCGCGGAAGAAATACGCGAAAGCGAAGCCAGAGCGGAAGAAGAAATTGAGGAGCGGCTGCAACAGGAAGACGTATACAGCATTTTTGATACGTTTTTATATCCGGCAGACGGCGCCGATCACTTTTATACGATGCTGGGCGATATTGAACATGTAGAAAAACTCATGAATTCTGAAACCGAGGAGTGGGTATACTATTTAGAGTTAAACGTGATGGGGCAAACGCTGCGCATAGCGATCAATCCCCGCGATCTGGTGGGAGAGCCCAGGCCGGGACGCCGTTTTATGGGGCGGGCATTTTTTCAGGGGCGTCTGGATCCCGCCGCTCTTATTTTAGAAAACCAGTCCATGTTTTATTAACGCGATGGGTAAAAAAACGGAGGATAACAAGATATGCTGTGCGTTTGGGGAAAAATATGGCAAAAAAACCGTATTAAAGAAAGTTATGTGGCGGAAGACGCTCACACAGAGTGGCCATTAGCAAGCCGGATTGAAGTGTGCGTTGACGAAATTATTCAGAAGCTCGACCTACCAAGACCCATCTGGCTACCCAAAAATCAGGAAGAAATGCAGACCTATGGCTGCACCACCTTCCACCAAGACCATTTTATAGAGCCATTTCCGTACGAGGGATTTGAAATTGAAATTATTAAAACGGACGCGGACGACACCTAAGTGCAAGCGGCGACGCGCTCTGGCGCTGCGTTTCGCGCTGCTTTTAGCAATAGGAAGCTGCTGGATTAGCGGATGCGGGCAGGAGGCGCCGGAGACGGCGCTATGGGCAGCCGCTAAGCAGCCGATGCAAAAAATTAGCGGCGCTTATTCTCAGGAAAAGGTTGCCGGCCTGCACCACGAAGACAAGTGGCAGCTGCCTAGTCAGTGGGACAATCGCAGGATAGGCCGTACCGCCAGCATTAAAAATCAGGGCGATCTCGGCACCTGCTGGGCGTTTGCGGCTCTGGGCGCTCTGGAAATTCTGGAGCTTCCGCAGAACCTTGAGAATTTTTCTGTAGATCATTTAGCTCTGAACCATGGCTTTACGGCCACCATGGAAGAAGGGGGCAATTTTAATATGGCCCTCTCGTATTTGGCGGGCTGGAAGGGCCCCGTATGGGAGGCCGACGATCCCTATGCCGACGGCGTTACCAACCCGGAGGCGGCGGTTCGGGCGCATTTACAAGAAGCGCAGCTGCTCGAAAACGATCGCTACGCCATTAAAGAAGCCGTGCTGCAAAATGGCAGTGTACAAAGCTCCCTTTACGCCGACGAGGCCATTCTTTACGCCGATCAAAGTACAATGTACTACGCGGCAGACACCTGCGCCTATTATTATGACGGGCCGGTGCAGTACAATCACGACGTTCTCATTATCGGCTGGGACGATACCTACAGCCGCGACAACTTTGCTATTACCCCGCCCGGCGACGGCGCCTTTATCTGCCAAAACAGCTGGGGCGAAACCTTTGGCGAGCAGGGATTTTTCTATGTTTCTTACTACGACACCACCATTGGCCAAAATACCATTACCTACAGCCGCCTCGATAACCCGGAAAACTACGACCACCTCTACCAGCACGATCTGCTCGGCTGGACGGGGCAGGTAGGCTACGAACAAGAAAGCGCCTGGGGCGCCAACCTGTTCACGGCTACCGGGCAAGAAGAAATAAGCGCCGTCAGTTTTTACACCACGGACGCCTTAACCAGCTATGAGATCTATATTGATCTGGAGCCCCAGGTTTCGGAAGGGCAGATCGATTTTTCCAGCCGGCAGCTGGTCGCTCGGGG
>CALWPV010000134.1 GCA_944383515.1 uncultured Clostridia bacterium
AAATCAGCTCGAATAGCTGATTTTTCACACGGCTATTTGTGCCGAAGCGTCACAAATAGCTTCCTTCGCAGGCGCAAATTTGAAATTTGCGCCGCGACCTTCGCGCTAAAGCGCTTCGGAATGGAGGGTTAACATGTATCAGGATGTGCAGGAAAGAACGATTGTAGCGCTTTCAACACCGGTTGGCACCGGCGGCATTGCCGTTATTCGTTTATCGGGTCCCGAGGCTATACGCATAGCGCAAAAAGCCTTTGTTTCTGCGCGAGGCAAACGATTGGATCAGGTTCCTTCCCATAGGGCAGTTTTTGGGCAAATGCAGGATCAAGGAGAAATGATTGACGAGGTATTGGTGCTCGTTATGCGCGGCCCGCATAGCTTTACCGGGGAAGATACGGTTGAAATTAACTGCCATGGCGGTATGTATATTTGTCAGCGAATTATTGAAGCACTGATAGCCTGCGGCGCTTCTATGGCAGAGCCGGGTGAGTTTTCAAAGCGTGCATTTTTAAATGGGCGTATGGACCTTTCAGAAGCCGAAGCCGTTATGGACATGATTAGTGCGCAAACAGCGTATTCTTTAAAAGCGGCGGTTAATCAGCTGAGCGGCGGGTTTAGCCGCAAAGTAGAGGCGCTCAGACAGCAGCTGATTGATACCATTGTAGCCATAGAGGTTAATATAGATTATCCCGAATATGGAGATCTTCCTGAAATTACCGACGATTCTATTATACAAAACTGCCGGCAGGTACTGGATCAGATTGACGAGCTTCTCGCTACCGCAGAAAGCGGTCGCATGCTAAAACAAGGCGTGAAGGTGGCTATTGTGGGTCAGCCTAACGTAGGAAAAAGCAGTTTGCTCAACCTTTTGCTGCGCGAGCAGCGGGCTATTGTAACGGATGTGGCGGGAACAACCCGAGATGTGCTGGAAGAAAGGTTAGATCTGGGTGGAATTCCTTTGCGCATTATGGATACGGCCGGCATTCGAAAAACCGATGATATAGTTGAAAAAATTGGCGTAGAAAGAGCGCTGGAGGCAGCTAAAGAGAGTGATTTGGTTTTGTTAGTGCTGGACGCGGGCCGGGCGGTGACGCCGGAAGAGCTAGAGCTTTTAGAGCTGGTCCGAAAGAGACCGTATTTATTGGTACTCAATAAGACAGATCTAAGCGAAAATGGCGTGGCGCCGGAACCGGTTACGCAGTTAATCGGAGAGCCGGAACTGGAGCGCGTTTTGGTGAGCATGTCGGCTAAGCAGGAAACAGGTGTAGCAGAGCTAACAGACAAGGTTAAGGAACTATTTTTTGCGGGCGACGTACTAACGAGTGATAAACCGTTGGTAACGAATTTGCGTCAGAAAGAGGCTTTGCTGCGGGCCAGGCAGGCGCTGCAAATGGTGCTGGCGTCGCAGCAGCGGGAACAAGATTTATTGGTTATTGATATTCGGCAGGCCTGTGACGCGCTTAGCGACGCGCAGGGACGCAGTACGCAGGAAGATGTGGTTAATGAGATTTTTAGCCGATTCTGTTTAGGAAAATGAAAATATAATGCTTTTGAATGGAGGTTACTATGTATCAGGAAGAAACAGTAGATATTGTGGTAATCGGCGGCGGCCATGCCGGGTGTGAAGCGGCGCTTGCCGCAGCGCGGCTGGGCATGAAAACAATTTTGTTTGCCATGTCACTAGACTCGATTGCCATGATGCCTTGTAATCCAAGTATTGGCGGAACTTCCAAAGGGCATTTGGTAAGAGAGATTGACGCGCTGGGCGGCGAAATGGGACGCAATATTGATCATACTTATATTCAGTCGCGTATGATTAACACGGCTAAAGGGCCGGCGGTGCATTCGTTACGCGCGCAGGCCGATAAACAGCGGTACCAGCAGCGCATGAAGCATGTGCTGGAAAGACAGGAAAACTTGCAGCTTCGCCAGAATGAAGTAATTCATGTGGACGTACAGGAAGGTAGAGTGGTTGGCGTGCAGACGGCTACAGGGGCGTATTATCCCTGTAAGGCGGCAATTATTTGCACGGGTACATATTTAAACGCGCGCTGTATTCATGGCGAGTATGAAACAAAAACAGGTCCCAATGGCATGCAGTCGGCTCGAGGAGGATTAACGCAGTGTATACAGGATTTAGGCATACCCATGCGCCGGTTTAAAACCGGAACGCCTGCCAGAGTCGATGGAAAAACAATTGATTTTGACCGGATGCAGAGGCAGGACGGCGATGCGCAGGTGATTCCTTTTTCTTTTGAAACAGATCCTAAAGCCATAGAGAGAGAGCAGCTGCCCTGTTATTTAACCTATACCAATGAAAAAACACATGAGATTATTCGTCAGAATCTGCATCGATCCCCTTTATATGGCGGCGTGATTCAAGGGGTTGGTCCCCGGTATTGTCCTTCAATTGAAGACAAAGTAGTTCGTTTTGCCGATAAAAACCGGCATCAGCTCTTTTTAGAGCCGGAAGGGGAGAATACAGATGAATATTATGTGCAGGGCATGTCTTCTTCGCTTCCAGAAGACGTACAGCGTGACATGCTGCGAACGATTGCCGGATTAGAACATGTTCAAATTATGCGCACAGGTTACGCCATTGAATATGACTGCATCGATCCGCTATCTCTGAAAAGCAGTCTGGAGTTTAAACAAATTCAAGGGCTGTATAGCGCAGGGCAAATGAATGGCAGTTCCGGTTATGAAGAAGCGGCGGCGCAGGGCCTGGTAGCCGGAGTGAATGCCGCGCTGGCCATGCAAGGAAAAGAACCCTTGGCGCTCGACAGAAGTAATAGTTATATTGGCGTATTGATTGACGATTTGGTTACGAAGGGAACCAATGAGCCATACCGCATGATGACGTCGAGAGCGGAATACCGTTTGCTGCTGCGCCAGGACAATGCGGATCTACGGTTAACGCCTGAAGGATATCGCGCCGGACTCATTAGTGAGGAACGATATCAGCGGTTTCTTAAGAAAAAAGAAGCCATTGAAAAGGAAATTCAGCGATTGCAGGCGACGAGAGCGCAATCGGCAGAAACGCACGAAAAACTAGGTGATTTACTGAAAAGACCTGAATATACGTATGAAAACCTGCGGGAAATGGATCCGGAGCGGCCGCAGCTTAGCGAAGAAGTGACAGAGCAGGTGGAGATACAGTTAAAATATGAAGGGTATATTACAAGGCAGCTCCATCAGATTGAGCGATTTAAAAGCCTAGAGGCTAAAAAACTTCCAGCGGATCTTCCTTATGAATCGATCCAGGGGCTGAGAATAGAAGCCAAACAGAAGTTAATGGCTGTACGACCGGTGTCCATGGGACAGGCCAGCCGTATTTCCGGTGTGTCACCGGCTGATTTGAATGTACTTATGGTGTATTTGGAGCAGCGCAGAAGAACGAAGGCAACTTCACAGCAGGAGGAAAGAAAGGTATGATGCGAAAGACTCTGGAAGATGGCGCTAAGGCGATGAACATTAGCCTTTCCCAGCGGCAGCTGGATCAATTTGACCTGTATTATAAGCGATTGATTGAATGGAATGAGAAGATCAATTTGACGGCGATAACGGATCCCTACGAGGTGGCGGTGAAGCATTTTTTAGACAGCTTGGCGATTTTGCCAAGGTTTGCGCCGGTGCGCGGTGCCGTGACTTTAATTGATGTGGGAACCGGAGCGGGATTTCCGGGGATTCCTTTAAAAATTGCGAATCCGCAGATTCAATTAACATTGCTGGATTCTCTGCAAAAGCGGGTGAAGTTTTTGGAAGAAGTTATTCGCGACCTGGAGCTGGAGGGGGCGGTTTGTGTTCATGGCCGCGCGGAGGAATTGGCGCATGACGCGCTGTTTAGAGAGCGGTTTGATATTGCGGTAGCTCGAGCGGTGGCGCCTCTGCCGGTGCTTTTAGAGTATTGCAGCGGATATGTGAAGAAGGGCGGCTACATGATTGCATATAAAGGGCCGGCGCTTCTGGAGGAATTGTCGGAATCTGAGAAAGCAAGAAAAATTTTAAAAATGAAGCATGTAGAAACGGTGCAAGCCGAGGAACTTCCGGTTGAAATGGACCATTTCATGGCGATTTTTGAAAAAAATGGAAATTTGGGGTTGCAATATCCTCGCAAACAAAGTAAAATAAAGAAAGAAAAACTGGTATAAATTTCCATGTACAGAAGCGGGGGAATGACATTTGGAACGGATGGTGAGCATGATTGAGATTGGCAAGATTGTTCCTAATCCATATCAACCGAGGCATGTGTTTGATCAGGAGGCCTTACAGGAATTGGCGGCTTCTATAGCCTGTCATGGCGTGTTGCAGCCGATTACGGTGCGCCGTGTGGGCGGATTATTTGAGCTGATTGCGGGTGAAAGGCGTTTGCGGGCGGCGTATATGGCTGGGCTTAAGCAAATTCCATCGATTATTATGGAAATGAGCGACGAGCAGAGCGCTGTGGTGGCTTTGATTGAGAATATTCAGAGAAAAGATTTAAGCTATTTGGAGGAAGCCGCCGGGTATCAGCGTTTAGCGGAAGAATATCATATGACGCAAGAGGAAATTGCCCATTTAATGGGAAAAACGCAGTCGGCGGTGGCTAATAAACTGCGGATTTTGCGCTTAAGCGAAGGAGTTAAACAGGTTTTGACCGAGTATGGCTTAACAGAGCGCCATGCGCGGGCGCTTCTTCGGCTGCCGGCGGGAGAGAGGCAGCTGGATGCGGCGCTGTATATGGGGCGCATGAATTTAACAGTAAGACAGGCTGAGGCCTATGTAGAAACGCTACTGCAAAGCGACGCGGTTTTATTAGAAGGAAAAACGGCCCGTGAAACAGGCTTAGCCTCTTCTTTGGCGGGAAGCGGCAGCAAGAAGGGGAGGCCCAGGGTGCGCCGCTATATTCGCGATATTCGTCTGTTTACCAATACAGTGAAGAAGGCGGCGTCTTATATGACGGATGCCGGCGTACCGGTAGAAATTAAAGAAAACCAAAATGAACGGTATTACGAAATGGTGGTTCGTGTGCCGTATGACTCAGGGAGGTAAAGAATATGTATTGTAAAGATTATGTGGTTAAAGAGCTGGCGGCGCATTTGCCGGAGCTGACGCTGGAAGAAGTAGAAAGCGGTATTGAAATTCCTAAAGAAAAATCTATGGGAGATTATGCGTTTCCTTGTTTTCGCCTTGCTAAAACAATGCATAAGGCGCCGCAGTTAATCGCCGCAGAGTTAGCACAGAAGCTTCAGAATTCCGATATTGTAGAAAAAGTGGAGGCAGTGGGGCCGTATGTGAATTTATTTCTGGATAAGACATGGCGCGCGTCGTTTATTTTGGGACAGGTGCAGGAAGCGGAAAAAGAAGGACGGGCTTTTGGCTCTTCTACCGTAGGAGAGGGGAAAACCGTTGTTCTTGATTATTCTTCGATCAATGTGGCGAAACCCTTTCATATTGGGCATTTGCGTACGACCGTAATTGGCAACTCGTTAAGCCGTATTTTGCAGTTTTTAGGGTATCGCACCGTGAGCATGAATTATCTGGGCGACTGGGGCACGCAATTTGGGAAAATTGTTGTTGCGTTTCAGAAATGGGGAAATCGCGAAGAGGTCGAAAAACGGGGCGTACGGGCGCTTAATGAATTATATGTGCGTTTTCATAAAGAAGCAGAGGAAAATCCTGAGCTGAATGAAGAGGCGCGGGAAGTATTTACCTCTATGGAGCATGGCAATGAAGAGGCACTAGCGTTATGGCGTTTCTTTGTTGACGTAAGTTTAAAAGAGGTATCTCGCGTATATGAGCTGCTCGACGTTAAGTTTGACACGTATTTAGGAGAAGCTTATTTTTGGAATAAGACAGACAAGTTAATTCAAATTCTGACAGAAAAGGGCCTTTTGCAGGAGAGTGAAGGAGCGAAAATTGTTGATCTGAGCGAAGACAATATGCCGCCTTGCCTTATTTTGAAGAAAGATGGCAGTACACTGTATGTGACACGCGATATTGCTTCGGCCATGTACCGGAAAGAGACCTATGATTTTTATAAATGCGTGTATATTACAGGCATGGAGCAGAGCCTGCATTTTGCGCAGTGGTTCAAAGTCTGTGAGAAAATGGGCTTTGAATGGAGTAAAGACTTGGTACATATTCCCTACGGACTGGTGAGCTTGGAGGGAGAAAAGCTTTCGACCCGCGAAGGACATGTGATTTACCTGCAGGATTTGCTGAACGAAGCCATTGATAAGACAAAAGAGATTATGGAAGAGAAAAATCCGGATTTGGACAATATGGATGAAGTTGCCGAACAGGTCGGCGTGGGAGCGGTTGTTTTCCATGACCTATTTAATAACCGGATTAAAAATGTAACTTTTAGTTGGGATCAGGTTCTTAATTTTGACGGAGAAACCGGTCCTTATGTACAATATACATTTGCCAGGGCATCGAGCGTACTGCGTAAGGCGGGATTTGATCCGGCTGTGGATCAGGAAATTGATTTTTCGGCGCTGACGGATGAATATTCGCAGGAAATTCTCAAGCTGGTCGAGGTCTTCCCGAAGCGAGTAGAAGAAGCGGCGCAAAAGTGGGAGCCTTATATGGTAACCAGATATACGGTAATGTTAGCTTCTGCTTTCAATAAATTTTATCATGAGAATAGTATTTTGACCGCAGAAGAGACCGTGAAAAAAGCGCGGCTGCGCCTTACGTATGTGGTTGCTCAGTTAATTAAACAAGGGTTATACTTGATAGGAGTTAAAGCGCCGGAAAAAATGTAATGGGTTTCTAGTCGGTTGGCCGTATATCATTTGTACTGATCTGAATGGAGAGAGGAGGGAAGCAATGCGGGACATTATTTTAATTTATAATCCTAAGGCTGGCGATACGTATTTTCGGTTTTCATTGGATCGGTTTATTGAGATCTTTTCGGCTAAGAATGTTGAAATACGAGTATTTCGCAGCCGACAGCCGGGCGATATGGCGTTATATTTAAAGGAATGCGATTTAAGTCTGACGGAAGCCGTTTTTGTGGCCGGGGGCGATGGAACGGTGAACGAGGTTGTCAATGCGATGATGGAGCGAAATTCCCGGTTACCGATTGGAGTGATACCGGCCGGAACCGACAATGATTTTGCTAAACTGCTGGGGTTTGGAGAAGACTTAGAAGAAAATCTCAAATCCTTGTTTGCAGGCAAGGTCGTTCCTGTGGATGTCGCTAGGGTAAACGATCGTTATTTTGTCAATGCCTGCAGTGCTGGAACTCTCTCCAGTATGGTAAATGTCAGCAGCGATATGAAGAATCTGTTTGGACGTTGGGCTTATT
This sequence comes from uncultured Clostridia bacterium, assembly GCA_944383515.1. GTDB lineage: Bacteria > Bacillota > Clostridia > Lachnospirales > Bianqueaceae > CALWPV01. The sequence goes on from CALWPV010000134.1 coordinate 7,292, forward strand.
ATATTAAGGGAGTCAGCGCGCTTCCTAAATTCCACAAAATGGACTTATCAATTCAGGAAAGCGAGACCATTCATGAAGGACGATTTGCCTTTATGACCATTGTTAATGCGCGCCCGCATCCCGATGGAGTAGGAGCAGATATTTCCGAGTTATCCAATGGTATGTTTGATTTACTGGCTGTCAAGATTGACGGTATTGCGAACATTGCCAGAGTCATTATGAAAATCGTTCGGAAAGAGCCCATTCATGAAAAGGATGTACTTTATATTGAAGGGAAACACTTCAATATTTGGTCGAATGATGATACCGATGAAAATTATATTGAAGTCGATGGAGAAAGGGGCCCTGCTATGCCATTGAACATCCAGGTATACCAAGGAGCGCTTCAGTTTTTCGTCAAAGACTAATGAAAAAATGTTCCATTGTTCCACGTGGAACATTTTTTTTATGTTTTCTTGTTAGAATGTTCCACGTGGAACATGAAAAGTATTTCTTTTTAAAATGACCTATGATATAATACCGTTACAGAACGACTGCAAGAATCCTCTTGGGATTCTTGCCTGGGGTTCGCTGAGCGGCGAGTCCTGATAGTGATGAAAAGGGTAGGAGAAGTTACAATGGGAAAGGTTATAGCGATTGCAAATCAAAAAGGCGGTGTAGGAAAAACAACGACCACCGTTAATTTGGGAGCCTGCCTGGCAGAGAAAGGAAAGCGGGTTTTAATGATTGATATGGACCCGCAGGGAAATACCACGAGTGGATTTGGTATTGATAAGGATAAGCTGTTAAACACCAGCTATGAAGTGCTTTTGGGAGAAGCAGAGGTGAAAGATAGCATTATTTCCTTACCGGAGTATAAAATCGACATTCTCCCTGCTAGTATAGATTTGGCAGGAGCAGAAGTGGAATTGATTGGGGTAGAAAAAAGAGAAGGACTGCTGGATGAAAAACTTCAAGTGGTGCGAGATCAGTATGATTTTATGCTAATCGACTGTCCTCCTTCTTTAAATATTTTAACCATCAATGCTTTTCAAGCTTCCGATTCTATTTTGGTGCCGATTCAATGTGAGTTCTATGCTTTGGAGGGATTATCCCAGCTGATCAACACGATTAACCTAGTCAAACAAAGATTGAATCCCAAAATTGAAATTGAAGGGATCCTGTTTACAATGTTTGACAATAGAACGAATCTATGTACACAGGTAGTGGAGGAAGTGAAGGCTTTTTTACCCACTAAAATATATGAAACCAAGATTCCGCGCAATATTCGTTTGGCGGAAGCGCCTAGTTATGGCATGCCGGTTATTTATTATGAAAGAAGTTCAAAGGGAGCGATTAGCTATATGCAGCTGGCAGAAGAAGTGATTCAAAAGAATGCGCAGTAGGGAGGAGAGAACGTATGGAGAAAAACCCAAAAAAAAGAGGATTAGGCAGGGGACTCAATGCGCTCATTGGCGGCTCCAATTTAATACAGGGAGAAAATGAAACGCAGTCGGTTCCGCAGCCACAGCCTGATTCGGAAGAGAAACCAGCAGCGGAAGTCCACGGCGGAATTCAAATGATGGATATCTATGAAATAGAACCAGATTATTTGCAGCCACGGCAATATTTTGATCGTCAAAGCTTAGAAGAATTGACAGAGTCGATTAAACAATATGGGGTTTTGCAACCGCTAATTGTGCAGAAAAAAGACGGTTGTTATCAGATTATTGCCGGAGAGAGAAGATGGCGGGCGGCTAAAGATGCAGGACTTAAAGAGATTCCCGTCATTATTAAGGAATATAGCGATGAAGAAACAATAGAAATTTCTTTAATTGAAAATATTCAAAGAGAAGATCTGAATCCGATTGAGGAGGCGCAGGCCTACCAACGTCTCATGAATGAATATCATTTAAATCAAGAGGAAGTGGCCTTGAAGGTTGGCAAAAGCCGTTCGGCAATTGCTAATTTTTTGCGCTTGCTGCGCCTAGAGGAGTCGGTGCAAAGGATGGTTGCGGATGGAAGTATTTCCATGGGACATGCCAAAGCGCTTATGAGTGTGAGGGATTTGAAAAAGCAGAAAGAGCTCGCAAATATGGTGTTTCAACGGGATTTGAGCGTTCGCCAGTTGGAAAAACTGGTGTATATGCCTCCGAAAGAAAAAAAGGAGATATCCGAAGAATCCGACGTGCAGACCCTGCTTTATGCTTCTATGGAACAACGTATGCAAGACATTCTAGGAACCAAAGTAAACGTTGTTCGGGGCAAGAAAAAAGGAAAAATTGAAATAGAATACTATTCAGAAGAAGATTTGGAGAGAATTTATGAGCTACTTAAACGAACAAAAGAATAAATTCATTCAGATTGTTGGCATCGATCTAGACGGAACACTATTGAACGATCAAAAGAAAATTTGCAAGAGAAACATAGAAATCTTGCAAAAAGCGAAAGAAGCGGGCATTAAAATTGTACTCTGCTCGGGCCGTCCAGCCGAGGGCATGCAGCGCGAATTAAGTACGCTGAATTTGAAAGAAGAAGGACAATATGGTATTGCGCTCAACGGAGGAATCATCTATCAGACGAAAGACAGCACGCCGATTTTTCAGTATCCAATGGATCCTAAAGCGGCGGAAGAACTGATTCTGTTAGGACGGAGTATGCCTGAGCAGCTTCACATACAACTTTATACGAAAAGCAATGTTATGGTAGAAACCTGGTGTCAGGAGACGGAATATTATGAACAGTCAACCGGCAGTCATTTGGTGCAGGTGGATGACTTAATGCCCTATACAAAAGAGGCTGTTAAAATGGTGTTTTTTCTGCATACAGGAAAATGGCCCCAACCAGATGGAGCCCTGGACGGCATTTTGTCTTTAAAAAGCACAGTTCTTCCACAGATCACACAACGAGTTCAGTGTGTTATTTCGGCGCCGTATTTGTTGGAGTTTTTCGATCCCGATGTGGATAAAGGAAAGGCTGTAGAAAAACTGGCCGGTTATCTGGGAGTACCCCAAGAAGCGGTAATGTGTATTGGTGATTTGGAAAATGATTTACCCATGCTGCAGTATGCGGGAATGAGCGTGGCCATGAAAAATGGCAGCGACGAGGTTAAGCAGATAGCCCACTATATCACGAGTGCAGATAATAATCAGGGCGGCGTAGCGGAAGCGGTTGAAAAATTTGCGCTGGAAACCAGATAACCCCTTGATTTTTACACGATCATCCTGTATAATAGATTTTGCTTTTAGCAAAAAGCATGCATCCGTAGCTCAGTGGATAGAGCGATGGCTTCCGGAGCCATGCGTCGGGGGTTCGAATCCTCTCGGATGTAGTTGAAAAAGCTGTCGCATATGATTTGCGACGGCTTTTTTTCTTTAAATCAATAAAGGCATAGCAAAAAGGAGGACACCCAGATGAATCAACATGCATGGAAAAAAATCTGTTTACTCGTTGTTGGATCAATCTTGCTATACTGGTTGTTAGAACATTACCAGCTGATTGTTAGCGGCATTGCCGCTTTAATTGATATTTTTTCTCCCTTTATTTTGGGCGGAGCTATTGCGTTTATTTTTAATGTTCCTATGTCGGCGGTTGAGCGGAGGTTGCCGTTTAAAAAGAAGCGACGGGCTGCTGCCTATGGCATTACTGTGCTGTTGGTGCTACTTGTTTTAACATTTTGTCTTTTGGTTATTATTCCGCAGGTGTCTGAGACAATTGGCATTATTGCCGCGCAGATTCCTATTGCATTTAGGGCGCTGCAAACGCAGCTGGAAAAGCTGCCTTTTCCGGAGGTACAGCGTATTTTGGAAGAGCAGAATTTTAATTGGAGCCAGCTTGCGGAAAGGGCTGTGTCTATTTTGCAGAGCAGTGCTACCGGACTTATCAATTCGGGAATTAGCATTGTGGGCGGTGTAATAAACGGTGTTACTTCGTTTGTAATTGGCTTTGTATTTTCGGCGTATGTGCTGCTGCAAAAGGAAAAGCTGGCAAGGCATATTCATTTGCTCATGCGTGCGTTTTTGCCGCAAAAAACGGGCGATCACATTTGGAGAGTGGGGCAGCTTAGCAATCGGATTTTTTCTAAATTTATTTCCGGACAGTGCCTGGAGGCGCTTATTCTGGGGTGTATGTTTTTTGTCAGCATGCTGATTTTGCAGATTCCCTATGCGCTGGTGATTAGTATTTTAATTAGTATTACAGCACTGGTTCCGATTGTGGGAGCTTTTATTGGCTGTATGATTGGCGCGCTTCTTATTCTTATGGTAAGTCCGCTGAAGGCGCTGATTTTTGTAATTTTGTTCTTGGTTCTGCAACAAGTTGAGGGCAATTTGATTTATCCCCACGTGGTGGGAAATTCTGTAGGGCTTCCTTCTATTTGGGTGTTGGTTGCTGTGACGGTGGGCGGAAGTCTTATGGGGATTGTTGGCATGCTGGTGTTTATTCCCCTGTGTTCGGTTGTGTATGTGCTATGCCGCGAGCAGGTTCAGAAGAGGGTAACAAAACGCCGAGACGGGGCTGAAAAAGAGGAAGAAGCAGAGGATCTGACGGTGTGAGTTTGGCTACAGAAAGCCATGGAAAAACAAGTAAAATTTTTTACTTTGGGACTTGTACAAATGGGGGATTCGAGCTATAATGAGACTATCTTTAGCTTAGGAGGTATCGTCCGATGGAGAAGAAATCTTTATGGGAGACATGGACGCCCAAAATGAAGCAGTCCATGACCGGCTTTTGCGAAGAATATAAGCAGTTTATGTCTCAATGCAAAACCGAGCGCGAGTGCGTGGATGAAATGATCGCCATGGCACAGGCCGCAGGATATAAGAATTTATTTGACTGTGTTAAGACGGGTGAAAAGCTGACGGCCGGCAGCAAAGTTTACGCGAATAACCGTAATAAAATGCTGGTGTTGGTACAGGTTGGTAAAAAAGATCTGTCAGAAGGTCTTAACATTTTGGGAGCGCATATTGACTCTCCCCGCCTGGATCTTAAACCTAATCCGCTTTACGAAGACAGCGGCTTCGCTATGCTGAAAACGCATTATTATGGCGGTATTAAAAAGTTTCAGTGGGTAACCATGCCCCTGGCGCTGCATGGCGTGGTAGCGAAAAAAGACGGCACAGTCGTTAAAGTTGCGATTGGTGAAGAGGCTGGCGATCCTGTTTTCGGCATTAGCGATATTCTGCCGCATTTGGCCAAGGATCAGCGGAGCAAAAACATAAATGAAGCATTTACTGGTGAGGATCTGAACATTACCTTTGGCAGCACTCCGGCTGAGGCTGGTTCTTCTGAGGGAGAGGATAAAGATCTTTTCAAGAAAAATGTATTGAATATTTTAAATGAGAAATATGGTATCACGGAAGAAGACTTCCAGTCGGCGGAAATTGAGGTAGTGCCCGCTGGCGCTGCCCGTGATCTGGGTATTGATCGGAGCATGGTATATGCGTATGGTCATGACGATCGTATTTGTGCGTATACTTCTGTGAGAGCACAGCTGGATCTGGCTGGTGAGGTTCCGGAAAAAACGTATGTAACGCTTTTGGTCGATAAAGAAGAGATTGGTAGTGTGGGCGCTACGGGTATGCAGTCTAAATTCTTTGAAAACTGCATGGCTGAAATTCTGGGACTGACAGGCGGATATGACGAGCTAAAAATGCGTCGTATGCTTTCTGCGTCTAAGATGCTTTCGTCCGATGTTAGCGCTGGTTTTGATCCTAACTACGCTAATGTACACGAGAAAAACAACGCGCCTTATTTCCACTATGGCCCGGTACTACACAAATATACGGGAAGCGGCGGAAAGAGCGGCTCCAATGACGCGACGGCGGAATATATTGCAGAGCTTCGCAAGAATTTCGACGAGAACGATGTACGGTATCAAATGGCTGAGCTTGGTAAGGTTGACCAAGGCGGCGGCGGTACCATCGCGTTTATTCTGGCCCAGTATGCTATGGACGTTATCGATTTGGGTATTCCGCTTCATAATATGCATGCACCGTGGGAGGTCGCTGCAAAAACCGATATTTACGAGGCATATAGAGCATATCGGGTATTTTTGCAGAATTTATAAGAGTCAGACGGTCTAAAAGCTGCTTAAACAAGATGGATATCATGTAGCAGAGTAGCGAGATCCCTTCTGATTTTCAGGAGGGGTCTCGTTATCTCCCTGCTTGCAGCCGCTCTGTATTATGAAAGCGCGTGACACATTCGCGCGGATTATACACCTGTAGCTCAGGGGATAGAGCAGTGGTTTCCTAAACCATGTGCCGGAGGTTCGAATCCTCTCAGGTGTACTTGACAAGATAGATATAGATATAAAAAGAGCGAGAGGTACGGGCAAGATGGCGGGCAAGGATTTGTTGAATACTATAAAAGACTCGTTAAACGGGGATGAGTCCAATAAAAAACATTCAGTGCTCCGAGAAGCGCTTAGCTGGGCGCTGGTTATTGTATTGGCGATAGCGGCGGCACTGTTTTTAAATAGTTTTATTATTGTTAACGCAAGGGTAACCAGCGGTTCTATGGAAAATACTATTATGACAGGGGACCGCGTATTAGGCCTGCAATTTTCATACTGGTTTTCGGATCCGCAGCGGGGTGACGTTGTTATTTTTAAATACCCAGATAATGAGCAAGAAAATTATATTAAGCGTATTATTGGACTACCAGGTGAAGTGATTCAAATTGTTGAAGGACGGGTGTATGTAAATAATGAATTGCTGGATGAACCGTACTTAAAAGAAACACCCTATGGAAATTTTGGACCCTATGAGGTACCGGAAGGTCATTATTTTATGCTGGGAGATAATCGCAACAACTCGGAAGATTCAAGATACTGGCGTAATAAATATGTTGCAAAAGATAAAATACTCGGAAAAGCGTATTGGATTTATTATCCGCAAATTAAAAGTATTGGTTAATAGCAAAGTAGGCATGGAAGATACATTCCCCTTATAGTGGCAATAGAATACGCCGCTATAAGGGGAATTTTTGTATGGGTAAGGCTAAAAATACGAAGGCATTCGTATTTTTATAAATTTATAAAATATACTTGTCTTTGAATGAAGGATATGATATTATGAGATCAAAGATTGACGAAATTTCTCAAAGAGGAAATTAAGAAGTAAAGAATTAAGTTAGGCAACAGAATACGAGGAGGTGTACCTGATGAAACGGAAATGGAGTTTATGGTTATGCCTATGTATGTTATTAAGTGTAGTTGGCTGTTATGGGGTACATGAAAGCGTTACAGAGGCGGAATTATCGGAGACGGATCAACCAGAAAAGCTTGTGGTTTATTTGAGTGCTCCTGCACATACATTTTCTAATGATGAAACAGAAGAAACATTATATCCTTCAAAACATGTAATAGGGACAATTTTAGTAGGAGGAGAAACAGAAGCGCCAAATGGGAATATTTTTGAGAAAGCTCTGCAAGAATATGAAGAACTGACGGGAATAGAAATAGAAGCACACTATATAGAAGAATATTATAATGGTCAACCCACAGACCCCTTGCAGGATCAATACGAGCAATCGGTTATGCCAGATGTATTCATTTTTAGTAAGCATCCCATATATGATTTCTTTCGATTAGCCGAACAAGAAATACTTTTAGATTTTACGCCCTATGTGACAGCAGATGAAGAGCTTCAAAATAGCGATCAATATTATCAGCCGGTTTTAGACGGCGGACTGATTCAAAAAAAGCAATATGCTCTGCCGATTTTATTTAATTTAAATGGTATGATAACTACCGAATCATATTTAAATTCTATTGGAACCCCAGTAGGGGAAGAGAATCTTTCTTTTGAGGAGGTTTTGAATATTTTAAATGCAAGCTGTATTGCTC